>CALCBC010000049.1 GCA_937898525.1 uncultured Sphingomonadales bacterium
GGCGACCGGTCCGGTCGCCGGGGCGACGGCGGTGAGGGTCGGGGCGGCGGCGGCGCGGGTGACGAGGATCGTGTAGCTCTGGGTGGTGGTCCCGTCCTCGGCGGTGACCACGAGGGTGATCGTGGTGTTGCCGACCGCGAGCGCGATCGGGGCCGAGGCGGTGCCCGAGGCGAGCGGGGTGCCGTTGAGCACGATGGTGGCGCCGGCATCGCTGGCGGTCGGCGTGACGGTGATCGAGCCGGTGGTGTTGGGCAGATCGAGCGCATAGCTGGTGGTGGCGGGAGCGAACGCGGGATCGAGCGTGCCGCTGCTCACCGCGAGGCTGGCCAGGGTCGCATCGCTTGAGGCCGGCACCTCGAAGGTGAACGCGCCGGCGAGGGTTGCACTGCCGCCCGGGGTGGTGACCGCGACGTCGACCGCGCCGGCGGCATGGGCCGGGGTGACCGCGGTGATCTGGGTGGCGCTGTCGACCGTGAAGCTGGCCGCCGGCGTGCCGCCGAACGTGACCGCGGTGGCATCGGTAAGGTCGGTACCGGTCAGCGTGACGCTGGTGCCGCCGGCGACCGGTCCGGTCGCCGGGGCGACGGCGGTGAGGGTCGGGGCGGCGGCGGCGGGCGAACAACGCAGCGAAAACGTCAGCGAGCTCGGCGGATCGTAGGGGTCGCCCGTGAAGGGATCGAAATTCTCCACGAAGGCAAAGACATAGAGATACCCGCCCATACCGGCAGTGATCTCGAAGGATCCGGAACCGCTGAAATTGTCGATGTCGTTATAGAGTTCGACCGGGAAATCCGTGTTGGTTCCGATCAGGAAAGCGACCGACAAGTCCCTTGCCCCGATCGTGTCGCCCGGGCCGGAGGACTGGGCGGACCAGGTTATTCTTTCGCCGATATCGAAGAAGGGTATCGCGGATGGCGGACCGTACTCGGTGTTGCGAAAGTCCGAGCCTCCCGACGGAGGGTTGAGCGTGATAGTGGCCCCGGAGCTGTAATCGGCATTGAACTGATTGCACGCTGCCGATTGTGCCAGAGCTTGCTGGGGAACGAGAATGGCCAGCGTCAGGAAGACCAGCAGGCGAGCGGCCGCGGTGCGCAGCCGGGCCCGGCCAGCCCTGGAAAGCTGATCCTTCCAGGTCGAAATCGATCGAAGCGCCGACGCCAGAGCGGATGTGCCCACCGCCTCATTCCCCCCAAAAGTAAGGCAGCCCGAAGGGCGTCGATCGCTACGCGCCGAGGCCGTCTTCAGCGAATCAGATTACCAAAAGTACAAGGCTTTGTCTGCCCTTATCGCTCATGAACGCAGACGTCCTTCGCTGCAAGCGCGATTTCGACATCATTACGATCCATTCGGTGCATATAACCCCGAGGAATGGACGCAGACAATGTCAAAAAGTGCGGTAAATGGTCTTTCAACCCTTCATGGACCGGCGTGCGGATTACAATCTTTACTTGGCAATGGGCCGCGCTGACCTTATCGAGGAGCATCCAATCGGGATCAGCGAATCTCGGAGGGGGCGAATCACCGATCGAGAGTTGACGGCCACCGACGGCGCTCGCCGTGAGGTGACCGGATACTGAGCTGACGCATCAGGAGGGCTGGCAATGAGTGAACCGTTCATGGGGACCGTGATGATCTGGGCGCCGAACTTCGCACCGCGGGGATGGGCGTTCTGCCAAGGCCAGCTTCTCTCCATCTCACAGAATTCGGCTCTCTTCTCGCTTCTCGGTGTCGTGTACGGCGGTAACGGCCAGACGACCTTCGGCTTGCCCAACTTGCAGGGGCGGGTTCCGGTCGGGACCGGCCAGGGGGCCGGGTTGAGCAACTATACGCTCGGTCAAATGGCTGGCACCGAGAATGTCACCCTGACGACGGCGCAGATGCCGACGCATAATCATGGGGCTACCTTCACCCCGGGCGAGACACCCGGGGTCAACGTCACCTTCAATGCGACCACGCAGTCAGCGGGCAGCAACGCGCCGCAGGCGAATTCCCAGCTGGGTGCCGCCAGCCCTCCCACCAACCGTATCTATGCCGCGGGCGGCTCCGGCACGGACGTGGCGCTCGGCGGCGTGTCGGCCGAACTGAGCGGGCCGGTGCAAGGGACGGTGGCGGTGGCGCCCAACGGTAGTTCGCAGCCTTTCAGCATTCTCCAGCCCTATCTGGCGATGAACTACGTGATCGCCCTCGAAGGGGTTTTCCCGTCCCGCAACTGAGGTGGCGGCAGCACTTCCGGTCAGTTGACGACGACCTGGTAGTGCTGCCCCGTCGAGGCCGGGTCATGGGTCAGTATGGGAATGACGTAAAGCTGATAGGTCGGCCCACCCGGAAGCTCAAGGAGGCGAAGGCCTTCCAGCAGGATGCGTTCCGGCGGCCCGGAAAAGATCATCAGGAAAGGCTTGGGAAGATTTGGCGGCCAGAGCCTTCCCTTGGTCGAATCCTCGATTTCGATCAACTTGAGTTCGACCGGAACGTCGGTGTTCTTGACGTTGAAAGTACGCCCAAGGAATGGTTCGAATTCTTCCATCGTGATGGGCAGGACATGTTGGTACACTTGCTTTTCGTCCCCCTGACTGTGCGTCGAACCGCCAATCTCACATCCTGACGATCCGGTCCATGGGGGAAGCGTTGATCGAAAGCTCGTCCTTCAGGCTTCGCGCAGCAGGGCCCGGCGACGAAGCGTTCCTCTATGAAATGTTCGTCGCGTCGCGCGAACGCGAGTTCGGCCCACTGCCCGCGGAAATGCGCGACACGATCGCCCGAGAGCAGTTTGCCATTCTGCAGAATGGCGTGAAGACCGATCATCCCGATGCGCAGCAATTCGTGGTGATCGCTCCCAATACGTCAGGCGACGCCGAAATTCGCGTCGGTATGTTGCTTCTGGCCGAACATCCCGACGCCCTCTGGGTGATTGATCTCGCGCTCGATCCGGCCCACCGCAACCGTGGTTTCGGCAGTGCGATCCTCCGGTCGTTGATGGAGTCCTGCCGACGGTCGGGCAAGATCATGAAGGGTTCGGTCACGCCCTACAATCCTGCACGCCGGCTCTATGCACGCCTTGGGATCCGGGAGCTCGGAGCGGATCGAGGCTACATTGCGCTTGAATGGCGCCCGGAACAGCCTCTCGAACGCTAGCGCGCACCACGACGGCGATAGTGCTCGAGGAGGAGGGGGCATAGTCCTTCGAGGCGCTCCTCGAGCCCTGTCGGCAGATCGCGGTCATCGAATTGCCGAGACACCTCTCCCAACTGCACGTTGCCGTATGAGAACTCGAACCGGTCGAACAGCTCCGGAACCTCGTTCCACAAGGCTTTCGCAAGATCCATGTGCGTTCGCCTGAAGGCATAGTACGAAGGCTCGACCGGCCAGCCCAGGGCATTGACCGAGGCCAGAACGGAAGGCGCTCGGTCGACGAATTCCTCGTACTCGATCACAGCGTCGAAGCTGTCCCGGGCTTCGAACACGCGATCAAGCAATGTGAACTTCTCGTCGATCAATCCGGAATGGTTGCGATAGGGTTTGCGCTGCAAGCTTTCGAAATTTCGGCGAGGATCCCGCAGGAACAGGATGGTCCGGTCGGGTCTGAAACGCTCCCGATGGACTTCGAGCGGGTAAGCCGTCGTGATCACGACCTTGGCAATGACGTCACGCCCGGTTTCGAGGCAGGGCGCTGCATAGTTGTTGAGGATGTCGACCAGCGCGAGGCAGTCGGGTCGTTGCGCCAGAAACAGGCTGAACGCCGTCGCGCCACTCGACTGCATTCCGTAGACCAGCAGTCTCATGATCTACCGTTGGTCCCGACGGTATCGCCGTGCGGTTCGGTCAGCCAATCCTCTTCCAATTCGGCGGTGATGAAGAGGTAGCGCCGTATGTGCGGGGTGGGATGGCGGATGCCCACGCCGTGAAGTGCGGAAACGCTCTGCGGAAAAAGCACCAGTTGGTTGGGTCGATAGGGGATCGCCGACACGCGCTCGACGTCATCACGCGGCAGTTCGAAAACGTCAATGGGCTCGCTGGGTCGCGATTTCCACCGAAACAGCTCGAGGTCTCCGCCGGTCGAATCATCCCGCTCATCACGAAAGTAGAACAAGGCGCTGTAGACCCGGTTCGGCGTGTCGAGGTGGGCCCCCCGCGGGGAAGACGGGACGTCGCGTACCGGGCTGTTGATTTCGACCCTGGCGTCGGCGAGCACCCGGAAATCCCGGAAACTGTCCCTGTAGAGCAGCCCCGGCCCCGATCGCTGCAACTCGGCGTCCGTGAGCAGGGGCAAGAGGCGACGATCCCAGTGACCGGCGAAGGCCGTCAAAACGGTCGCGAAAAACTCTTTCGATACGAGCAGCTGCAGGAAGGCCTGCCAAACCGGATGCAGGTCCTCGCGCAGAAGGAGCGACCAGGCCGGCGCTGAGTACCGTCGGTTGTTTCCTTGACGCCGCTGGTAGCCGGGTCCTGCGACGACTTCCGGCCGCGGAAAGGAGCTTGCCAGGGCGGCGTAGAGTTCGGGGTCGAGGGCCTCGTTGATCACAAGATGGGGAAACGGCTCGATGCAGATATTGGACGGCTGCGCGCGTGCGAGCAGGTCGATCCTGTGGGTGCGGCTCTGCCCGGGGCTTGCGATCGAGTCCATGGTCTTACCGGTGAACCACCGTCGAATACGTGGGGCGTCGTTAACAGACTCTCATTTGAAGCGAGATTCGTTTCCAGCTCCCACCGCTTTTTTCTCCCGCAAACGTCAATCAAGCGGAGGCTTCACTTCAGCCATTCTCTTCGGAGTTCGACTTGAGAGGGCCGGCGACTATCGTGGCGGCCGCTCCGAGGCAATGGACGCTTTCCCACTCGGATCGGCTCCATTGTCTCGGCGGAACGGGGGGGAAATCCCTGGAACCGATGGCATAGTTCGGTTCCGGTTCGCGGGCCCGAGCGATGGGCAGTTTCCAGGTACCTGATTTTGGAAAGAAGGTGGTGGACGCACTAGGGCTCGAACCTAGGACCCGCTGATTAAGAGTCAGCTGCTCTACCAACTGAGCTATGCGTCCATCCGGGCGATTTCCGCGGAACCCGCGAATCGCGGGGAGCGGCCCATATAGCGATTGCTCGCCGTGTGAAAAGGGGCCTGTGTGGCCTCAGGCGAACGAGCTGCCGCCGCCAGGCCTGCGGCTCCAGCGGTCGATCATCATCAACGTGCCGAGACACAGCATGTTGGTCAGCATCGACGATCCGCCGTGGCTCATGAACGGCAGCGGGATCCCGACGACCGGTGCCAGGCCCATGACCATCAGCAGGTTGATCGCGACGTAGAAGAAGATCGTCGCCGTCATCCCTCCGGCAAGCAAGCGCGAGAAGCGATCCGGGGCGCGACGAGCGACGGACCAGCCCCAGCGCAGAATGATGCCGAACACGAGCAGCACGAACAGCCCCCCGAACAGGCCCCATTCCTCGGCCATCGTCGCGAATACGAAATCCGTGTGCGGCTCGGGAAGATAGTTGAGGTGGCTCTGCGAGCCCTGGCCGAACCCCTTGCCGCTGATTCCGCCGGAGCCTATGGCAATCTTCGATTGCGTGATGTGATAGCCGGTGCCGAGCGGATCGCTTTCCGGATCGAGAAACGTGGTCACACGCGCGCGCTGGTAGTCGTGCAGGGCAAAGAAGTAGGCGAGCGGGGCGGCCACCATCGCGGCCAGCCCGCCGCCGACGAACCACCTCGCCGGGAGCCCCGCGAGGAACATCACCACGATGCCGCCGAACGAGATTGCGAGACTGGTCCCGAGGTCTGGCTGGAGCATGACGAGGCCCACGGGCACACCGATCAGCAGCCCGGCGGGAATCAGCGCCCGCCAGCTGCCGGTCATGCCTGGCGGGAGCGAATGATAGAAGCTGGCCAGCACGAGGACGATGCACGGCTTCATGAATTCCGACGGCTGCAGCTGCATGAAGCCGAGATTGATCCAGCGCTGGCTTCCGCCGCCGACCACCCCGATCGCCTCGACCACCACCAGCATGACGACCACGGCGGCATAGGCGGGGTAGGCGGCGAGCAGGATCAGGTCTCGCGGCAACAGGCGAATGACCAGCGCCATGACCAGGAAGATGCCGTAACGCACCAGGTGCGAGGAGGCGTAGCGCTCGAACGAGCCGCCCGCCGCCGAGTGGAGGACCGCTGCGCCGAAGCAGACGAGCAGGGTCAGGGGAATCAGCACGCGCCACGGCAAGCCTTCCAGCGGAGCAGGGAGGACAGCCAGCTTCACAGTGTTTCACCCCCGGCCGTTTCCGAGGGTGGAGTGATCGCCTGGGTGGCCACCGCCGCGGGCTGCGCTGCGGCGCGAGCTTCGGCCTCGACCAAGCGGATGATCGTTGCCGGGTCCGACGGAGCGGGAGGAATGTCAACTCCGGCGGCGGCCGCATATCGGGCATACTCGGCGGCAAGCCGCTCCTGCGCTGTCCCGCCCCATTGCTTCTCCAGTGCATGCAGCACCTCGAGGCCTTTCGCGGGGTCGAACAGGAACGTCGTGACGTCCCTCGCGATCGGATAGGCTGCGCCAGAGCCTCCGCCGTGCTCGATCACGACTGCGCCCGCGTAACGCGGGTTGTCGAAGGGCGCGAAGAAGATGAACAGCCCGTGGTCGCGGAACTTCCACTGCCCGCCCTTGCCGCTGCTGACCGAGAGGCTGACGACCTGGGCGGTACCCGTCTTGCCGGCCATCAGCACATTCTCGATCGGCAGCCGCGCACGGCCCGCGGTGCCCGGGCCATTGACCACGTCCCGCATCGCATTCTGGATCACCTGCACATGGTCGCCGTGGAAGTTCATGCTTTCGAACCGCGGCCGGTTCTCGTCGAGCAGCAACCGCGGCATGACCTTGTTGCCGGTCGCGAGCCGCGCGGCCATCACGGCCAGCTGCAGCGGGTTGGCGAGCATGTAGCCTTGGCCGATCGTCGCGTTGACCGTGTCGAACGGCTGCCACGGTTGCCCGTACTTCCGCAACTTCCACGCCGGGTCGGGCACAGTGCCGAAGAACTGGCTGGAGACCGGAAGCGGAAATTCCTGCCCCATTCCGCAACGTCGGGCCATCGGCGCGATAACGTCCATCCCGAGCCGCTGGGCGAAGTGATAGAAGTAGACGTCACACGACTGGTAGATGCCCTTGGCCATGTCGACAGCGCCATGGCCCCGGCGATTCCAGCAGTGGAACACGCGATTGCCGACCCTCAGCCCGCCACCGCACATGGTCGTCTCGGACGGGTCCAGCCCGGCCTCGAGGAATGCCATCGCTACCATTGGCTTGACCGTCGACCCAGGTGGGTAGAGGCCCTTGAGCACCTTGTTGCGCAGCGGCACGCGCTCGTTCTCGCTGAGCATCTGGTACTCGACGCGCCCGATGCCGTCGGAAAAGCTGTTCGGATCGAAGCTCGGCATCGAGGCCATGCACAGGAGATCGCCGGTCAGGCAGTCGATCACGACGACGGAACCGCTCTCGAGCCCGATTCGCCGGGCGGCGTAGTCCTGCAGGGGGCCGTCGATGGTGAGCTGGATCGCCTGGCCTTGGACGTCCTCGCGAGTCTCGAGGTCGCGGACGATGCGGCCGGTGGCCGTCACCTCGCTGCGCCGCGCACCGGGCCGGCCGCGCAGGGTCTGCTCGAACTCCTTCTCCAGGCCGTCCTTGCCGAGCTTGAAGCCGGGGGTGAGCAGCAGCGGGCTCGGTTCGGCCTCGTACTCCTCGCGGCTCGCCGCGCCGACATAGCCAATCAGGTGCCCGACGGCGGGGCCTGTCGGGTAATAGCGCGAGAAGCCGCGCTGTGGGACTACGCCGCGCAAGTCGGGCAGCCGCACGCTGACAGCGGCGAAGGTGTCGTAGTCGAGCCCGTCTGCGACCTGCACCGGCTGAAACGGGGCAGCCTTGGCGACCTTGTCGCGCAGGTCCTGTACCTCGACCGGCGTCATTCCGAGCAGGTTTCCCAGCGTCGTGATGGTCTGTTCGGGATCGTCCAGCCGCTCCGGGATGATGTCGACGCGAAAGTCGGCCCGGTTCGAGGCGAGGGGGGATCCGTTTCGATCGAGAATCCACCCGCGGCGTGGAGGGATCAGCACGAGATTTACGCGGTTGCTTTCCGCTTCCATCTCGTACTTCTCGTTCTCGGCAACGGCGATGTAGCCCATGCGTGCGGCGAGCAGCAGGCCGATGCCGCCCTGGACCGCGCCGACCACGAACGTGCGGCGGTCAAAGCTCTGCGCCAGCTGGCTGGGAGTGAACTTCTGCTTCACGGCCTCAGTCTATCCGCCGCACGCGCATAAGGCGCAGGCGGTCGAGCATCGCGACGATGCGCGCGATGATGGGGAACAGGACGACCGAGAGCAATATCTGCGGGGCGATGGCCATCAGCTGTACGGGCGAGAGCTCGGCACCCGAAATCAGCGCCGCGGCCATGATGTAGGGCACGATGATTCCTGCCGCGGTCAGCCAGTCGAGCCAGAAATTGCGCCAGGGGAAGCGGAACTCGATCAGCTCGATGACGATCAGCGCGAGCGAGAACAGGAGGACGCCGCTGCCCATCGGCTGACCCGAATAGAGGTCGTCGAACAGGCCGAGCGGCAGCCCGGCCCACGGCGGCAGCAGGCCTGGGCGCAGCAGCCGCCAGGCCAGAAGCAGCAGGAACCCGACCGGAGGAAGGACAGGTGCCGGAGAGATGATCGGCAGCCAGGGCGTGAGCGATCCCAGGAGAATTGTAGCCCACGGCAGGCCGTAGGCCAGCAGCGTGGATTCCCGGCGATTGATCCGGCTTCCATAGGGGTCGCGACGCGATTGCGGATTGAGCCGTTCCATCAGTCCGTCGGGACCGGCGATGCATCAAGCGAGTGTGCCTGGAGCGCCTCGAGGGCTTCGGGCTGCCAGATCGGCTCGACCACGACGACATCGGTTGCCGCGGGGTTGCTCAGCAGCTGGGCGATGGCACCGTCGCGCGTGATCTCCGTCGCTATCGCCACGGCCGTACCCGGGCGGAACAGGCCGCCCGCGCCCGAGGTGACGAACACGTCGCCGGGCTTGATGGGGTTGATCCCGAGGTTGACGAGACGCAGCCGCAGCGAGCCGTCCGACCGGCCCTCAGCGAAGGCGACCACGTTGTCGGTGGCGCGGCGCACCGGGACCATGCTTTCACTGTCGGTGAGAAGGAGCACGCGTGAGCTGACCGCACCGGCTTCGAGGACGCGCCCGATCAGACCCATCGGCGAGGTGACCGGCATGCCGGGCCGCACCCCGTGATTGCGGCCGGCCGAGATGTAGCCCAGGCGTCGTGCGCTCGACGAAGTCGATCCGATCAGCCGTGCGACGGCAACGGGCCGGGGATCTTCGGTGGTCAGCGCCAGCACGGCCTTCAGCCGCGCGTTTTCCTGCTTGATCGCTTCCGCTTCGGCGAGTTTGACCCGGGCGATCCTGGCCTCCTCCTCGAGCTGTGCATTGCGGCTTCCCGCGCGATAGTAGCCGGCAATCGCATCAAGGACATCCTTAACCCCCGTGCGCCCTTCGGCCCCGACGATCCCGATGGGAGCGGCCGCGTCCGACGCCATCGTGCGCAGGCCGTTGAAGGTTGCCGGCCGCAAGAGGGAGATCGTCAGCAACGCGGCACCGAACACCACGCCGAGGCCGGCCACGACGTAGCCCGTGAAGACGCCGAGCTGGGCCTTCCTGTTTACTCCGGAACGGCGGTGTGCCGGCGGCGTCATAACCGCCTTTCCTCTTCCTCTGTTGCTCGGTCAGGCGGTCATCAGCACGCCGCGGTAGATCGGATCCTCCATCGCCCGACCCGTTCCCAGTGCCACGCACGACAGCGGATCCTCGGCAATGCTGACAGGCAGCCCGGTTTCCTCCTTCAGATGATCGTCGAGCCCGCGGATCAGCGCGCCGCCCCCCGTCAGCACGATGCCCTGGTCGACGATGTCAGCCGCCAGCTCGGGCGCGGTGTTCTCGAGCGCGATGCGCACGCCTTCGACGATCGCCCCGATTGGCTCGCTGAGCGCCTCGGCGATGTTCGCCTGGTTGATGGTGATTTCCTTCGGAACGCCATTGACCAGGTCGCGGCCCTTGATGGTGATCTGTTCGCCGACGCCGTCCTCCGGCACGATCGCAATACCATAATCCTTCTTGATCCGTTCGGCGGTGGCGTCGCCGATCAGCAGGTTGTGGTGGCGGCGGACGTAGGACACAATCGCTTCGTCCATCTTGTCGCCCCCCGTACGGACCGAAGTCGTGTAGGCGAGGCCGCGCAGGGAAAGCACCGCCACCTCGGTCGTGCCGCCGCCGATATCCACTACCATCGAGCCGACAGGCTCGGTCACCGGCATGTCGGCTCCGATCGCCGCGGCCATCGGCTCGAGAATCAGGAACACCTCGCGCGCGCCCGCATTGCTGGCCGCGTCACGGATCGCCCGGCGCTCCACCGAGGTCGAACCCGAGGGGACGCAGATTACTATCTCGGGGGGGCTGAACATGCTCGTTCGCTTCCCTGTGACCTTGCGGATGAAGTGCTTGATCATCTCCTCGGCGATCTCGATGTCGGCGATCACGCCGTCGCGCAGCGGGCGGATCGCCTCGATGCTGTCGGGCGTCTTGCCCATCATCAGCTTCGCGTCGTCGCCGACGGCCTTGACGCGCTTGACGCCGTTGATCGTCTCGATGGCCACCACGGACGGCTCGTTGAGCACGATGCCGCGGTCCTGGACGTAGACCAGCGTGTTCGCGGTGCCGAGGTCGATCGCCATGTTCTGCGACCCGAACTTGAACCACTTGAAGAAGGAACTCATCGACTATTCCGTATCTTAACGCGCCATGTTGACGGGTCTGCAGACGGGCGGCGGAACGGCTGCAGGCGAGGTCGCAGTGCCTTAACGCGAGGTAGCGGGAAAGACCAAAAATTTGTGTCGATAGCGGCCCGGTTTTGCACGGTCCGGGTCGAATTGGCCGCCGCGGCGCGTTAGGCTCCTGTCATGCCGACTATCCGCCGCCTGCCGGAGACGCTCGTCAACCGCATCGCCGCCGGCGAGGTCGTCGAGCGCCCGGCCTCCGCTCTCAAGGAGCTGGTCGAGAATTCGATCGACGCCGGCGCCACCCGAATCGCGGTGAACCTGTCCGAAGGCGGGCTCGGCCGGATCGAGGTGACCGACGACGGATGCGGGATGAACCCGGCCGACATGGCGCTCGCACTCGAGCGGCACGCGACCTCGAAGCTGCCGGACGACGCGATCGAGCTGGTCTCGACCCTCGGCTTCCGCGGCGAGGCCCTGCCCTCGATCGCCAGCGTCGCGCGCGTCGCGCTCGAGAGCCGCGAGCACGGTGCGACGCAGGGCTGGGCGAGGGTGGTCGATCATGGCGCCCTGGTCAGTGAAGGGCCGGCCGCGCTTCCTCCGGGAACGCGCATCCGGGTCGAGAACCTGTTCGGCAAGGTGCCCGCACGGCGCAAGTTCCTGCGCTCGGCGCGCAGCGAGTACGCGGCCTGTCTCGACGTTGTCCGGCGCCTGGCGATGGCGCGGCCCGAAATCGCCTTCACGCTCGAGCACGACGGGCGTCGGATCCTCGGCCTGCAGGGCGGCGAAGGGCTCGAGGCGCGCGTGGCGCAGATTATCGATCGGGGGCTGGCCGACAACGCGGTCATGGTGAACCTCGACCGGGGAGCCATGCGGCTCACCGGCGTCGCGGGGCTGCCCACGTTCAATCGCGGCGTGGCGGATCACCAGTATCTGTTCGTCAACGGGCGACCGGTGAAGGACCGGCTGCTGATCGGAGCCGTGCGCGGAGCCTACTCGGGGATGCTCGCGCGCGACCGGCACGCGGTGCTGGCGTTGTTCCTCGAGCTTCCGCCTGAGGAACTCGACGTCAACGTGCACCCGGCGAAGACCGAAGTCCGCTTCCGCGATGCCACCGCGGTGCGCGGATTCATCGTTTCGGGGCTCCGCGACGCGCTTGCGAGCGGCGACCGGCGCAGCGCGCAGGCGCCCTACTCGGGGGCAATGGCGCGCTGGCAGGTCGAGCCGCCTCGGGCCGAGCCCGGCGCCGCACTGCGCTCGATCTTCGAAGGCCGCGACTGGTCCGCGCCGTCGCCTGCCGTCCGCGAACCGGCCCGGCCGTGGGCCGATGCCGAGGTGCTCGCCGCACCACAAGGCCGGGCGGAGGAAGCGCCGCCGATCGCACCTGAAGACCGCGATTATCCGCTTGGGATTGCGCGTGGGCAGATCGCCGAGACTTACATCGTGGCCGAGGCTGCCGACGGGCTGGTGATCGTCGACCAGCACGCGGCGCACGAGCGGCTCGTACTCGAGCGCCTGCGCGCGGCGGGCGCTGCAGACAAGGTCGCGGTGAGTCAGGCGCTGCTGATCCCCGCCGTCGTCGAGCTGGACGAGCCCGACTGCGACCGTCTCGAGGAGCGGTCGGAGCAGTTCGCAGAGTTCGGCCTGGCAATCGAGCGCTTCGGCCCGCGCGCGATGCTCGTCCGCGCGCTGCCCGGGGCCCTGAAGGATGCCGATCCCGAAGCGCTGCTGCGCGACCTCGCGGACGATCTGGCGCAGCACGGTGAAGGGCTGCTACTGGGCGAAAAGATCGAGCACGTGCTGGCAACGATGGCCTGCCACGGATCGGTCCGCGCCGGTCGCACCCTGTCGGTTGCCGAGATGAACGCGCTGCTCCGCGAGATGGAGCGGACGCCACGCTCGGGCCAGTGCAACCATGGCCGGCCGACGTGGATCAAGCTGTCGATGGCCGACGTCGAAAAGCTGTTCGGGAGACATTGATGCGACGTCTGGTCCTGATTGCAGGCACGGCCCTCGCGCTGGCGGGCTGTGAACGGGAACTGACGCCCGAGGAGCAGGCTCTCGCCGACGAGCGCGACATCGCGTTGGTGCAGAAGGCCAACAGCTCGATCCCGCCGATGGTCCCCGTCACGCCCGAGCCGCTGTTGCTGCCCGACATCGAACGCTTCGACATGCTCGGTGAAGCCTGCAGCTATGCGCCAGGGACAAGTCTCGGAGCGCGGGTGATCGCGCGCCAGGCCGACGCGTTCATGAAGATCGACGGCAAGATCGAACGCTTCGCGGCCGATCCCGGCGCGCCCGAACTGCCGGCGCACACCCGCTCGGTCTATCACAGCAAGAATTACTCGCTGCGCCTGGAGCTGCGCGAAGACGCCACCTCTGAAGAAGCCGGGCCGGCCGAGGACGCCCGGTCCGACGGTCAGCGGTCCTACGAAGGCTCGGTGACGCTGCGGGATCCACACGGCCGCATAGTCTACGAGGGCGCAGGGCTTGCCCAGTGCAAGGGCTGACGGTGAACGTCAGCGCACGCGCTTGACCCAGAGCTGGTTGTCGCGACGCTCGAGCTTGAAGTTGTCGCTTGCGGCTCGCATCAGGTCCGAAAGCCGCTTGAATCCGTAGTTGCGCACGTCGAAGCTCGACCGGTTGCCGGCAATCTGCCCGACTTCCTGCAGCTTCGCGAACCCCTCCTCGTCGCGGCTGGCCGCCTTCCAGGCCGCACCGAGCAGGTCGATCAGCTCCGCATCGATCTTGTTGCCGGTGGCCGCCACCGGTTGATCCTCTTCCTGTTGGTGGGTCAGGATCAGCTGGTCGACGTCGATGTAGCGGGTGCAGGCAGTCTTGAAGGCTTCGGGCGCCTTGGCACTGCCGAAGCCGTAGACGATCAGTCCGTCCTGCCGCAGCCGGGTCACCAGCGGCGTGAAGTCGCTGTCCGAACTCATGATCCCGAAGCCGTCGACCTTTCCCGCGTAGAGCAGGTCGATCGCATCGATCGTCATCGCCATGTCGGTTGCGTTCTTGCCCTTGGTCAGGTCGAACTGCTGGATCGGCTGCAGGCCGAAGCGGTGGGTGATCTGGCTCCACTTGGCGAGCGCGGGCTTGGCCCAGTTGCCGTAGGCGCGGCGGATATTGACCTGGCCGAGCTCGGCCAGGACGGTCAGCACAGGGTCGATTCCGGCGTGGCTCGCGTTGTCGGCGTCGATCAGCAGGGCGATGTTCTTGAGCGGGGCTTCGGCCATGGCGCGCTAGATGAACTCCCGCCGCGTGCTCGGCAAGTCACGCAGGCGAAAACATCCCGGCCTTTTCGTCGAGCAGGTGGAGCACGCCGTCGGAGATGGCGAAGAACGCCCCGCGCAGGGTCAGCGAGCCGCGTCGCTCCTTTTCGCGGACGCAGGGAAACGTGCGCAGGTTGGCAAGGCTGACCTTGACCGCCGCCTGTTCCATGGCCCGCTCGGCATCGCGCCCCTCAGTTCCAAGCTCGTCGGCGATAGGCTCGCGGACCGGATCGAGCATTTCGATCCAGTCGGCGATAAACCCGCCCTTGCCGGGCTCGGTGCCCCGCAGTTCCTGGGTCAGCGCGGCCTTGCAGCCGCCGCACATCCCGTGGCCCATGACGAGGATCTCGCGCACCCTGAGCACCTGGACCGCGAACTCGAGCGCTGCAGAAACACCGTGGAGACCCGGTGCGGTCTCGAACGGCGGGACCAGGGCGGCGACATTGCGCACGACGAAGATTTCGCCCGGGCGGACGTCGAAGATCTGGGCCGGGTCGACCCGGCTGTCGGAGCAGGCGATGACCATGATCCGCGGCTCCTGCCCCTCGCGCAGCGTCGCCCAGCGCTCGCGCTCCGGCTTCCAGCCACGTTCGCGGAAGCGGCGGTAGCCCTGCAGCAGTTCGGCGAGTTCGACTGATGGGACGATCATCGGGCCCGCCATGGCGCGCGCCATTGCCACTGGCAAGGCGCTTCCCTAAGTGGCGCCTGATGAACGACCTCTCGCCGAAGAGCCTGGGCGGTCCACGCCCCGAGCGCCAGCGCAAGCCGGACTGGATCCGGGTCAAGGCGCCGGTCAGCAAGGCCTACCACGAGACGCGCACGCTGATGCGCGAACTCAGCCTCAACACCGTCTGCGAGGAGGCGGCCTGCCCGAACATCGGCGAGTGCTGGAGCAAGAAGCACGCGACGGTGATGATCCTCGGCGACGTCTGCACGCGCGCCTGCGCGTTCTGCAACGTCAAGACCGGGATGCCGCGCAAGGTCGATCCGCTCGAGCCGGAACATGTCGCCGCGGCGGCCGCCAGGCTCGGTCTCGAGCACATCGTCGTCACTTCGGTCGACCGCGACGATTTGCCCGACGGCGGCGCGGGGCAGTTCGTCCGGGTGATCGAGGCGCTGCGCCGCGAGACTCCGAACACAACGATCGAGATCCTGACGCCCGATTTCCGCGGCAAGATGCACGAGGCGGTCGAGGCGATCTGCGCCGCGGGACCCGACGTCTACAATCACAACCTCGAGACCGTGCCTCGGCTTTATCCGACCATTCGACCGGGCGCGCGCTATTACGCTTCGCTGCGGTTGCTCGAGGAAGTGAAGCGGCACGACCCGAGAATCTTCACCAAGTCCGGGATCATGCTTGGGCTCGGCGAGGAGCGGCTCGAGGTCCACCAGGTGATGGACGACATGCGCAGCGCCGACGTCGATTTCCTGACGATGGGCCAGTACCTGCAGCCGACCCCCAAGCACGCGAAAGTGGTCGATTTCGTGACGCCGCAGGTGTTCCAGGCCTTCGGAGCGGTCGCCCGCGCGAAAGGATTCCTCCAGGTGGCTTCGAGCCCGCTGACGCGGTCCAGCTATCACGCCGGCGCCGATTTCGCCGAGATGAAGGCCGCCCGCGAAGCCAGGTTGTCCAGGCAACCGGCCTGATGCCCGGCATCCGCGAAACGAGGACGCTGCCCTACAGCGCCGAGCAGATGTTCGACCTGGTGGCAGACGTCGCGCGCTATCCCGAATTCCTGCCGTGGGTCGTGGCCACCCGCGTGCGTTCGGACGACGGCCAGGAAATGGTCGCCGACATGCTGGTCGGCTTCAAGGCGCTGCGCGAGAAGTTCACCTCGAAGGTGATCAAGGACCGGCCCAGCCGGATCGAGGTGATCTACATCGACGGCCCGATGCGCGACCTCGACAACGTCTGGCATTTCCGGCAGCTGCCCGACGGTGGTTGCGAGCTCGACTTCCGCGTCGAGTTCACCTTCAAGAACAAGATGTTCGAGATGCTCGCGGGCAGCTACTTCGACCGCGCGTTCCACAAGATGGTCGCGGCGTTCGAGGCCCGTGCGGATCAGCTTTACGGCAGCAGCAGCTCGAGCGCGCAAAGCGTTGCCTGAAGGCGCACGCCGGCGCGGTCCTTCTCGTCGAACAGGCGCGATTCGGCTTCGGGCTGGTCACTGCCGCGCACGGCGCGGGCAAATACCACCGTCCCGACCGGCTTGGTCTCGCTGCCCCCCTCGGGGCCTGCGATGCCGCTGATCGCCACCGCTACGTCGGCCTGGCTGCGCTCGAGAGCGCCCTGCGCCATCGCGTAGACGCAGGCCACAGAGACAGCCCCGAAAGCATCGATGATGTCCTCGGCCACGCCGAGCATGTTCTGCTTGGCTTCATTGGAGTAGGTGACGAACCCGCAATCGAGCACCGCGGACGAGCCCGGGATCTCGGTCAACGCCGCTGCGACGAGGCCGCCCGTGCAGCTTTCGGCAACCGCGAGCCGGCGACCCGCGGCCGCGTTCTGCTCGACCACCTTACGGGCGAGCGCGATCACGTCCTTGGGCAGCAGGCTCCTGGTCATGCGCGCCGCTCCGGGCAGACGGGAAGCGTCTCGGAATCGGCAAAGCCCACCAGCAGCCCGATCAGGTTGCCCGCAACGTCAGGATCGATCGGCGCCATGACCTCGATCACGCGCTCGATCCGGGTGCAATTGCGCACGGCGATCCTGGGCGAGGTTTCCTGCACGATCAGCGCGTCGACCAGCGGGCGCACCGCCTCGTCCGGGAGGGCGGAGACGGTCTCGGGCCCCTGGCCATCGGCCCGGCTGGCGAACAATTTCAACAGACCGGACTTCGCCCGCGGCCACACGCCCGGCTGCAGCGCGACGTAGCGCGCGCTCAGCGTGTCGCCACGGCGGGCGAGGTAGCCGGTGGCGGAGAGCTCTCCGTTGCAGCGCAGGCGTACGGCCTGGATCAGGCTCGGGACGCTGTAGATGGCGATCGCGCTGACTTCCTGTTCGGTCAGGCAGGGGCGCGCCTGCTGTGCCTGGGCTACGGTCGGCTGAACCGCCAGCGTCGCCGCTCCAAGCGCCGCGAGAAGCGATCGGGGTGAGGGCATCAGGTCATGTCCTTTCGAGCGGGACGAGGAGGGCAGAGGCCTGGGCCGCGATTCCTTCGCCGCGGCCGGTGAAGCCGAGACGCTCGCTCGTAGTCCCTTTCACGTTAACCGCGTCTATCCGGGTGCCCAGCAGTTCGGCAAGCCGGGCGCGCATCGCCTCGCGGTGAGGCTCGATCTTCGGCGCCTCGCAGACGATCGTCACGTCGACGTTGCCGACCGCGTATCCGGCTTCGCCGGCGAGAGCGACCGCGTGCTCGACGAAACGGCTCGAGGCTGCCCCGCGCCACCGTGGATCGCTCGGGGGGAAGTGCTGGCCGATGTCGCCCGCACCGATCGCGCCGAGGATCGCGTCGACCACGGCGTGCAGCGCCACGTCGGCGTCGCTATGGCCGGCCAGACCCCGCTTGTACTCAAGCCGGACACCGCAGAGCCACAGTTCCTCACCTTCGGCGAGGCGGTGCACGTCGTAGCCGGTGCCGACACGAGGAAAGCGAGCTGCTTCCATGAAATCCTCCGCGAAAGTCAGCTTGCGCAACCGCTCGTCGCCGTCGACCAGCGCGACGGCCATCCCTGCCGCCGTGGCGACCTGGGCATCATCGCCGGCGTCGGGTTCGCCCGGCCAGGCGCGGTGGGCGGAGAGGATGGCCGCGTACCGGAACGCCTGCGGGGTCTGCACCCGGCGAAGGGCATCGCGGTCGGCCTTGCCCGCCATCTGCGAACCTTCGGCCACGGCGAGGCTGTCGACGACCGGGAGGACGGGAATGGCCGCAGAGTGCTCGGCGAGTGCATCGAGCAAGCGCTCGACGACCTCCGCAGGGCAATCCGGCCGGGCGGCATCGTGGATCAGCACCAGCTCCGGCGCGTCGTCTTCAAGCGCGTCGAGCGCCGCACGGACCGAGGCCTGCCGGGTGGGTCCGCCCGCCACGAGGCGAACTCCGGTGACCCCTTCGAGGGCTTCCTTCGCGACGCTCTCGGCGCCGGGAGGTACGGCGACGGCCACCGGCCCGGCGCCGGCCGCGACCAGCGCTTCGGCGGCGTGCCGAACGACCGGCTTGCCTCGCCACGGGGCGAACTGCTTGGGAACGGGCTGCCCTGCACGCAGTCCCTGGCCGGCCGCGACAATGACGGCGGCGAACCGTGCTGAAGTGGGAGCACCCATCGCGGGCCGGGCGCTAGCGGGTTGCGGCAACCGTCGCAATCCACTATGCGCTGCCCGATTTTTAGGCACACTTCCCGATGAACTCGCTGCCCACCCCCCCGGCGCTGAAGCCGATCGAGATCGGCCCGGTGCGGATCGACTGCCCGGTCGTGCTCGCGCCGATGACCGGCGTCACCGACATGCCGTTCCGCGCGCTCGTTCGCCGCTACGGGTCGGGACTCAACGTGACCGAGATGATCGCCAGCCAGGCGGCCATCCGCGAGACGCGGCAGAGCCTGCAGAAGGCCGAGTGGGACGCGATCGAGGATCCCGTGTCGATGCAGCTCGTGGGCTGCGACCCGGATTCGATGGCCGAAGCGGCGAAGCTCAGCGAACAGCGCGGCGCGGCGATCATCGACATCAATTTCGGCTGCCCGGTGCGCAAGGTTGTCGGCGCCTATGCCGGCAGCGCGTTGATGCGCGAGGTTCCGCTGGCGACGAAGCTGATGGAAGCCACGGTCAAGGCTGTCTCCGTTCCGGTCACGGTCAAGATGCGGATGGGCTGGGATCACGACAGCCTCAATGCGCCCGAGCTCGCGCGCATCGCCGAGGACGTCGGGGTCAAGCTCGTCACGGTGCACGGGCGCACCCGCAACCAGATGTACAAGGGGGAGGCCGACTGGGCCTTCGTCCGCAAGGTCAAGGACGCGGTGTCGATCCCGGTGATCGTCAACGGAGACATCTGCGGCATTGCCGACGCCGCCAGGGCGCTCGAGCAGTCGGGCGCCGACGGGGTGATGATCGGCCGTGGCGCCTATGGCAAGCCGTGGCTGCTGGGGCAGGTCATGCACTGGTGGCGGACCGGCGAGGTGCTGCCGGACCCTGACATCGACGAACAGTACACGACGCTCACGAGGCACTACCGCGCGATGCTGGAGCACTACGGCGAGGACGTGGGGGTCAAGATCGCTCGCAAGCACCTGGGGTGGTACACAAAGGGGATGCCGGGCTCGGCCGAGTTCCGCAACTTCGTCAACTTCATCGACGACCCGGCGCAGGTGCTCGGCGAGCTCGAGCGCTTCTACGAGCCGTTCCTGCGGCGACGCGCAGCGTGAAGGAGTTCGAATCCGTGGGTCAACCCGACCTGCGCGACCAGATTGCCGGACTGACTTTCGCGCTGATCCTGCTCGCCCCGGACCTGACGATTGCCCAGGTCAATCCGGCGGCGGAGAACCTGATCGGCCGCAGCGCTCGCAAGCTGCTGGGGTGCAAGTTCCTCGACGTTGTCCGCTTCGCCGAGGAGCGCGTGCTCGACCGGCTGATCGGAGAGGATGCGCAGCTCGTCGCCCGGGGGCTGGCGGTCGAGGTCGACGGGCGGACGTCGCAAGTCAATCTCACGATCTCCTCGCTCGCAGCCCATCCGGGTTGGCGCGTGGTCACGCTGTCCGACGCCGTGCAGGGCGAGCGCTTCACCGACGACGAGCGCGGCGGCGCGCTGCGTGGGCCGGCGGTGCTTGCACACGAGATCAAGAACCCGCTGTCGGCGATTCGCGGCGCGGCGCAACTCGTCGCCCGCAAGCTCGACGAAACGGACCGGGCGCTGACCGATCTGATCACCGACGAGGTCGATCGCATCGCCCAGCTGATCGACCGGATGCAGCGCCTCGGTCGCGAGCAGCCGGAACCCGTGGCTCCGCTCAACCTTCACGAGGCGATCCATCGCGCGTGCGACACCGTGCGCGCCGCCGGCGGGCTCCCGGTTCGGCTCCGCGAGGAATTCGATCCCTCGCTGCCGCCGGTGCTCGCCAACGAGGGGGCGCTGGTGCAGGTCCTGATCAACCTGATCGGCAATGCGCGCGACGCGTGCGAGGGGGTCAAGGACCCCGAGATCGTGCTGCGCACGCGCTTCGTCAGCGGCCTGGTGATGAACGTGATCCGTCTCGGACGCCCGGTGAAACTGCCGATCGAGGTCCAGGTCAGCGACAATGGCCCGGGGGTCGATCCGGCGCTGCGCGACCACATCTTCGAGCCGTTCGTCTCGAGCAAGAAGAACGGACAGGGGCTGGGCCTCGCGCTGGTCAACAAGCTGGTACGCGACATGGACGGCCGCATCGGCCACGAACGCGACGAAGCCGGTGGATGGACGCACTTTCGCGTGCATCTGCCGATGGCGAAATAGGAAAGGCACAGAATGACCCGGCGAGCCTTGCTGGTCGAGGACGATGCGTCGATCGCCACCGTCATAACGGCGGGGCTCGAAGCGGAGGCGTTCACGGTCGACCGCTGTGACAGCGTCGCCGAACGCGACCGGCTGCTCGCGAAGGATTCCTACGACGTGATGCTGACCGACGTCGTGCTGACCGACGGCGACGGGATCGCCACGCTCGACGAAATCCACCGCGTCTATCCCGAGATGCCGGTGATCATCCTGTCGGCTCAGAACACGCTCGATACAGCGGTGCGCGCGACCGAGACCGGCGCGTTCGAATATTTCCCGAAGCCGTTCGATCTCGACGAACTCGTCCGCGCCGCGTGCCAGGCGGCCGATTCGCGCGGGAGCGGCGAGACCGACCGGGAGGATGTAGGGGAGGGGCTGCCGCTGATCGGGCGCAGCCAGGCGATGCAGGACGTCTACCGGATGATCGCCCGGGTCCTGCGTAACGACCTCACGGTACTGGTCCTCGGTGAATCGGGCACCGGCAAGGAGCTCGTCGCGGAAGCGATCCACCAGCTCGGCGCGCGCAAGCACGGGCCCTTCGTTGCCGTCAACACCGCGGCAATTCCCCGCGAGCTGATCGAGAGCGAGCTGTTCGGGCACGAGAAGGGCGCGTTCACCGGCGCGGTCAGCCGGGCGATCGGCAAGTTCGAGCAGGCCCACGGCGGCACGCTGTTCCTCGACGAGATCGGCGACATGCCGCCCGAGGCGCAGACGCGGCTGCTGCGCGCACTGCAGTCGGGGCGAATCCGCCGCGTCGGCGGGCGCGAGGAAATCGCCATCGACGTGCGCATCGTCGCCGCGACCAACCGCGACCTCGCGCCGATGATCGCCGACGGGACGTTTCGCGAGGACCTCTACTACCGGCTCAACGTCGTTCCGATCCACTTGCCGCCGCTGCGCGAGCGCAAGGGCGACATCGAGCCGCTGGCACGCCACTTCCTGAGACGTGCGGCGGAGGAGGGCCTGCCCGCGCGCGGGCTGTCCCGGCAGGCCGTCGCGCTGCTCGAAGAGCAGCCGTGGCGCGGCAACGTGCGCGAGCTGCGCAACTTCATGTTCCGCGCAGCGCTGCTCACCCGTGACGACGAGATCGACGCAACGACCGTCCGCCAGCTCCTGTCGGACCGTCCGGCGCCCGAGCCGGCGGCCGGTGCCGACTTCGCGAGTGCGCTGGCGGCGTGGCTCGAGCGAAACCCCGTGGCCCCGGGGACGCTCTATCACGGCGCACTCGCGGCCTTCGAACGGCCGCTGTTCGAGCACGCGCTGCGCCAAACGGGCGGCAACCAGCTGCGCGCGGCGCAGCTGCTCGGGATCAACCGCAACACGCTGCGCAAGCGCCTCGACGACCTCGACATCAACCCCGAAGGGTTCGCTCGCCGCGGATAGCAGCCGGCCGGCCGCAAAAAGCCCTTGCAAAGCCGCAACAGGGGCGTTGTAAGTCTGCAACGATGGCCTCAACCCCCGGCCCAGAGCACGCTCCCGCGACTGCCCGCCGTTCGCCGCGATGGTGGCGTCGCCTGCAGGTTGCCTCTCGCCGGGCCAATCTCTACCGCTGGCTCGAGATCGCAGCCGCCGTAGTGCTGCTGATCATGCTGGCGACCGCCTACCTGGCGCTCGCCGGAGCAAGCGATCCGGGCGAACTGGTGCCTTCGGGACAGGCGGCGCTGCTGCTGATCGGCACGCTGATTCCGGCGATGGGGTTGCTGGTGCTCGCGGGGCGGCGGCTGGCGATCCGCAGAGCGGGCGGCACGAGTGCGCGCCTGCACGTCAATCTGGTGTTCTTCTTCTCGCTGGTCGCCTCGATCCCGACGTTGCTGGTCGCGGTTTTCGCCAGCTTCCTGTTCCAGTGGGGGGTGGAGTTCTGGTTCTCCGGCGAGCGTCGGGGGCTGCTCGAGAACGCCAACGAGCTCGCCCGCGGGTACTATGACGAGAACCAGCGCCAGGTCGGCAACGAAGCCGTGGCGATGGCCGACGACGTACGCTTCTTCCTGCAGAACTGGCCGATGACGGATGTCCGGTTCATCGAACAGTACGGCTTCCAGGCGCTGGCCCGCGGGCTCAGCGAGACGGCGATCCTGCAGCAGGCGCCCGACGGCGGCCTGCGTGTCGCGGCGATCGTCGACCCGAGCGAGGATTCGACGCGCGAGCGGATTTCCGCCGATACCCTGGCACGGTTGCAGGCGGGCGAGCAGGTGGTCGTCATCCCCAGTCAGTCGCGGATCGAGGCCGTGACCCCTCTCGATCGCGCGTCGCAAACCTACCTCTACATCGCCCGCGACGCCGATCCGCTGGCTTACAGCCAGTGGCAACGCGCGCAGACGGTCATCGAAAGCTACGATGTGCTCGGGCGGGAAGGGCGGCTGCTGCAGATGCAGTTCAACCTCGCCCTGTTCGGCGTCTCGCTCGCGCTGGTCGGTCTCGCGGTCTGGTTCGCGCTGCGCTTTGCCGACCGGCAGGTGAAGCCGCTGGCCGAGCTGGTCACGGCGGCGCGCGAGGTCGGCGCCGGCAACTACGCGTTGCGCGTGACCGGGCGGACCGGTCCGGACGAGATCGGCCTGCTCAACCGCGCGTTCAACCGGATGACCGCGCAGATCGAGCGGCAGACCGACGCGCTGGTCAGCGCCAACCGGCAGCTCGCCGAGCGCCGCGCGTTCATCGAAGCCGTGCTGCAGTCGATCACCGCAGGGATCGTCTCGGTCGACACCCGCGAGCAGGTGGTGCTGATGAACACCTCGGCGCAGCAGTTGCTGCTCGACCGGGTTGGGCCGGCGCCGATCGGGCTCGCGCTCGGCGAGATCGCCCCGCAGATCGCGACGCTGCTGCGCAGCGGGTCGAGCGGCGGAATCGTCCAGTACAACAAGGGCGGGGAGCTGCTGACGCTGGCGGTCAAGGTCGCGCCCGCGGCCGAGGGGTACGTGATCACCTTCGAGGACATCACCCGGCAGCTGCTCGACCAGCGCCAGGCTGCGTGGTCGGACGTCGCCCGCCGCATCGCGCACGAGATCAAGAACCCGCTGACGCCGATCCAGCTCGCCGCCGAGCGGCTCAGGCGGCGCTACGGGAAACAGATCGAGCAGGATGGCGAGCTGTTCGAGGAGCTTACCGCCACGATCATCCGCCAGGTCGGCGACCTCAGGAAGATGGTCGACGAGTTCTCGTCGTTCGCCCGGCTGCCCAAGCCGGTGTTCCGTTCGGAAGATGCGGTCGACCTGATCCGCCAGGCGCTCTTCCTGCAGGAAGTCGGGCATCCCGAGATCGACTACCGCTTTTCCGCTCCGGCCGAGGTGCCGCGCATCGAATGCGACCGGCACCAGTTCGGCCAGGCCATGACCAACGTGCTCAAGAACGCCGCCGAGGCGGTCGATGCCCGCCGGCGCGAAGCGGAGCCCGACTACCGCGGCCGGATCGGGGTCGAGGTCGAGTTCGACGACCAGCAGCTGACGGTCTGCGTCACCGACAACGGCATTGGGCTCCCGCAGGAGGGCGTGGCCATCATGGAGCCCTACGTGACGACGCGCGAGAAGGGCACCGGCCTCGGTCTCGCGATCGTCAAGAAGATCGTCGAGGAGCACGGCGGCGAACTCAGTTTTGCCCTCGCGGACGGCGGCGGCACGCGGGCGATCCTGCGCTTTGCGCGCGACCCGGCGAGCGTCGCCGCCGGAAGCGAGGCGGCGGAATGACAGGGGGGCAAGAACCTTCGATGGAGACCGATTGATGGCGCTCGACATCCTTGTCGTCGACGACGAACAGGACATCCGCGAGCTGGTCGCGGGCGTCCTCACCGATGAGGGCTATACCTGCCGCACAGCCGGAGACAGCGCGACCGCGCTCAAGCTGGTCGACGAGCGCCGGCCCAGCCTGGTCCTTCTCGACGTGTGGCTTCACGGCAGCCCGATGGACGGGCTCGAAGTGCTCGACGCGATCAAGCAGCGCGAGCCGCAGCTGCCGGTGATCATCTTCTCGGGGCACGGCAACATCGACACTGCGGTGTCGGCGATCTCGCGCGGGGCGGTTGACTTCATCGAGAAGCCGTTCGAGGCTGAACGCCTGCTGCTGCTGGTCGCCCGCGCGACCGAGACCGAGCGGCTCCGGCGCGAGAACGAACGGCTGCGCGAAGGAGCGCTGCTGGCCGAGGAATTCACCGGCAACTCGAGCGTCATCAACCAAGTCCGCGCCACGCTGCGTCGCGTGGCCAATACCGGCAGCCGCGTGCTGATCACCGGGCCCGCGGGCTCGGGCAAGGAAGTGGCTGCACGCCTCCTGCATGCCTGGAGCCCGCGGGCCGACAAGGCCTTCGTCACGGTCAATTCGGCGCGGATCACGCCCGAACGCTTCGAGCAGGAGCTGTTCGGGGAGGAGGCCGACGGAAAGCTGGTGCGGGCCGGCCTGCTCGAAATGGCCGACGGCGGCACGCTCTATCTCGACGAAGTTGCGGATATGCCGCTCAGCACCCAGGCGCGCATCCTGCGCGTGCTGACCGAGCAGAAGTTCGTGCGCGCCGGCGGCAACCGGCAGATCGGGGTCGACGTGCGCGTGGTGTCCTCGACGGCGCGCGACCTCGAGAAGGAGATCGCCGAAAAGCGCTTCCGCGAGGACCTGTTCTATCGGCTCAACGTCGTTCCCGTCGCCGTCCCGTCGCTCGGCGAACGGCGCGACGACATTCCCGCGCTCGCCGATCACTTCTTCACGCGTTACGCGCGCGAGCAGGGCCTCGCTCCTCCGGAAATCTCGCCCGAGGCGATGGCCGCGCTGCAGGCCTACGACTGGCCGGGCAACGTGCGGCAGCTGCGCAACGTCGTCGAGCGGACCGTGATCCTTGCCCCGCGCGAGCGGATGGCGAGGATCGAGCCCGACATGCTTCCCTCGGAAGTTGTCGGCGGCTCGTCAGAGAACGGCACGGGCCTGTCGACGCTGATGGGCGTGCCGCTGCGCGAGGCGCGTGAAAGCTTCGAGCGCGAATACCTGCGGATCCAGATCCGCCGTTTCTCGGGAAATATCTCGAAGACCGCGGGCTTCATCGGGATGGAGCGCTCGGCCCTGCACCGCAAGCTCAAGCTGCTCGGGATGAGCGACCGCGACGCCGCGGTCGAGAAGGACTGACCCCCGGGAACCGCCGGACCCCGGCGGAATTGGGGGATTTGGGATTTGCGCATTTGAACAGCCGCACATAGAATTCGGGCAGGAGATTTCGGCCTTCCGTCTGCTGTCACATGCGGAGGCCAGAACGCGGACCGCGGGTTGCGGCCGCCAACAAGAGGAGTCAGACGAATGACCAAGGGAACCCTGTCGCCGCGCCCCCGGGCAACGCCGGAACCGGTGGCGGCACCCCCAGCAGGTGCGGTCGCAAAAGGCGCCAATCTGCAAGATCTCTTCCTCAACCACCTGCGGCGCGAAAAGACCCCGGTGACGATGTTCCTGGTAAAGGGCGTCAAGCTGCAGGGGATCGTGACCTGGTTCGACAACTTCTCGATCCTGCTGCGGCGGGACGGGCAGTCGCAGCTGGTCTACAAGCACGCGATTTCGACGATCATGCCGGGTCAGCCGATCGACGCCGCGCAGTTCGGGCCCGGCGGTGATGGTGGCAAGAAGCAGCGCCTGCTACAGGATGTGTTCCTGTCGCGCGTGCGCGACGCCGGCGTGCAGGTGACGATGTTCCTGGTCAACGGCGTGATGCTGCAGGGACGGATCGCAGCCTACGACCTGTTCTGCATGCTGCTCGAGCGCGAGGGTTTCGTCCAGCTGGCCTACAAGCACGCGGTCTCGACGATCCAGCCGGCCGCGCCGGTCGATCTGACGACCGGGCTCGACGAAGAGGAAGGGCCCGAAGACTGAGGTGGCCGTCTGAGTTTCGATGATACGATCGAAGGCGGGGTAACCCGCGGGGCGAGGGCAGTGGTCGTCTGCCCCGACATCCGCCGCCAGCGTCAGGCGTCGGACCCCGAAGCGCGCCTCGAGGAAGCCAAGGGACTGGCCGAAGCTATCGGCATCGTCGTCGCCGATGCCTTCATCCTGCCGGTGCGCGACGTCCGTCCGGGCACCCTGTTCGGGGAGGGCCAGATCGAGCGTATCGAGGTCGCCTGCGCGCAGGAGGAGGCGGAGCTGGTCATTGTCGACGGGGCGCTTTCGGCGATCCAGCAGCGCAACCTCGAGGAACGGCTCAAGTGCAAGGTCATCGACCGGACCGGCCTGATCCTCGAAATCTTCGGTGAGCGCGCGGCGACGGCCGAAGGACGGTTGCAGGTCGAACTCGCGCATCTCGACTACCAGCAGAGCCGTCTCGTGCGCAGCTGGACCCACCTCGAACGCCAGCGCGGTGGCTTCGGGTTTCTCGGCGGCCCCGGCGAGACTCAGATCGAGGCCGACCGACGGATGATCCGCGCGCGCATGGGCAAGCTGCGTCGGGAACTCGAGCAGGTTCGTCGGACGCGCGCGTTGCACCGGGAGCGGCGGGGCCGGGCGCCCTGGCCCGTGATCGCGCTGGTCGGCTACACCAACGCCGGCAAATCGACGCTGTTCAACCGCCTGACCGGTGCCGGTGTCATGGCCGAGGACCTGCTTTTCGCAACGCTCGATCCGACCATGCGGGCGATCTCGCTCCCCGGAGTCGAGAAGGCGATCCTGTCAGACACGGTCGGCTTCATTTCGGACCTTCCGACGCAGCTGGTGGCGGCCTTCCGGGCAACACTCGAGGAGGTCACCGCAGCCGACGTGATCCTCCACGTGCGCGACATCGCCAATCCCGACAGCGCCGCCCAAAAGCGCCAGGTGCTCGCGGTCCTCGAAGAGCTCGGAGTGATCGACGGGGAAGGGGGCGAACCGACGATTCCGATCATCGAGCTGTGGAACAAGTGGGACCTGCTCGACGACGAGCGGCGTATCGAGATCGAGGCGCTTGCCGCGATCGATCCGGAGGTGCTGCCAGTCTCGGCGCTCACGGGTTTCGGCGTCGATCGGGTCCTCCAGCGGCTCGGCGAAGCGCTGACCAAGGGGGCGCGGCGACACACGATTACCCTTCCGGCCAGCGCCGGGCAAAAGATCGCCTGGCTTCACTCGCGCGGCGAGGTGCTGGCCGAGGAGGAGGCTGGAGAAGGGGAGGAGGGCCCGCTGCGGCGCATCGAGGTCAGGCTCACCGACAAGGAATTGGGCCGGTTCGAAGCGCTCGACGGCTGACGGGGCTATGTGGGGAGAGATCGTCACCGGCTACGAGCCACAATTCGACTTCCCGGAGCGCGAGGGGCAGCCCGCCCGTCCCTGGCTGCTGGCTTCGGTGCCGCGGACCGGCAGCACCTATGTGAGCCACCTGCTGTGGGCCTCCGGTTGCCTCGGCGCCCCTCTCGAATACCTCAACTTCGAGCCAGCCGGGCCATATGGTTTCGCCAGCCGTTCGCCCGCGCGCCAGACGGAGCTGTGGCGTTCGGCGCTGCGCCGGAGGACGTCACCGAACGGGGTGTTCGGGCTCAAGGCCTTTCCGTTGCAGTTCGGCGACCTGAATGCAGCCAATCCCGGGCTCGTGAACGAGGTCATGCGGACGCTGTTTCCCCGGGGCCTGTGGCCGAGGGTAGTGCAGTTGCGCCGGCGCGACCGGACCGCGCACGCGATCTCCTACGCGCGCGCGCTGCTCTCCGGAATCTGGCGCAAGGAGCAGGAACCCGAGGATCGGCCCGAGCCCGAATATTCGGACGTCGCGATGAACCACGCGTTGCGGCTGATCGACGAGCAGGAGGCGATCTGGAACAAGATGTTCAACGACTTGCGGATCGAACCTCTCGTACTCTGGTACGAAGACATTCTCGATACCCCGGCGGCTGCGCCAGATGCGGTGGCGCGCTACCTGGGAGTGGATCTCGATCCGGCCGCAGCCGTCGCGGTGCCAGCGATCGAACGGCAATCGCAGGCTGGCGCCCGGGCCTGGGCCGAACGCCACGCGCTCAGCTCTCGGCGCTCTTGACCTCCTGCCACAGCGCCTCCTGTTGAACGAGCGTGAGGTCGGCGAAGCCCTCTCCGGCGCGGGCTTCCATGGCCCGAAAACGGCGCTCGAACTTGTCATTCGCGGCACGTAGCGCCTCTTCAGCGCCGATCCCATAGGCGCGCACGAGGTTGACCGCGGCAAACAAGAGGTCGCCCGCTTCTTCCAGTCGTTTGTCGGGCGAAGCTGCCTGGAGCTCGGAGACTTCTTCGGCGAGTTTCTCGGCCGGACCGTCGGTATCCGGCCAGTCGAATCCGACACGCGCGGCACGCTTCTGCAGCTTTTCGGCGCGCATCAGTGCCGGCAGCGCCCGCGCCACGCCGTCGAGCGCGCTGGAGGCTCCTTTGCGGGCGCGCTCGGCCGCCTTGATGGCTTCCCAGCGTGCGTCGCGGCCTTCTCCGGGTGGTGGTGCGCCAGCGAAGATATGCGGATGGCGCGCCTCGAGCTTGTCCGAAATCGACCGGGCGACGTCGTCGAAGTCGAACAGGCCGGCTTCTTCGGCAATGCGCGACTGGAAGATCACCTGGAACAGCAGGTCGCCAAGCTCGTCGCGGATCTCGTCGACGTCGCCTCGGGCAACGGCGTCGGCAACTTCATAGGCTTCCTCGATCGTGTGCGGGACGATCGTTTCGAATCGTTGGGCACGGTCCCATTCGCATCCGTTTTCGGGATCGCGCAGGGTCGCCATGATGCGGAGGAGGCGGTCTAGCTGTTCGGACATCGCAGAATGATAATAGATATTATGTTAAATGGAATCGAGGCCGGGCGCCCTCTCAACTCTCGAGCGCGATGAAGACCCCGGTCGCCAGCAGGAACATGCCCAACCACGCCAGGCCCATGACCACGCTCTGGCGAGCCCCGACGCGATGGGCCCGATACGATCCGAACGCGAGCACCAGCCAGCCCGCCATCGCGATCAGCGAGACCCACGCGTACTCGTTCACGCGATCAGCTCCATGCCGTCGTAGCCGACCAGGACCCCGGGCGGAACTTCGGCTGACAACGTGGCATAGTCCATCGTGTAGTCGAGATGAGTCAGCACCGTGGTCCCGGCGCGGCAGCGTTCCGCCAGTTCCAGCGCAACGGCCAGACTGGCGTGGGTCGGATGCGGTTCGCGACGCAGGCAATCGGTGACCAGGATATCGACACCCTCGAACAACGCGACCATCTCGCTCGTGATCTCGCTGAAGTCCGTTGCATAGGCAATTGATTTTCCGTCGGTATCAAAACGGAAGCCCGTGCTCGTCGTCGGTCCGTGAGGCATCTCTACGGAGCCGATCGCGAAGCCCGCGTGGATCTTGACCAGCTCGAGAGTCTCGAGATGAACGATCGTCGGATAGCCGTAACGCCCCGAGAAGACATAGCTGAACCTCTGGCGCAGGCTGCGCGCGGTTTCGGCCGAGGCGAAGCCGGGCAGCGGCGCGTTGCGCGTGAAGCGCATCGGCCGCAGGTCGTCGATGCCGTGACAATGGTCGGCGTGGTCGTGCGTCCAGAACACCGCGTCGACCTTGTCGATGCCATTGTCGAGGAGCTGCTGACGCAGGTCGGTCGAGGTATCGACAAGCAGCCGCTCGCCCGCGTTGCTTTCGACGACAATCGAGACCCTTGTGCGCCGGTTCTTGGGCTCGTTGGGATCGCACTCTCCCCAGTCGTTGCCGAGCCGCGGCACGCCGGTCGAAGTGCCGCACCCGAGCACGAGGAGCTTCACGCGGCGGCCTTGTCGAACAGCTGGTAGAAATTGCGCGTCGTCGAAGCTGCGAGAGTCTCGACCGATTCACCGCGCAGGCCCGCGACGAATTCGGCCGTGTTCCGAACGAACGCCGGCTCGCAGGTCTTCCCCCGGTGCGGCACCGGCGCGAGGAACGGGCTGTCGGTCTCGACGAGCAGGCGATCTTCGGGAATTTCGGGAACGAATTCCTGGAGATCGCGCGCGTTCTTGAAGGTGACTATGCCGGAAAGCGAGATCGTAAGGCCGAGATCGAGGACCTTGCGGCCGAACTCGGCGGAGGCGGTGAAGCAGTGGATCAGCGCCGGGAAGGCGCCCTTCTCCATCTCGTCCGCCAGGATCGCCACCGTGTCGTCCTCCGCATCGCGCGTATGAACGATCAGCGGCAGGCCCGTTTCCCGGGAAACGGCGATGTGCGTACGGAACAAGTCGCGCTGAACGGCGCGGTCCGAGCGGTCGTAGTAGTAGTCGAGTCCGCTTTCCCCGATCCCCACCACGCGCGGATGCGAAGCCGCCTCGAGCAACGCGGCCTCGCCGAGATCGGCGTGCTGCTCGGCCTCGTGCGGGTGGATGCCGATGCTCGCCCAGACGTCGGGCTCGCGTTCAGCGGTACCGACGACGGCGTCCCACTCGCTGCGGCGGGTCGAGATATTGAGGAAGGCGGAAATTCCGGCCTCGCGCGCCCGTGACAGCACCGCCCCCTGTTCCTCGACGAGGCCGGGGTAGTTGAGGTGGCAGTGGCTGTCGACGAGCATCACTCGGTTTCCTCCACGAGCTCGAGGCGTGGAAAGGCGGGTGTGGGGTTCTCGACCCGAACATCGCCGATCCCGGTTTCCAGGGCAGCGAAATCGCGCGCGTCGACGGGAATGCACAGGGCGTCGAGGATCCTGGCCGAGGCCAGCGGGGTGACTGGCGAAATGGCGATCGCGAGGTCGCGAATGCAGCCGCACAGGGTGGCCAGCACGCGTTCCATCCGCGCCGGATCGGTCTTGCGCAGGGCCCACGGAGCCTGCTCGTCGATGTAGGCGTTGCAGGCGAACACGGCCTGCATCCAGGCCTCGATCCCGGCCGCGAAAGCCAGCTTGTCGAACGCTTCGGGCAGTTCGACCGAGCATGCCTGTCGCACTCTGGAGAGCAACGCCGTGTCGACGTCTTCGCGGGGCGCTTCCGGCGCAAGCCGGCCAGCGCAGTTCTTGGCGACGAAACTCATGACCCGCTGCGCCAGGTTGCCGAAGCTGTTGGCGAGCTCGGCGTTGGCGCGGTTGACGATCGCTTCGTGCGACCAGCTGCCGTCCTGTCCGAAGCTGAACTCGCGCAGCAGGAAATAGCGCAGTACCTCGACACCATAGCGGTCGGCGAGCTCGCTCGGATCGACGACGTTGCCGAGCGACTTGGACATCTTTTCGCCGCGGTTGAGCAGGAAGCCGTGTCCGAAGACCTTTTTCGGCAGCGCGATCCCCGCGCTCATCAGGAATGCCGGCCAGTAGACCGCATGGAAGCGCACGATGTCCTTGCCGATCAGGTGCAAGTCGGCCGGCCAGAACTTCTCCATGTCGGGCGTGGCGTCGGGATAACCGAGCCCTGTCAGGTAGTTGGTCAGGGCGTCGACCCAGACGTACATCACGTGATTCTCGTGGCCGGGAACCTTGACTCCCCAGTCGAAGCTGGTGCGCGAAACCGACAGATCCCTCAACCCGCCCTCGACGAACCGGACAACCTCATTTCGCCTCGTCTCCGGTTCGATGAAGCCCGGGTTGTCACGATAGAGTGCGAGCAGCGGCTCCTGGTACCTCGACAGGCGGAAGAACCAGCTTTCTTCGACCGTCCATTCGACGGGGGTGCCCTGCGGCGAGAGTTTCTCGCCACCCTCCCCTTCGATCAGTTCGCTCTCGTCGTAGTAGGCCTCGTCGCGCACCGAGTACCAGCCCTCGTAGCGATCGAGGTAGAGGTCGCCGTTGGCCTCCATCGCCTTCCAGATCGCCTGGCTGGCGCGATGGTGAACATCCTCGGTGGTGCGGATGAAACGGTCGTAGGAAATGTTCAGTTTGTCGAACAACTCCCGGAAATGGCCCGACATCTCGTCGGCCAGCTGGCGCGGCGTAACTCCGAGGTCGCGGGCCTTCTGAGCCATCTTGAGCCCGTGCTCGTCGGTTCCGGTCTGGAACCGTACCTCGTGCCCGCGCAGACGCTTGAAGCGCGCCAGCACGTCAGCGGCGATCGTCTCGTAGGCGTGGCCGATGTGCGGCCGCCCGTTCGGATAGTGGATCGCGGTGGTGAGGTAGAACGGTTCAGGCATGCTCGGGTGCACTAGGCACCGCGAGCGAGGCGAGCAAGGTGCCGATTTCCATCACCAGTAGCCCGGCCTCGAAATTGTAGGTCGGCGCTTGCGCGGCGAGCCGATTGAGATCGGCGTGGGCCTCGGTCAGCGTCGGGATCGCGGCGAGCGGCGTGCTGACCATCCGCGAGGCGACCACCGCGCGGGCGAGGTCGATGGCAGCCAGCTGCCGCTGGCGGTCGGGCCGTTGGCCGATTGCGGCGGCCAGCTGACCGCGGCGCGAAAAGTCCGGATCGCCGTGTTCGACGATCTCGCGCATCAGCGCATGTACCCTGGAGAGATCAAGCTCGACGAACTCCAGCGCCACGCCGGGCGAGCCGCCGGCTGCGGCGATTGCCGCCTCGCGCATCGCGGCGTCGGCCTCGGGCGCTTCGCGGCGCAGGATCCCGTCGATCTCCGTCGCGTCGAGCGGGGCGAATGGCAGCAACCGGCAGCGCGAGCGGATCGTCGGCAGCAGGCGCCCCGGACGGTGGGCGACGAGCAGGAAATAGCTCCCCGCCGGCGGTTCTTCGAGGCTTTTCAGAAGCGCGTTGGCCGCGCCCTTCTCCAGGTCGTCGGCCGGATCGATGATGATCACCCTGCGCCCACCGAGTGTCGGCCGCGTGGTCAGCCGCTGCTGCATCGCGCGGATCTGCTCGACCGTGATGTTGCGCTTGCGCTGGTAGGGCTTGCCCTCTTCTCGCTTCTTCTCGTCATCGGCCGTCGCCGGTAGCGGCTCGAGCACGATGACATCGGGATGATCGCCCTTCGGCTGAGCGACGCCGGGCTCGTCGACCAGCTCGCGCGCGGCAGCAAGCGCGAAGGCCGCCTTGCCGAGGCCGCGCTTGCCCGCGAGAATCCAGCCGTGATGCAGCCGTGGGCTGGCGAGCGCCGCGCGCCAGGCGCGCCAGACGTCGTCGTGGCCGACGAGGCTCATGCCAGCCCTTCGAGCAGCGGCGCGATCGCCTGCATCACCAGCGCGTGCGTTTCGGCGGCGGTGGCCTGGCTGGCGATGCGCGCGAAGCGCGCGGGTTCGGCCTCGGCAATCCGCGCAAACGCGGCTGCGACCTCGGCGTGATAGGCGGCTTCGCGTCCGCCGATCGCGTCGCTTTCGCCGCCATCGCGCCGTGCGAGCCGCGTGGCGGCTTCCTCGGGCGCGACGTCGATAAGCACCGCGAGGTCGGGGAGGAGCCCGCCCGAACCGATGCGGTGCAGCTCGAGCACCTCCGCGTCCGACAGCCCCCCTCCCCCGCCCTGATAGGCTCGCGACGAGTCGACGAAGCGGTCGCTTACGACCCACCGTCCGGCTTCGAGCGCAGGACGGATCGCCCTCGCCACGTGATCCGCACGGGCGGCGGCGAACAGGAGGGCTTCGGTGTTCGCGTCCCATCCCTCTCCGGGAGGGGCGAGCAGCAGCTCGCGAATGGCTTCCGCGCCCGGCGTACCCCCGGGCTCGCGCGTCAGCAGCACGTCAATCCCGTGTGCACGCAGCGCTTCGGCCAGCAGGCGGGCCTGGGTCGACTTGCCGGCCCCTTCGCCGCCCTCGAAGGCAATGAAGCGCCCGCGGGTCACGTCAGCAGGCCGAGGATGCCATTGCGCAGCCGCTGCAGCAGGTTGGCTCGCGCGACGGGCTCGGCTGCGACCAGCGGTACGTCGTGAGGTATCTGCCCGGGTACCTCGACCCGGAGGAAGGCAACCTGCTGCCCCTCGGCGATCGGGGCCTCGATCGGGCCGCGGTAGCGGATCGACAGCTGGGCGTCCTTCAGCCGCTCCTGCGGGATGCTCGCCCTGATCTCGCGCTGGGTCCGTAGCGCGACTTCGCCGCGGGCCCCGTTCTGGACCAGGGCATGGCCGACGGAAAGGTCGGCAGGCAGGATCACGCGGCTCTCGAACGCCTCGAAGCCCCATTGCAGCAGATTTCGCGCGGTGCTGTTGCGGATTGCTGCGGTCGGGGCGCCGGCCACGACCATCACGAGGCGGCGGCCGTTGCGCTCCGCCGAACCGAGAAAGTTGTAGCCCGACTGGCGTGTGAAGCCGGTCTTCATCCCGTCGGCACCTTCGATCACTCCGGTGATCGGGTCATGATTGTTCTGGGCGATGTTGCGGTATCGCATGCCGCGATGGCCGAAAAAGCGCCGGTAGAGCGCGGGATAGCGGGTCGTCATCGCCTCGGCGAGGATCGCAAGGTCGCGCGCGCTCGTGTAGGTCCGGCCCTCGTCCGGCCACCCGTTGGGCGTGCCGAAATGCGTATCGTTCATGCCGAGCTCGGCGGCGTTCTCGTTCATCAGGTCGAGCCAGGCCTGCTCCGAGCCGACCGCCGCCAGCGCCAGCGCGACCGAAGCGTCGTTGCCGGAGACGGTGGTGATGCCGAGCAGGAGCTGGCCGACGGTCACTCGGTCGCCGGCTTCGAGGAACATCGTGGAGCCTTCGCCCGACCACTGCTCGGCCACTTCCTTGCTGATCGTTACCATCGTGTCAGGCGAGATCTTGCCCTGCTCGATCAGCCGGAACGCCGTGTAGGCGGTCATCACCTTGGTCACCGAGGCGGGAACGAAGCGCCGGTCCGCGTCGCGTGCAAACAGCGTCTGGCCGCTCGACAGGTCGACCAGCAGCGCGATCGGGATTTCGTCGGGCACCGGTGCGGCCGTGACCGACTGCAACACGATCGGGTTGGCGGGAGCCGCCCACGGCATCGACGGCACCGCCGCGAGGGCAAGCGCCAATGCCGACCCTGCGAAGAATACCTGCTTCAAGATCGCTCCCAGAACCCGAGCGGCTGGCCCTGAGCGCTCAGAAAGCCGCGCTCAACCGCTCGTGTAGATTCGCGCATCCGTATAGCCTGCGGCCCGCACCTTGGCGAGCGAGGCCTCGGCTTCGCTGCGTGTGGCGAAGGGCCCGGTGCGGACGCGATAGTAGCGGCCGGCGCGGCTGACCTCGCCGCCGAGCGCCTTTGCCGCGCGCTCGGCGCGTTCGGCCGTCGAGAAGGCCGCCGCCTGCACGACGAAGCCGCTGTCTACGGTAGTCGCCCGCGGCGCGGGAGCCGGGGTGCTGGGGGTCTCGATCGGTGGCAGCGCAGGCGGTTCGGAAGAAGCGAGGACCGGCTGCTGCTGAGCCGCGTCCGACGGCACTTCCAGTGGCGGCGCCGCGATCGCCGCACGCACGGTGACCGGGGTGGTTGCGGGAAGCTTGCGGCGGAGGACTTCCACCAGAGGCATCGGCGTGTCCATCCGCAGCGGGGCTTGCTGTCCGGCACGCAGCAGGGCGCGCTGCTCCTCCGGCGGATTGACGCGGCGCACGCGCACGGGCGCACCCGCCGCGATTTCAAGCTGCGCCAGCGCACCCGGCGACAGCGCGATGAGCTCATGGCCCGTCATCGGCCCACGCCGTTCGAGGCGGACCAGCGCGGTTCGTCCGGTATCGAGCGAGGTGACTTCGACGTAACTCGGCAGCGGCAGGGTATGGTGCGATCCGGACACGCCCGATCCGCCGGCCGTATCGGCGGCGACATAGCCGACCTCGTCGTAATTGAGCACGTCGGCCGGCACGTATTCGGTGCCGGCGATCGAATAGGACTCGCCGATCACCACCGGGTAATCGGCCTGTGGGCCGTTGACCGGCAGCGATGTGAACGAATCGGCGAAGGTTGCGCCGGACGTACCGCATGCGCCCAGCGCGAGCGCCAGGGTCAGCGCGACGGCAAGTCCGGGGACCCGGCTGCCGGAATCATCAACGGGCAATCTCATCTGCAAGCAACCCCACACTCATCGCGTAGTAGTTCGAGCAGTTATATTCGAGGATGACCCGATAATTCTGGGTTAAGAGGTAGCTCGGCGCCGCCGGCCCGTCGGGCTCGAACAGCGCCGCCAGGGTGTCGTCGGCGATCGGCCCCTGCGGGATCACGCCGCGCTCGCGCCACTCGCGCACGGTCAGCCACTTGCTGTGGCGGACGTGCACGCGCGGGCACACGGGAGAGACCATCTTGGTCTGGATCGCGGCGCGGTCGACGCTGTTGGGGGTGTAGGCCCGCACGCCCCAGGGCTGGCCCTGGCGCCAGCCGGCGTCGCGGAAGTAGTTGGCGATCGAATGCAGCGTGTCGGCCTCGTTGGTCCAGATGTTGCGCACGCCGTCGCCGTCGCCGTCGACCGCGAGGCGCAGGTACACGCTCGGCAGGAACTGCGGGTTGCCGAACGCCCCGGCCCAGCTGCCGACGAGCGTCGAGCGCGGGATGCCGCTGTCGGCGATCTTGAGCAGGTCGATCAGCTCGCGCTCGAACAGCGTCCGCCGGCGCCCTTCCCACGCCAGCGTCGCCAGCGAGCGTGCGAGGTCGAAGTTGCCGCGCACAGCGCCGTAGCTGGTCTCGTGGCCCCAGATGGCGATGAGGATCGGCGCGGGGACGCCGTAGCGCGCCTCCACCTGATCGGCGAGCGGGCGGAGCTGCGCGTAGACCCGGCGCCCGCCGTTGATCCGCGCGGCGGTGTTGTGGTTGGCAAGGTAGGGCGCCAGCGGCGGAAACCCCGCGCTCGGCCCGCCCGAGAGGTTGTCGCGGTCGAGCGCGAGCACACGCTCGTTCGGAGTGAGCCCGCCGAGCATGCTCGAGATCGTCGCCTCGCTCACGCCCTCGGCGCGTGCCTTGGCGGCGACCTGCTGCAGGTAGGCGTCGAACGTCTCGCCCTGCGCGCAGGCCGGCAGGGCGAGGATCAGGCTCAGGAGGGCGGCGAGTCCCGACAGCGTCCGGCGCATCATGGCTCCTTGTGCCACGCCCGGCCGCGCGAGGGAATCCCCGCCGCGCATCGCCCGGACCAATCGGCGCCTCGCCTCCTTACTTCTGCGGCCGGGTGACGACGGCGATGTGGTCGAGATTCGGGTACATGTCGGGATTGCGCGCGAGCATGTCCTTGAACGGCCCGAAGCCGCAGTTCTCGTCGTCGCCGCAGTTGGTGATCGTGTGAATGTAGCGGATCTTGCCGTCCTCGATGCGGAACACGTGCGCGTCAGGACGCCGGTTCGGGCCCATGCGCAGGAACACCGCAACCGCACCGACCACGGGATCGATCACGTAGCGCCGTTCGGCCATCTCGATGTCGTCGGGGACGCCGACGTTGCAGCTGTCGTCGGGCTGCCCCTTGCCGGTATAGACGCTGCCCTCGAGCCGGTTGCACGGGGTTCCCCACGGCACCTCGACGCTCTTGTCCTTGAACAGGTCGAGGTAGGCGTCGGCCGCCGCCTGCAGTTCCTCGCGGGTGTTGCGCCGGCCCTCCGGAATCTCGGCCCAGTCCTCGCGCTGCGCATAGTAGAGCGTCTTCTCGGCATTGAAGAGCCAGTCGCCCTCGTCGGTCACGATCGCGTCGATGCCGGCGATCGTGCCGGGAGGCGAGCCGGGCGAACCGATCGCGCGGATGATCGTCGCGGCGACGTACGGATGCTCGGGATTGGTAATGATGGCCTCGATGTACACCTGGCAGGTGGCGGTGTCGTAGAACGAGCGGTCCCAGTCGATCTTCTGCGGCGAGGCGATCAGGCCGCCGTACGTCATCGACGAAAGCTCGAAGTTCTCGTTGTAATTCACCCACTCGCCCATCGGCCGCAGGTGCATGATGGCCCGGCCGTCGGCCTGAGCGGCACGATACTGGTCGGCGATCTCGGCAAGGCGCTCGCGCGTGCAGGTCGCCTGCGCCAGGGCCGGGAAGGCGGCAGTGACGGCGGCGATCGCGCCAATGGCACCGATGACGAAACGCTTCATGTCGTTGGGCTCCCTCTCTCAACCCGCCGCGGATGCTGCGACCCGGGCCTTGCGTCCTTGGCTAGCGCAAGGGCGCAGTGGTGTCACGGGGTGACAGGGCGCCAAATCGAAGGTAGCCGGGCGCGTCCGGACAGGTGGCCGAGTGGTTTAAGGCAGCGGTCTTGAAAACCGCCGTGGGTGCAAGCCCACCGTGGGTTCGAATCCCACCCTGTCCGCCAGGCCCGGCCGCGACTGTGGGCCGGAAGACACGGCGGATGCCCTCCGCCGCCGTTTTGCTGCGCATCAATGTTCGCAAGCCGGCCGAGGCGCAGGCGCTTCTCCATCGCGGGACTCGGGCTGCCGGTGCAGCCGCCGCGACGTGAGGAGATAGTGAAATGCGCAAGTCGATCCTGCTGCTCGCGGGCCTCGCTGCCGCCCTCTGCGCGGCGCCTGCGATGGCCGGCGAGGCCGACGGAAAGCTCCAGGTCAAGCTGCTCGGCACGGCAGTGCTGCCCGATGGCGAGATAGACTCGATCGAGACCGACCTGGTCGGGCTGCCGGCCGGACTGCGGACCAAAGCCAACGACAACGTCGTGCCGACAGTGGCGCTCGAGTACTTCTTCAGTCCCGCGGTGTCGGTCGAGGCGATCTGCTGCGTTACCCAGCACGACGTTGACGGTACGACCGGCCTGCCGGGCGCGGAGCTGGTTTCCGACGCCAAGCTGATCCCGGCGACGTTGACGCTGAAGTACCACTTCAATCCCGGAGGCTTGTCGCCGTACCTCGGCGTGGGCCCCGCGCTGTTCCTGTTCTTCGGCGAGGATCCGGGATCGACCGCGGTGGCGCTCGGCGCCGACGATTTCGAACTCAGCAACGAGCTCGGCGTCGCGCTCCAGGCCGGGATCGACATCCCGGTCAACGATCGCGGGCTCTCGGTGAGCCTCGACGCCAAGCGCTACTTCATCGGCACGACCGCGCGCTGGTATGCCGGCGGGACAAAGGTGATCGAGACCAAGCACGATCTCGACCCGTGGGTGCTCAGCGCCGGCATCGGCCTGCGATTCTGAGAGGGGCGCGGGCGGGAGCGATCCCGCCCGCGGCCTTCAAGCCTGCTGCTCTTCCTCTTCCGGGATCACCTCGGCCTTCTGCGACCGCCGTTTCCCAGCTGCCTCGCGCGGCTTGACCGGCGCCGGGATTTCGTCTGCGCGCCGGTGCTCGAGGCTCGGATTTGTGCTGTCGTCGAACAGCAGCGCGTCGTCCTCGATCTCGTATTCCATGGCCGGAACTCCTCGTTCCGGCAACGCCGCGAAGCATCGCCAGTTCCGGCCGGAAAACACAATGCGACGAACGGTTTACCGTGCTCAGATGTGCAGCTGTCGGCCGTAGGCTGCGAGCACGCTCTCGTGCATCATCTCGGACAGGGTCGGGTGCGGGAAGACCGTCTGCATCAGTTCGGCCTCGGTCGTCTCGAGTACCTTGCCAACGGTGAAGCCCTGGATCAGCTCGGTCACCTCGGCGCCAATCATGTGCGCGCCGAGCAGCTCGCCGGTCCTGACATCGAACACCGTCTTCACGAAGCCCTCGGGTTCGCCCAGGGCGATCGCCTTGCCGTTGCCGATGAACGGGAAGGTGCCGACCCTGACCTCGTGGCCGGCCTCTTTCGCCTTGGCCTCGGTCAGGCCGACGCTGGCGATCTGCGGGCGGCAGTAAGTGCAGCCGGGTATCGCGTTGCGATCGAGCGGGTGCGGGTGGACGTCCTTGTTGCCGAGTTCCTGCGCGATCGCCTCGGCCGCGGTGACGCCTTCGTGACTGGCCTTGTGCGCGAGCCATGGTCCCGGCACGCAGTCGCCGATCGCCCACAGGCCCTTGGTCTTGGTGCGGCCGTAGGGGTCGATCTGGATAAATCCGCGGTCCATGTCGACCAGCTTCTCGAGGCCGATGTTCTCGGTGTTCGGAACGATGCCGATGGCGACGATGACATGGCTGTACTCGCCGCTCTCGACCTTGCCGTCCTTGCCCTTGATCTTCGCGGTGACGCCCTTGTCGGTGACCTTGAGCTCCTCGAGCGCGGCACCGGTCCTGATCGTCATGCCCTGCCTGGTGAGGGACTTCTCGAGGAACGCGGAGACGTCGGCGTCCTCGACCGGAACGATCCGGTCGAGCATCTCGACCACGGTCACTTCGGCGCCCATGTCGTTATAGAAGCTGGCGAATTCGATGCCGATCGCGCCAGAGCCGATGACCAGCAGCTTTGTCGGCATCTCGGGTGGAGTCATCGCGTGGCGATAGGTCCACACCCGTTTGCCGTCGGCAGGGGCGAACGGCAGGTCGCGCGCCCGCGCACCGGTAGCGACGATGATGTGCTTGGCGGTCAGCGTCTCGGTACCCTTCTCGCCCTTCACCTCGAGCGTGTTGGCGCTCTTGAAGGTGCCGGTGCCGAAGTGGACCGCGATCTTGTTCTTCTTCATCAGGTGCGTGACGCCCTGGTTGAGCTGCTTGGCCACGCCGCGGCTGCGCTTCACCACCGCCTCGAGATCGGCCTCGATCCCCTTCGCAACGAGGCCGTAGTCCTTCGCGTGCTGCATCTGGTGATAGACCTCGGCCGAGCGCAGCAGCGCCTTCGTCGGGATGCAGCCCCAGTTGAGGCAGATACCGCCGAGCAGCTCGCGCTCGACGATCGCCGTCTTCAGCCCGAGCTGCGCCGCGCGGATCGCCGCGACATAGCCGCCGGGGCCCGATCCGAGGACGATGACGTCGTAATTCTCAGCCACTTGGCTCACTCCTGATTGAAAAGTCGGGCACCAGACGGCCAGCGAGATGATAGGCCCAGGCCCAGACAAAGAATGTAGCTAGGCCGGCAAGGCCGGCCTTCCACGGAAAGTCGTCCGCCAGCCGGAGGAAGGCGGCTACCGGAACGGCGACGCATGCAAGCGAAGCGGCCAACAGCCTTCTTCGCCGCGGCCACCGTTCGGGCAGCAGACGGTAGCTCGGCCAGGCGACAGCCAGCCCGACGGTCAGAGCGAACGGTGCGACCAGGGTATAGGCGAACGGAAAATCCTCGGCGACGATCGGCGAGCCTTGCACCGCCGATTCCACGCCGATGAACAGCAGCGGGAGGACTAGTGCGGCGAAGAGGGCAGCCGCCAGGGCGGGAACGGCTTGCCGCACGGTCATCCGTCCACCGGCCGCGGCTTGCCGTCGTCGTCGATCGCCACGAAGGTGAACTTGGCCTCGGTGACCTTGGTCTCCTCCTCCTCGCTGCGGTGGCGGCGGTAGGCTTCGACCTCGATCGTCATGCTGGTGCGGCCGACGCGGACGATGTCGGTATAGACAGAGACTTCGTCGCCGATCTTGACCGGCGCGTGGAACACCATCGCGTCGATCGCCACGGTGACCGCCCTCCCCCTCGCCCGCCGCGCGGCGGTGAGCCCGGCACCGTTGTCCATCAGGCTCAGCAGCCAGCCGCCGAAGATGTCGCCGTAGGCGTTGGCGTCGGCCGGCATGGCGACGATGCGGATGGCGGGATCCCGGTGTTCGGTCATGCGGCAGCTCCCCGGCGAAGAGTCCCAATCTTGACACTCACCACGGGCAACTCCGTTTCCGAACGTGCCGGACATACGCCGTGGGCCATGGGCCGCTGGAGGAGCGAAGGCGAGTCGTTCAGCATGGCGAGAACATTGACAGAACGATCCCGTACCGGAAACGCTTTCGCGCTCAGGCCACCAGTCCCAGCGGCTTCTCGCACAGTTCCTTGAACGCCTTCATCAGCTGGGCACCGTCGGCCCCGTCGATGGCGCGGTGATCGAAGCTGCCGGTGACGGTCATCACGGTGGCGATCTGCAGCGAATCGTCGATCACGTACGGCCGCTTCTCGCCCGCGCCGATCGCCATGATCATCGCCTGCGGCGGGTTGATGATCGCATCGAAGTGCTTGATCCCGTACATGCCCATGTTGCTAAGTGAAGCGGTGCCGCCCTGGTACTCGTGCGGTTGCAGCTTGCCCGCTCGAGCGCGCTCAGCGAGGTCCTTCATCTCGGTGGCGATCGTCGACAACGACTTGCTGCCGGCGTCGACGATGATCGGGGTGATCAGGCCGCCGGGAATCGACACGGCGACCGAGATGTCCGCGCGGCTGAACTTGAGCAGGCTCTCGCCGGTGTACTGGACGTTGCAGCTCGGCACCTGCAGCAGCGCCTGAGCGAGCGCCTTGATCAGCATGTCGTTGACGGACAGCTTGACCCCGCGCGCCTCGAGCGCCGCGTTGAGTTCGGCGCGCAGCTTGAGCAGCGGGTCGAGGCGGACGTCGACCGTCAGGTAGATGTGCGGGATCTGCTGCTTCGCCTCGCTCAGGCGGCGCGCGATCGTCTTGCGCATGCCGCTGAGCTTTTCCTCGACGTGCGGGATTTCACCGGCCTGCGGGGGAGCCGCGCGTGCTTCGACAGGCTCCGCACGAACGAGGGTGGCTTGAGGTTGAGCGGCTTCGACGTCGGCCTTGACGATGCGGCCGTTGGGACCGGTGCCTTTCACGGTGGAAAGATCGATGCCCTTTTCGGCGGCGATGCGCCTGGCCAGCGGGGAGGCGATGATACGATCGCCCGCCGGCGCCGTTGCGGCCGTCGCGTCGACGGGAGCTGGGGTCGCGCGCTGCGGGGCGGGACGTTGTGATTCGGCTTCGTCGGACGAGGCCTCGGCTCCTGCCGGGGCGATGGGCTTTTCTTCGGGCTTCGTCGCTTCTTCGGCTTTCGCCGCGCTTTTCACGCTTGCCGGGTCCTCGCCTTCCTCGGCGAGGGTGGCGATAACCGTTCCGACTTTCACGCCCTCGGTGCCCTCGGGCACAGTGATCTCCGCGATCACGCCTTCGTCGACGGCCTCGAACTCCATCGTCGCCTTGTCGGTCTCGATCTCGGCCATGACGTCGCCGGCGCTGACCGTGTCGCCGACCTTGACCAGCCACTTGGCGAGCGTGCCCTCCTCCATTGTCGGCGAAAGGGCGGGCATCTTGATGGCGATCGGCATGGTCGGGCGCGGGTCCTTCCGGGCAGGATTGAGGCGGACCTCCTAAAGCCAATTTGCCCGCCGGGAGCAAGGTTCTTGCGTGCCCGTCGCTTTCGGCGGATACCCCTCGCACGAGGGGAGACGCCAGATGCGGGTCTATCTTGTCGTCATCGACGAGAGCGAGGAGGCGCACAACGCGCTGCGCTTTGCGGCGCGGCGCGCGGCCGATACCGAGGGCGCGGTGCACCTCCTCGCGCTGGTGCCCAAGCAGGCGTTCAACGCCTTCGGCGGAGTCCAGGCGACGATCGAGGAAGAGGCCCGCGACCGGGCCGAGGTGATCGCCAACAGCGCCGCCGGCGAGCTGATGAGCGAAAGCGGGCTGATGCCGCAGATCACCGTCGCCGTGGGCGACAGCAAGGTGGTGATCGACGAGTACCTCAGGGACCATCCCGAAGTCGCCGCCCTGGTGCTCGGCGCCGCGGCAGAGGGCAATCCTGGGCCGCTGGTGACGCACTTCTCGGCCAATGCCGGGCGGCTGCCGTGCCCGCTGTTCATCGTACCCGGCGGGCTCAGCGAGGAAGAGATCGACCGGCTGAGCTGAGTGGCGGTGAGCTGAACATCGCTTAAGTCAGGCATCGTCATTCCGGCGCAAGCCGGGATGACGGGGTTTGTGGAAACGCTGGGTGGCGACCCTCCCCGCCCCGCTCTTTCCGGGACGGGGAGGGGCCGGCCAGGTCGCTCAGGCGGCGGCCGTTCGCGCCTGGATGGCCCCGGCGCCCTTTGCTTCCAGCCCGGTCAGGGCGGCCACGGCACCGGCTTGCCCAAGCACGATCGCAATGCCGAAGCCGGTCATGCTCCCGCCGAGCACGGCGACCACTCCGAGGCTGGCGGCAACCCACAGCGCGTTGCCGGCGACGCCGAGCATGAGCAGCAGCCGCGACGGGCTGCGCGAGGCTGCGAGAGCGGCGAACAGCAGCCCGGCGGCGAGGCAGATCCAGCCCCCTGCGCCTACCACCCCGTTGGGCAGGCCGGTGAGCGCGGCGACGGTTCGGCCGGCGGGTACGCAGGTGGCAAAGACGAGGCCGCACGAGGCAGCGTCGAAGGCAAGCACCTTTCGCAGTGTCGAGAGTGTCATGGCGATGGCTCCTTTCGCCAGACGCTGTTGCCCGAGTCGGGGAAGGAGAACGATTACCTTGCAGGTAATGGCGGACCTCCGCGCGTCGGCTATGACGAGGACATGACGCGATCGAACCTCGGCCAGCAGCTTCGCGAATGGCGCACGCGGCGGCGGCGCAGCCAGCTCGACCTCGCGCTGGACTGCGGCATCTCGAGCCGGCACCTGAGCTTCATCGAGACCGGCCGCGCCCGGCCGAGCCCGCAGACGCTGCTGCGGATTGCCGAGACGCTCGAGGTCCCGCCGCGGGCGCAGAACGCGCTGCTGATGAGCGGCGGCTACGCGCCGCGCTATCCCGAGACGCCGTTCGACGCCGAGGCGATGGCGCCGGTGCGCGACGCAGTCGGGCGCCTGCTGGAGGCCTACTCCCCCTTCCCCGCGCTCGCGGTCGATCGCCTGTGGAACGTGGTCGCCGCGAACGCGCCGCTGATGTCGCTCCTTTCCGGCGTGCCGGCGGAGTTGCTCTCGCCCGCTCCGAACGCCTTGCGGCTGGCGATGCATCCGGAGGGGATTGCGCCGCGGATCGCCAATTTCGGCGAATGGTCGGGCCACCTGATGCACCGGCTCGAGCGGCAGATCGAGTTGACCGCCGATCCCGAGCTCGAGGCGCTGCGTGAGGAAATGCTCGGGTACCTGGAGCGGCGGCCCGCGCAGCGGCGGGAACCGCAACCGCACGAACTCGCGGTGCCGCTGCAGCTCGACCTGCCGGAGGGGCGGCTCTCGCTGCTGTCGACCATGACGGTATTCGGATCGCCGGTCGACGTCACGCTGTCCGAGCTGGCGATCGAGGCGTTCTTTCCGGCGGACGAGGCGAGCGCGGAGATTCTGCAAGGGGTGGCTGGAGGGGGAAAGGAGCCCTCATCCAAGCTACGCTAACCGCCTTCGGCGGTAAGCTTCGCTATCCTTCTCCCACCAGTGGGAGAAGAAGGCTTGAGGCAGCGCCGCCCACTCCTTTTCCCGCTGGCGGGAGAAGGATACGAAGACTTGGTCCCGCAGGGGCTTAGTCGGAGTTGGATGAGGGCCCCTTACTTCGCGTCTCTTCGCGACTATTTGCGCCGCTTGCCCTGGTGGCGAATGTTCCCGGGCCGGCCGCGCTGGCCTTGCAGGTATTTGCCGCGCGGCTTCTTCTTTGCCACCGGCCGCGCACCTCGCGGCTCGATGGGCTTGCCGCCGTCGCTGTCGAGGACCTCGAACTTGAGCGCGCCGGTCAGCGGGTTGGCTTCGCCGAGGCGCAGGTCGAGCGTGTCGCCGACCGCATAGCGGGTGCCGGTCTCCTCGCCGACCAGCGCGCGAGCAGCCTCGTCGTAGCGGAAGTACTCGCGGCCCAAGGCGGAGACCGGGACCAGCCCGTCGCCGCCGAGGCCGACGATCGTGGCGAAGAAGCCGAAGCTCTGCACGCCGGTGATGCGGGTCGGGAAGGTCTCGCCGACACGGCCCGAAAGCCAGGCGGCGACGTAGCGGTCGATCGTGTCCCGCTCGGCTTCCATCGCGCGGCGCTCGGTCTGGCTGATAGCGTCGGTGACTTTCGACAGGTCGGCGCGATCCTGTTCGGACAGGCCCGTCTTCGCCGGCAGGCTGCCGGACGGCTTCGGCTGCTCGAGATGGAACGAATCGACCAGCGCGCGGTGAACCAGCAGGTCGGCGTAGCGGCGGATCGGCGAGGTGAAATGCGCGTAGCTGCCGAGCGAGAGGCCGAAATGGCCGACATTGCGCGGCCCGTAGTAGGCCTGCGTCTGGCTGCGCAGCACTGCCTCCATGACCAGCGCCTTCTCGCCCTCGTCGGCGATGTCCTTGATCATGCGGTTGAACAGGCTCGGGGTGATCACCTGTCCCAGCGCGAGCTTACGTCCGATGCTGTCGAAGTAGTCGCGCAGGGCGATCAGCTTCTCGCGCGTCGGCGGCTCGTGAACGCGATAGACTACCGGGCTGGCCTTGCTCTCGAGCGCCTTGGCGGCCGCGACGTTGGCGGCGATCATGAAGTCCTCGACCACCCGGTGGGCGTCGAGCCGCTCGCGCACAGCGATCTCGGCGATGCGGCCCTTGTCGTCGAGGATCACGCGCCGCTCGGGAAGCTCGAGCTCGAGCGGGTCGCGGGCCTCGCGAGCCTCGTAGAGCGCGCGCCAGGCGGCCCAAAGGTTCCGCAGGACTTCGAGCGGGACCTGCTCCCCCTCCCGTTGGCCCTGCGGGCCAGCTTCGCCTCCAGGGGAGGGGGTCGGGGGACGGGGGGCGGAGTCGCCGGCCCCGGCTGACTGCCCCTCTCCCACCCCTCTTCCGTGAATGGGAGAGGGCTCTTGAGCCGCGTCGATCCGCGCTTGCGCGTCCTCGTAGGCGATGTTCTCGGCGATGCGGACCAGAGCACGCGTGAAGCGCCAGTGTTTCACGCGGCCGCGCTTGTCGATCCGCATGTGGCAGGCCATCGCTGCGCGGTCTTCGCCCGCGCGAAGCGAGCAGACGTCGGCGCTGAGCACCTCGGGCAGCATCGGCACCACGCGATCGGGGAAGTAGACCGAGTTGCCGCGCCGGCGCGCTTCCTTGTCGATCGCGCCGCCGGGGCGGACGTAGAAGCTGACGTCTGCGATCGCGACAACCGCGCGAAAGCCCCCTTCCCCGTCCGGTTCGGCCCAGATCGCGTCGTCGTGATCGCGCGCATCCGCCGGGTCTATCGCGACGATGGGCAGATGGCGCAGATCCTCGCGATGCTCCTCGCTCAGCGGCAGCTTCGCCGCGACCTCGGCCTCGGCGACGGTCTCTTCGCGGAAGATGTAGGGGATGCCGTACTTGTGGATCGCGATCAGGCTGAAGCTTTTCGGGGCCAGCGGATCGCCGAGAACTTCGACCACCCTGACGCCCGAGCGCGGCGTGCGGCCGGGCTCGGCGAGCACGAGCTGGCCGGGCTCCGCCCCGCCGAGATCGGCGATCGGCGAGGCGTTGCGCACGCGCTTGTCGGTCGGCGCGAGCCAGGCCTTTCCGCTGCCGTCGAGCTCGACCACGCCGAGCAGCCCCTCGCCGCGCGCGGGGAGCTTCTTCATCGGGTGGGCGGTCCAGCCGCGGCCGGTCTCCTCGGTGCGCGCGAGCACGCGATCCCCGACCTTGAGCGCGGCGTGGCGCTTGCTCTCGACGAGGCGCAGGCGGGGCGGCGGGGCTCCGTCGTCGGGCTGCCAGGCGTCGGGGATCGCGATTGCCTCGCCCTCGTCGACGTCGACCACGCGCAGCACGGTAACCTTGGGCACCCCGCCCATGCGGTGGAAGGCCGTCTTCTTGCCGTCTATCAGGCCTTCCTCGGCCATGTCCTTCAGCAGCCGCTTGAGCGCGATGCGTTGCTCGCCCTTGAGGCCGAAAGCCTTGGCGATCTCGCGCTTGCCCGCGGGCCTGTCGGAGGTCTGGATGAACTCGACAATCTGCTCGCGCGAGGGGAGACCGAGGGATTTGCGGGAGCGTGGCGGCATGGCGGGGCCTATGGAGGGTATCGCAGGGGCCCGCAAGCAACGCGCGGGGGCGGCATGCGGTGCCGGACCTTCGCTTCCATGACCTTCCCCGTCATCCCGAACTTGTCTCGGGACGCATTTCGCCACCGGCTCGGATCCATTCGGCAGGCGCGACGTGGCAATGCTGACAAATGCGCCCGGCACTGGCGGCTCCCTCCGGCGCGGCTCCACTCGCTCATGGTAATGCCGCACTTCGGCCCGCACATCCGCGCGGGCGGACAAATGGGTCCCGAAACGAGGTCGGGATGTCGAATTTGGAGGTCGGAGCTTTCGATTTCCGGCGTGGGCCTTGTCTACCGACGCGGGAGATTGTCGGAAACGGTTGCACTCGATACAAACGCCCATTCGACCTGTGGACAGGAAGCTTCCCATCATGACCAAGACTTTCGCCGCCGCGCTGCTCGCGGCCACTACCCTTTCGGCACCGGCCCATGCGGCCGGCGTGCTCGATGCGATGGGGCCGATCCTCGCCGAAGCGCCTGATGCGGCCACGCTCGACGCCAAGTGCGACCGCTATGTCGGCGAAATCGAGGCGCGCCAGGCGGCGCTCGAAAGCGAGAGCGGGCCGGCGACGATCGACGGCACGCTGGTGCGGTTCGACGAGGTTACCGCGCTGATCAACGGCGGGCTCGGCGAGTTCACGCTCTACCAGCAGGTCATGGCCGACCAGCCGCGGCGCGATGCCGGGGCGAACTGCCAGATTCGGCTGTCGGCGCTCGGCAGCAGGCTCAGCCTGTCGCGGCCGATCTACGACCGGCTCAAGGCGATCGATGCGCAGGGCGCCGACGCGGCGACCGTGCTGTTCCTGTCGCGAACGCTGCAGGCGTTCGAGCGCTCGGGCGTCGCGCTCGACGAGGCGCAGCGCGCACGGGTGCAGGAGCTCAACGAGGAACTTGCGCGGCTCGGCACCGAGTTCGAGAACAACATTGCCAACGGGCGCCAGGTGATCCGGGTCGAGCCGTCCGAGCTCGCCGGCCTGCCGGCCGACTTCATCGCCGCGCACCCGCCGGGAGACGACGGCCTGGTCGAAATCTCGACCGACACGCCCGACTACCAGCCGGTGATGACCTACGCCGAGAGCGACGCGCTGCGGCGGCGGCTGTCGGAAATCTACAACCGGCGCGCGTACCCCGAGAATGACGCGGTGCTGACGCAGATCTTCACGTTGCGGCAGGAACTGGCCGAGATCCTCGGGCGACCGAACTACGCGGCGCTGGTGCTCGAGGACAAGATGGTCGACAGTCCCGAGCGCGTGCAAGAGCTGCTGGCCGAGATGGCGGCGGCGGCGCGCCCGGCGGCGATGGCCGACTACGAGAAGAACCTGCAGGTCCTGCGAGAGCTGCGTCCGGGGGCGGAACAGATCGAGTTCTGGCAGACGGGCTGGCTGTCGCCCAAGGTGCAGCAGAGGTTCTACGCCTACGACCCGCAGGAAGCGCGGCAGTACTTCGCCTACGACAACGTGCGCGACGGAATCCTCAAGCTGACCGAGGACCTGTTCGGCGTCGATATCCGGCCGTGGGACACGCCGCTGTGGGATCCGGACGTCGAGGCCTACGAGATGGTCGAGGGCAACCGGGTGATCGGCCGGTTCTACTTCGACTCGCATCCGCGGCCGGGCAAGTACACTCACGCCAACATGATCCCGCTGCGCCCGGGCGTCGACGGGGAGCCGCCGGTCGCGGCGCTGGTCATGAACCTGCCCAAGGGCGACCACTCGACCGGGCTGATGGAGCACAGCCAGGTCACGACCTTCCTCCACGAGTTCGGCCACATGATCCACGGCATGTTCGGCGGGCACACGCGCTGGCTCGGCCAGTCGGGCGTCGCCACCGAGTGGGACTTCGTCGAGGCGCCGAGCCAGATGCTCGAGAACTGGGTCTACGACTACGACACGCTGGCGGGGTTTGCGGTCGACGAGGACGGCAACACGATCCCGCGAGAGCTGGTCGAGAAGATGAACCGGGCGCGCTACTTCAACCTCGGGCTCGGCGACATGACCCAGCTCGGCTATGCGAACATCTCGCTGCAGTTCCACCAGAACCCGGTGCCCGAGGATCTCGGTGCGGCAACCCGCCAGTGGCGCGACGAGTACGCGATCGTGCCGGCGCCCGAGTGGGTGCAGTTCCAGGACGCCTTCACCCACCTCAACGGGTACTCGGCGATCTATTACACCTATCGCTGGTCGAAGGTGATCGCCGACGACCTTTTCACCCGCTTCGCCGCCGAGGGGTTGCGCAACCCCGAAACCGCGCGCGCCTATCGCGAGGCTGTGCTCGAGCCGGGCGGGACCAAGCCGGCGGCGCAACTGGTGCGCGACTTCCTCGGGCGCGACGTGAGCCTCGACGCGTATCGGGCGGAGCTCGAGAAGGGGTTGTAGTCAAATTCCCCGAGCTTGCTCGGGGAGGCTCAATAGGCCCGCGCTACCAGGATCCGCTCGACGGCGGGCTCGCCGGTGAACAGGCAGGGGCCGTCGGCCGGTTCGGCGTCCATCGGGACGTTGCGGAACGTCAGCTTGAGCGCCTTCAGGCGTTCCTCGACTGCGTCGAGCGCGGCGCCGGTCGGCTTCGACCACTGCACCTCGGCCCAGCCCGGGTAGCGCCTGTCCTCGCCGAACATCGCCGCGAGGTCGTCGAAGCTGGCGATGTCGCGGATGATGTTGGCGTCGCGCCGGGCTCTCGCTTCGACGAGCAGCCCGGACTGGATTTCCTCGAGCAGCGGGCCGATCGCCGCGGCGAGTGCGTCGCGGGCCGGGGTTTCGAAGGCCGGCTTGCCGTCGGGGCCCCACAGGCGGTCGCGGCGCAACAGGCTGACGGTACCGGCGTCCATGTCGCGCGGTCCGACCTCGACGATCACCGGCGCGCCCCGGCGGACCCAGTCCCAGCGCTTGGCGGCCGCCTTGCCAGGGCGGGTGTCGTGAAGCACGCGGACCTTCTCGCCGAGCGCGCTCTGCGCCGCGATCGCGGTTTTCAGCGCTTCGCAGTATTCGAGCAGCGCGGCGTCGCCGTCGTTATCGCGCAGCATCGGCAGGATCACGACCTGCTGCGGCGCGAGAGCCGGCGGCACGCGCAGTCCGTCGTCGTCGCCGTGAGTCATGATCAGCGCGCCGACCATGCGGGTCGACACGCCCCAGCTGGTGGTGTGCGCGAGCTGCTGGCCGCCCTCGCGATCCTGGAAGCGGATGTTGGCGGCCTCGGCGAAGCTCGTGCCGAGGTAGTGCGAGGTGCCGGCCTGGAGCGCCTTGCCGTCCTGCATCATCGCCTCGATCGACCAGGTCGACACCGCGCCCGGGAAGCGCTCGTTCTCGGGCTTCTCGCCGGCGACGACCGGCAGCGCGACATCCTCTTCGGCGAAAGCGCGGTACATTTCGAGCGCGCGCATCGTCTCGCGCATCGCGTCCTCGCGGCTCTCGTGCGCGGTGTGACCTTCCTGCCAGAGGAACTCGCTGGTCCTGAGGAACATGCGCGTGCGCATTTCCCAGCGGACCACGTTGGCCCACTGGTTGAGCAGCAGCGGCAGGTCGCGCCACGATTGCACCCAGCGGCTCATCGCGTCGCCGATGATCGTCTCGGAGGTCGGGCGGACGATCAGCGGTTCCTCGAGCCTGGCCTCGGGATCGGGGATCAGCCCCCCCTTGCCATCGGCGATCAGCCGGTGGTGGGTGACCACGGCCATTTCCTTGGCGAAGCCCTCGACGTGCGCGGCCTCGCGGACGAAGTTGCCGAGCGGGATGAACAGCGGGAAGTAGGCGTTCTCGACCCCCGCGGCCTTGATCCGCGCGTCGAGCAGGCGCTGCATCCGCTCCCAGATGCCGTAGCCCCACGGCTTGATCACCATGCAGCCGCGCACGCCCGATTCCTCGGCCATGTCGGCGGCGGAAATCACTTCCTGGTACCAGGCGGCGAAGTCGTCCTCGCGCTTGAGGGTCAGGGCGTGGCGGATGGCGGACATGCGGTTACCTTCATCGGCTTTGCGCCGCGCCCCTAGCCGTTCGAGGCGCGCAAAGTCGAGGGACTAGTTGGCGGGAAAAGAGGGACAGTCCCTCCTTTCGGAGCGTTTGCGAGTCGGTGGGAGAAAGGGGGACTGTCCCTCTTTTCAGGACTTGCCGAGCTCGTCGAGCTTGCGCTGCATCTCGGCCATCTGGCGGCGGAGTGCGTCGAGATCGCTGTCCGCGGGCGGCGGCGGGGTGGGTTCCTTGGCGCCAGGCATGAACGCGCTCGCGGCGGCCTTGAACATCGCCATGTTGGTCTCGGCCATCTTGGCGAACGCCTCGGGCCCCATGCTCGCCTGCCAGGTCTCCTGGAGCTTGCGCTGGTTGGCGCGGAAGTTCTCCATCGTCGCCTCGAGGTAATGCGGCATCAACGCCTGCATCGAGTTGCCGTACATCGAGATCAGCTGGCGCAGGAAGCTGATCGGCAGCATCTGCTCGCCGTGAGATTCCTCCTCCATGATGATCTGGGTGAGGATCTGGTGGGTGATGTCGTTGCCGGTCTTGGCGTCGAGCACCTGAAAGTCGATCCCTTCGCGCGTCATCCGCGCGAGATCGTCGAGCGTGATGTAGCTCGAAGACCGCGTATTGTAGAGGCGCCGGTTGGCGTACTTCTTGATGATGATGGGCTCTTCACCCCTGTCGGCATCGTTGGCCATCCGGCAGCTCCCCGTTTGCGCGGCATGCAAGCTTAGCACTTGCAGTATGTGCGGTGCAACAAGGCTAAGCCGATTTCGCGTACCGCCCGCCGAGAAGCGTCAGCAACTCGTATTGCGACAGCCCACTGCGGGCGGCCGCCTCCGGCAGGTGGTATGGCAGGTCGAGCCAATCGCCCTCGCGCAGGCCGGGTGCGTCGGTGCAGTCGACCACCACCATGTCCATCGACACGCGCCCGAGGACGGGCAGTCTGGCACCGTCAAAGCGGAACTCGCCCAGTCCCGACCAGCAGCGCAGGTACCCGTCGGCATAGCCGAGCGAGACGGTCGCCGCGCGCATGGGGCGCGGAGCGGTGAAAGTGGCGTTGTAACCGACGCTGTCCCCGACGGAGAGCTCGCGGAGCTGTAACACGGCCGCCTGCGGGCGAGCGACCTGCTGGATGACGCCTTCCAGCTCGGGCCGCGGAACGCCGCCGTAGAGCGCGATGCCGGGCCGCGTCAGGTCGAACGCATAGTTGGCGCCGAGCGCGATCCCGGCGCTGTTGGCGAGGCTCCTGCGGCGCGCAGGGACCTGCGCGGCAACCATCGCGAACAGCTCGTGCTGCGCAGCATTCTGCGCAGCATCCTCGTCGGCCGAGGCGAGATGCGACAGCAGCGTGTCGATCTCGAGAGCGGCGATCAGCGGATCGCCGATTTCACCTGGCGGCAGCCCGAGGCGATTGATGCCGGTGTCGACCATCAGGTCGCACGGCCCGCCACCCGCCTCGAGCCACAGCCTGGCCTGGTGCAGGCTGTTGATCACCGGTCGCACGCCGGTCTGGCGCGCAAATTGTGCATCCTCGCTGCGCAACAAGCCGTGCAGCACGGAGAGCTGCGCGGGTTCGAGGTGACGCAATACCGCCGGGACTTCGCTCCAGTGCGCGACGAAGAAGTCCCGTGCGCCGGCGCCGAGCAGCGCGGGCACGACGCTGTCGACCCCGAGCCCGTAAGCGTCGGCCTTGACCGCCGCGCCCGCGGCGGCCGAGCCGGAGAGCCGGTCGAGGGCTCGCCAGTTTCCGGTCAGCGCATCGAGGTCGAGCCTGAGGCGAAGCGTCGGGGGCGGAGGCTCAGGCAGGTTCATCGGCGAAATCGCGCGGAGGGCCCGAAGGCAAGCCCCACCAGGCGACCGCGACCGCGACCACCAGCAGGATCCAGGTGTACCAGAGCCCGGCAAAGATATCGCCGGTCAGCGCGACGATCGTGCCGGCAATCAGCGGCAGGAAGCCGCCGAAGTACCCGGTGCCGATATGGTAGGGGATCGACATCGAGCTGTAGCGGATCTGCGGCGGGAACATCTCGGACAGCAACGACGCAACGGGCCCGAAGGTTGCACCCGAGAGCGAGCCCAACACGACGAGGATCAGCACGATTCCGACGATGTTGGCCGCCGGCGGGACCTGCTTGGAGAGGTCATAGCCATGCTCGGCAAGCCATCCGGCGACCTGCGCCCGCCGCGCCTCGCGTTCGTCCCATGCGTATTCGTCGATCGGCAACGGCTCGCCGCCGGCCCTGAGTCGCAATGTGTCCCCCTCGGTCAATTCGTAGCGCACCCCGAGCGCGGTCAGGTCCTCGAGCAGCAGTCCGCACGGTGTCGCCTGCTGCGAGGCGAACGGGTTGAAGCTGCAGCCGGGCCCGCTGACCTCGACCGGGGTAGTTCGCGAGGCTTCGGCGAGCTTCGGGTTGGCCAGTTCGGCAATGCCCCAGAACAACGGGAACAGCAGGACGATCGTGGCGATGTAGCCCCAGACGATCGGCTTCTTGCGCCCGACCCGGTCGGACAGCCAGCCGAAATAGACGAACGAGGGCACCGCGATCAGCGAGGCGGCGCCAACGATCAGTTCAGCCGCGGTGTCGTCGACGCGCATCGGGCCCTTGAGGAACGACAGCGTCGAGAACAACGCGGTATAGAAGATGATCGTGAGGCCGCAGGCAACACCCATCAGCGCGACGAAGATTCGCTTCTTGTTACCCGGGTAGGTGAAGCTCTCGACGAACGGGTTGCGCGAGGTTCTGCCCTCCTCCTTCATCGCCCGGAACACCGGGCTCTCGGAGAGCTTGAGCCGCATCCACAGCGAGATCGCCAGCAGCAGGAGCGACAGCAGGAACGGCAGACGCCAGCCCCAGGCTGCGAACGCCTCGGCGGGGATCAGCAGCCTGCAGGCGAGGACGACGGCGAGGCTCAACACGAAGCCGCCGATCACGCTCGCCTGGATGAAACCTGTAAAATAGCCGCGCCTGTTGGGCGGCGAATGCTCGGAGACGTAGATCGCCGCGCCGCCGTACTCACCGCCGAGGGCGAGACCCTGGAGAATGCGCAGCAGGATCACGACCAGCGGCGCGGCAATGCCGAGGCTCGCATAGCTCGGGACCATGCCGACCGCGGCGGTCGCCGCGCCCATCAGCGTGACGGTGATCAGGAACGTGTACTTGCGCCCGAGGCGGTCGCCGAGGAAGCCGAACAGGATCGCGCCGAGCGGGCGGAAGCCGAAGCCGATCGCGAATCCGGCCCAGGTCAGCAGGATCGACAGGGTCGGGTTGTCGGAGGGGAAGAACGCCGCCGCGATCATCGGCGCGAGCGTGCCGTAGACGAAGAAGTCATACCACTCGAACACCGTGCCCGCCGATGACGCGCTGATGACGAGCTTCATCTCTCTCGCGTCCGGCTCGTGGTGAACTGTGGGCCCGGCGCCCGTCGTGCTGGCCATCGCTTCCCGTTCCTCCCGCCCGGGCGATTAGCCGGCTGCCGCTGCGCTGGAAAGGGCGGCCAAGGCGGCCTTCCACGGCAGCAGCATGGCGCCGTGCCGGGCCGGGTAGGCCCGCGCCGGCGCGACGAGCTGGAGGTCGGGCCACTCCGGCGGCGGGCTGTCGCCGGCGAGCCAGGATTCGAGCTGCCGGAGGGTTTCGGCTATCTCGCCGCTGCCGCGTCCCGGGGAATGGCGGGCGAAGATCGCCGCCGCGGCCTGTCCGACGGCGCACGCCCGCACGCGCAGTCCGAGGCGCTCGATCTTTCCGGCCTCATCGAGCGCGAGGTCAAGCGCGAGCGTGCTGCCGCACGTTGGCGAGCGGGCCTCGCCGTGCACCGTGGGGCCTTCGAGCGGAGGATATTCGGCGAGCTCGACTGCCAGCGCGAGCAGCTCGGGCGTGTAGAGACGAGCGGCGGCGGTCATCCCGCCTCCTCGTCCTCCCCGGTCAGCCGGCGCTGGCGCTCGTCGATCAGCTGCACCATCGCGTCGGACGCGGCGTTGATGAACGGATAGGTGCGTGCGGTAGTCATCCAGGTCGGACGGCCGGACGAGCCCCAGGTCGTGTCGTAGCCGAGAACGAGCAGCGAGAAGGCCATGATCGCCACGATCACACCCTTGACCGCGCCGAAGCCGAAGCCGAGCACCCGATCGATCGGCCCGAGCACGGAATTGCGCGCAGCCAGGCCGGCACGCCCTGCGATGAGCTTCATCACCGCGGCGGGGATCACCAGCAGCAACGCGAAGGCAATCACCGCGGCGACGGAAGGTGCGCCGATGTACTCGAACAGGAACACGGTGACGTCAGTGTGGAGGTAGCGGATCGCGAAGATCGCCAGGCCCCAGCCGAGCAGCGACAGGGTTTCCTGCACGAAGCCGCGCATGAAGCCGCCGATCGCGGCCACGCCGACGATCAGCAGCACGATGATGTCGAAACCCGTCATTCGGCGGCGAAATTATGCCGATGCCATCACGCGGTCAACGAGCTTGGGCAGCGTTGAAAGTCCCGAATACTGCAGCCCGGCAACGCCTTGGCCGCCATCGTTGGGGCCGTTCCCGAGATCGAAGCCGAGCTTGGCGGCCTCGCGCAGTCGCAGCCCGGCGTGAGCCACGGGCCGAATCTCGCCCGAGAGCGAGACCTCGCCGAACCACACCGCGCGCAGCGGCAGCGGCCTGTCGGCGAGCGCCGAGACCAGCGCCGCGGCGACCGCGAGATCGGCCGCCGGGTCGGCGAGGCGATAGCCGCCGGCGACGTTGAGGTAGACCTCGGCCGAGGAGAAGTTGAGCCCGCAGCGCGCCTCGAGCACCGCGAGCAGCATCGCCAGGCGGCCGCCGTCCCAGCCGACCACCGCGCGGCGCGGCGTCGCGCCCGACTGCAGCCGCACGATCAGCGCCTGGACCTCGACCAGCACTGGCCGGGTGCCTTCGAGCGCGGGGAAGATCGCGCTTCCGGCGATCGGCTCTTCGCGGCCCGAGAGGAACAGCGTCGAGGGGTTGGACACTTCGGCGAGGCCCTGCCCTTCCATCGCGAACACGCCGATCTCGTCGACAGCGCCGAAGCGGTTCTTGAGCGCGCGCAGGATGCGGTACTGGTGGCTGCGTTCGCCCTCGAAGCTCATGACGACGTCGACCATGTGCTCGAGCACGCGCGGGCCGGCGATCGTGCCGTCCTTGGTGACGTGCCCGACGAGCACCAGCGCGACGTCGTTCTCCTTGGCGTAGCGGATCAGCTCGAACGCCGAGGCGCGAACCTGGCTGACGGTGCCCGGCGCGCCTTCGATCGTGTCCGAATGCATCGTCTGGATCGAATCGACCACCAGCAATGCCGGCGGCGGACCGGCGTTGAGTGTAGTGAGGATGTCGCGCACCGAGGTCGCCGCGGCGAGCCTGAGCGGCGCATCGGCAAGCCCGAGCCGCGCCGCGCGCATCCGCACCTGCCCGGTTGCCTCCTCGCCTGAAACATAGAGCGCGCTCGCACCCGAGCGGGCCACTTGCGCCGCAGCCTGCAGCAGCAGGGTCGACTTGCCGATCCCCGGCTCGCCGCCCATCAGGATCGCCGAGCCCGGCACCAGGCCTCCGCCGAGCGCCCGATCGAACTCGGCAAGCCCGGTGCTCAGCCGCGTCAGCGCCTCGACCGGCCTGTCGAGTGGCTCGAACGCCACCGGCCGTCCGCCGCTGGAAAGATCGTGCCGCGCCGAGAAGGCCGTTTCGGGCGCCTCCTCGACCAGCGTGTTCCACTGCGAGCAGTCGGCGCACTGCCCCTGCCAGCGCTGGGTGACGCTGCCGCATTCGGTGCAGACATAGCGGCGTTTGGGTTTGGCCATGGGCGGGGGTTATGCGGAACGGATGGGGAACACAAGCGGCAAGGTGACTGCAAGCGGATGATCGACGCCTTTCGACCCTGTCTGGACGGCGCTCCGTTAGCAAGTTCAGGTTTGTGGTGTTGCTGCT
>CALCBC010000050.1 GCA_937898525.1 uncultured Sphingomonadales bacterium
ACGCTCGAGCGCGACGCCGACGGGATCATCCGGCGGGTGCCGCTGGCGGCGATCCACCGCGGCGCCCTGGTTCCCGGAATGTCGCTCGAGGCGGTGCGGGTCGCGCGCGGGGCAGGCTCGCCAAACCTCGTCGCCAGCGACGGCAGCGGCGAGACCCTCTCGGCGCCCGGCGCGGCGGTCGCCGTGCGGCTCGACGGGCTCGAAATCCCGGTCAACGACCAGGGCGAAATGTGGGTCCATTTCCCGAAGGAGGGCACGCGCGAAGCGATCCCTGCATGGCCGATCGTGACCGGCGCGATGAGCGACGAGGAACTCGCCCGCGTGGTCGGGGGACGGATCGTTTACGTCGGCGGCAGCGCGGTAGGGCTACAGGACCTGGTCGCGACCCCGCTCAGCGACAGCACCGCCGGGGTCACCGTTCACGCGGCGGCGACCGAGCAGATCCTCGCCGGGGAATTCCTCGAGCGGCCGGACTGGGCGCGCGGGCTTGAGCTGGTGCTCGTGCTCGTGCTCGGTCTCGGCCTGTCGTTGCTGCTCCCGCGGCTGGGTGCGGCCCTGGGGGCACTGGCGGCGCTAGTCGGCATCGCCGCGGTGGCTGCGGCAAGCTGGCTAGCCTTCACGAACCTCGGCTACCTGCTCGATCCGACCTATCCTGTCCTCGCGCTGGTCGCAGTCTACGCAGTGCAGACCGTTGTCGTGTTCTACCGCGAGGAGCGGCAGCGGCGCTACATCCACGCCGCCTTCGACCGTTACCTCTCGCCCGAACTGGTGCGGCAGATCGCCGCCGACCCGGGCAAGCTCGAGCTCGGCGGCGAGGAGCGCGACATGAGCGTGCTGATGTGCGACGTCCGCGGGTTCTCGCGGATCTCCGAGCGGCTCGGCCCGCGCGAGGTGATCGAGTTCCTGATCGCCTTCCTCACCCCGATGAGCGAGATCTTGCTCGCCCGCAAGGCGACGCTCGACAAGTACATCGGCGACGCGATCCTCGCGTTCTGGAATGCGCCGCTTGACGATCCCGACCATCACGCCAACGCCGCCCGCGCCGCGCTCGCGATGGTGGCGAAAACCGACGAGCTCAACCGCACCATGCCCGGCCGCGAGGGAGTGGTCTGGCCCGGCGAGGTCAGGATCGGGATCGGGCTCAACTCCGGACTGTGCTGCGTGGGCAACATGGGCTCGCGCCAGCGGCTCGCCTATTCGCTGATCGGCGACACGGTGAACGTCGCCTCGCGGCTCGAGGGGCTGACCAAGCTCTACGGAGTGCCGATCGTCGCCGGGCGGGCGCTGGCCGAGAGGCTCGATGGGTTCGCACTGCTCGAGCTCGACCGCGTGCGCGTTGTCGGGCGCGACGCTCCCGAGGAACTGTTCGCGCTGCTCGGCGACGAGGCCAGGCGCGCAGAACCCGGCTTCGAGCAATTGGCGCAAGCGCACGCCGCGGTGCTCGAGGCTTACCGCGCCCGAGAGTGGGACAAGGCCGAAGCGGCGTTAGCGGCCGGACGCGATCTCTACGCCACCTTCGGGATCCCGGGCCTGCACGATCTGTTCGCCAAGCGGATCGCCGAGCTCAGGCAGGCGCCGCCGCCCGACGGCTGGGACGGCGTGTACCAGGCGACGCAGAAATAGCGGCCCGCGCTCAGCGCGGCCGGCTCGGGTTGTTCGAACTGTCGCTCGACCGGTTCGGATTGCTGGAACTGTCGCTTGACCGGCTCGGGTTGTTCGAGGTGTCCCGGTTGCGGCCCACGTCGCCGGTGCTGTCCGAGGTCGCGCCGCTGTTCGCCCGCGGCAGGTCGTCGTCATCGTCGCCGCTCAGCAGGACGCCTAGCGCGACGGCACCGATCGCCGCAGGGACCAGCGCCTTCAGCAGGCCGTTGCCGCCGGCCGCGCGGGCCACTTCGGGCGCGAGCTCGTCCTGGATCTTGCCGAGCCCGCTGTTGGAGATGAAGAAGGGCCCGATCGGCGGCGCGCCGTTGCGCGGGATGTAGGCCGCCATGCCCGGTTCGGTCAGGTCGACGCGCACGCCCGCCGCTTCGACCTCGGCCCGGCCGACCGTGAGCCCGCCCGCCGTGGCCGCCCCCGGGCCACGCAGCACGACCAGCGTGGCTTCGTTCTTGTTGCTCCGCACATTCGCGTCGTCGACGAACTGCTCGTCCTTGGCGATGTCTCTCGCCTCTTCGCCCACCAGCATGTCGAGCGCCGTGCCGCGGATGCCGATGCGTCCCGAGGGGGTCTGGATCTCTGCCGTGTTGTTGCCGCCCTGCCGGCCCGAGAAGAACCGCAGCGCGCCCTTGGCGAGCGTCGCGAATACCGAGCGCCCTTCGTTCGGATCGTAGACGAACCGGTCGATCTGCACGCGCGAACTGGCACCGATCCCGAACGTCGAGCGGTCGAGCAGCAGGATCTGCAGTTGCGAGCGGCGGCCGGTGTCGATCCGGTCGCCCCACGCCAGCCGCTCGCGGCGCTGGACGGCGCGCGGGTTGCGGATCGTCGCGTTGCTCAGCTTGACCTCGCCGACCACGGTCGCCGCGTTGCCGACTTCGACCCGCTGTGCCGCTGCAGGCTCAGCGGCCAGCGCCGCGACCAGCGCCGTGCCGGCAGCCAGCGGAACAATCAGGCGGAGCGACGGGCCCATCGCTCAGCGCCCCGTGCCAGCCTCGCACCGGGCGCGGGCCTCGGCGAGGAGTTGGCGGCTGTAGTGCTTTTCCTTGAGCTTGGAGATTTCGACCAGCCCCCCGCGCCGGTCGTCGATCTCGCACAGGTAGATCGCGTGGATCAGCCGGGCGTCTCGCGACTGGGGATGGACGGCGAGGACTCGCTCGAGCGTGGCCAGCGCCTCGAGGTATTCGCCGCGGCCGGCCTGTTCGCGCGCGGCGGCGATGCCCGCAGCCTCGTCGGTCGCGACGTCGGACAGCGCATCGAGATCGGCGAACGACTGGGCACCGGCAGGCCCGGCGGACAGCAGGGCCAGCCCGATCAGGACACGGCGGAAAGGCGATCGCTTCCGCATCGAACTTCCCTTCCCCCCTCTCGTCGCTCTTATGCCACGGACCGGCGCGGCAAGCAAATGATGGGAGGGCCGGCAACGGGAAAGGGCGGCGCCTCGCGGCACCGCCCTCGTCGCCCGGCGAAAGCCGGGAATTCCGTACGCGGTCCCGGCTTTCGCCGGGATGACGCTTACTTGAGCTCGACGGTGCCGCCGGCTTCCTCGATCTTCTTCTTGATCTCTTCGGCCTCGGCCTTGTTGACGCCTTCCTTGAGCGGCTTCGGGGCCGACTCGACGAGGGTCTTGGCTTCGGTCAGGCCCAGGCCGGTGATGGCGCGGACTTCCTTGATCACCTGGATCTTCTTGCCGCCGTCACCGGTCAGGATGACGTCGAACTCGGTCTTCTCCTCGGCGGCGGCGCCACCGGCATCACCACCGCCGGCGGCGGGGGCGGCCACGGCGACGGCAGCGGCGGCGGAAACGCCCCACGCCTCTTCGAGCGCCTTGGCGAGTTCGGCAGCTTCCATGACGGTGAGCTGCGACAGGTCTTCAACGAGCTTGGCGATATCGGCCATGACTAGGTACTCCTAAGAATGATGGACCGGGCTGTCGCCCGGGAATTCGAGAAGGGAAAAACCGCTTATGCCGCTTCCTTGGCGCCGTAGGCGCCGAAGACGCGGGCGAGCTTGGCCGCCGGGGCGTTGACCAGCTGCGCCACCTTGGTGGCGGGCGCGTTGATCAGGCCGACGATCTTGCCACGCAGCTCGTCGAGGCTCGGCATCGAGGCGAGCGCCTTGATCCCGTTGGCGTCGAGCACCGTGCCGCCCATGGCGCCGCCGACGATCTCGAGCTTGTCGTTCGTCTTGGCGAAGTCCACCGTGGCCTTGGCGGCGGCGACCGGATCGATCGACCACGCCAGGGCGGTCGGGCCGGTGAGGAATTCCTCGAGGCCTTCGTACTGGGTGTCCTTCAGGGCGAGCTTGGCGAGGCGGTTCTTCGCAACCTTATAGGACGCGCCGGCTTCCCGCATCTTCGCGCGCAGGTCGGTGGACTGGGCCACCGACAGGCCGAGGTTGCGGGTGACGACCACCACGCCGACCTCGTTGAAGACCGCGTTGAGCTGGGCGACCGATTCGGCTTTCTGCGAACGATCCATGCCTTACTCCTTCACTATGGCCACGCGCGTACGCGTGCGGGTGGCCGGCTACGTTGCCGTATCGCCGAAGCGACACGGGCGAGTCCGCTGATGGGGAAGGAGCGCGCCGAAGCGCGTTGAGGGCGGCACAAGACGCGCCGCCTGAATCTCTTTTCCCCGTCTAGGCTGCAGATTAAGCGGGAAACCCGCAGCAGCTGTCTCGGACGGATGACCGCCGGAGCGGTCGCGGCGGGCCTCTAGCGAGATCGCCTCCGAAGTCAAGTCCGGGAACCCTTCGGCCGCCCGCCCGCTGACACGGCAACCTAATCGAAAGGAGAACTGCCGTGGGCCGCCCCGTCGTTATTGGTCTCGGAACCCTGATCCTGCTGCTGGTGGTGGTCGCCTTTCTTTTCTGACGTTTCCAGTCCCCGTCGCCCGGCCCGCGAGTCCCTTGCGCTCGACGATCTTGCGCGCGGTCGCGGCGAGCAGGGCGGGATCGTCGAACAGGAACGGTCTGCCACGGTCATGAACCCCGGGCCTGGACAGCCAGACCTTGGGCGGCGGGCGCACAAACCGGCTTGACATCGCGTTTGACAGGCCCCGGCCCTGCCACTATATCGCGCGTCGCTCGACCGCTTCGAGCAAGGCGGGCCCGTGTGCGGGGGCCTCCCACGGAAGGAAGCGGCGAGTTTTCCGCTCGACACGTTGCCAATGCTGCAGCTCCGGTCCCGGAAGGGGACTGGTGTGCCTGCGGCGTTTTCGGCGTCTCGAACGGGCCGAACCGCGCGCGGCGAGATTCCCGCCGGGTCCCCCCCCCGGCTTACACAGCGAAGAGGCAAGTCCTTCCATGGCGAAGAAGTCTGAGGCCACCGGCACCTCGGTCGGCGCGACCGTCGGCTCGAAGAAGAAGCGTATCCGCAAGATCTTCGGCGACATCCACGAAGTCGTGCAGATGCCGAACCTGATCGAGGTCCAGCGCGAATCGTACGAGCAGTTCCTGCGCTCCGACAAGTCGACCGGCTATGTCTCGGGCCTCGAGAAGACGCTTCGCTCGGTGTTCCCGATCCGCGACTTCGCCGGCACCGCCGAGCTCGACTTCGTCCACTACGAGCTCGAGGATCCGAAGTACGACACGACCGAATGCCGCCAGCGCGGCATCACCTACGCGGCGCCGATGAAGGTCACGCTGCGCCTGATCGTGTTCGAGGTCGACACCGAGACCGAGACCCGCTCCGTGCTCGATATCAAGGAGCAGGACGTCTACATGGGCGACATGCCGCTCATGACCGAGAACGGCACCTTCATCATCAACGGCACCGAACGCGTAATCGTCAGCCAGATGCACCGTTCGCCGGGTGTGCTGTTCGATCACGACCGCGGCAAGACCCACTCGTCGGGCAAGTTCCTCTTCGCCGCCCGCGTGATCCCGTACCGTGGCTCGTGGCTCGACTTCGAGTTCGACGCCAAGGACATCGTCAACGTCCGCATCGACCGCAAGCGCAAGCTGCCGGTGACCTCGCTGCTCTACGCGCTCGGCCTCAACGGCGAGGAAATCCTCGACTACTTCTACAACACCGTCACCTGGAAGCGCGGCAAGGACGGCTGGGAGATCCCGTTCGTCGCCGAGCAGTGGCGCAACGCCAAGCCCGGCTTCCCGCTGGTCAACGCCGAGACCGGCGAGGAAGTGTTCCCGGCCGGCCAGAAGGTCAGCCCGCGTGCGGCCAACAAGGCCGAGAAGGACGGGCTCAAGACCCTCCTGATCCCGACCGAGGAAGTCTTCGGCCGCTTCTCGGCCAAGGACCTGATCGACGAGAGCACCGGCCGCATCTGGATCGAAGCCGGCGAAGAGGTCTCGCCCGACAATCTCGAAAAGCTCGACAAGGCCGGCATCGACCAGATCGAGCTGCTCGACATCGACTACGTCACCACCGGCCCGTGGATCCGCAACACCATGGCTGCCGACAAGGCCGAGAACCGCGACGAGGGCCTCGAGGCGATCTACAAGGTCATGCGTCCGGGCGAGCCGCCGACGAAGGAGACCGCCGAGGCGCTGTTCGAAGGCCTGTTCTTCGATCCCGAACGCTACGACCTTTCGGCCGTCGGCCGCGTCAAGCTCAACATGCGCCTCGGCCTCGATGCCGAGGACACGGTGACCACGCTGCGCAAGGAAGACATCCTCGCGGTGGTCAAGGAGCTGGTGAACCTGAAGGACGGCAAGGGCGAGGTCGACGACATCGACAACCTCGGTAACCGCCGCGTCCGCTCGGTCGGCGAGCTGCTCGAGAACCAGTACCGCGTCGGGCTGCTGCGCATGGAGCGCGCGGTCAAGGAGCGGATGAGCTCGGTCGACGTCTCGACCGTGATGCCGAACGACCTGATCAACGCCAAGCCGGCGGTCGCCGCTGTGCGCGAATTCTTCGGCAGCTCGCAGCTCAGCCAGTTCATGGACCAGACCAACCCGCTGTCGGAGGTCACCCACAAGCGCCGCGTCTCGGCGCTCGGCCCGGGCGGCCTGACCCGAGAACGGGCGGGCTTCGAGGTGCGCGACGTGCACCCGACGCACTACGGCCGCATTTGCCCGATTGAGACTCCGGAAGGCCCGAACATCGGCCTGATCAACTCGCTGTCGACTTTCGCCCGCGTCAACAAGTACGGCTTCATCGAGACGCCGTACCGCACGGTGGTCGACGGCAAGGTGACCGGCGAGGTCACTTACCTCTCGGCGATGGAGGAGCAGAAGCACACCGTCGCGCAGGCCTCGGCCGAGCTCGACGAGGACAAGCGCTTCGTCGAGGAGCTGGTCTCGGCGCGCCAGAACGGCGAGTTCGTGATGGCTCCGCGCGACCAGATCACGCTGATGGACGTCTCGCCCAAGCAGCTGGTGTCGGTCGCCGCCTCGCTGATCCCGTTCCTCGAGAACGACGACGCCAACCGCGCGCTGATGGGCTCGAACATGCAGCGCCAGGCGGTGCCGCTGCTCAAGGCGGAGGCGCCGTTCGTCGGCACCGGCATGGAAGAGACCGTCGCCCGGGATTCGGGCGCCGCGATCGCCGCGACGCGGGCCGGCGTGGTCGACCAGGTCGACGCCACCCGCATCGTCATCCGCGCTTCGGGTGAAGTCGATGCCGGCAATCCGGGCGTCGATATCTACAACCTGCAGAAGTTCCAGCGCTCGAACCAGTCGACCTGCATCAACCAGCGCCCGCTGGTGAAGGTCGGCGACGTGGTCGAGAAGGGCGACATCATCGCCGACGGTCCCTCGACCGATCTCGGCGAGCTCGCGCTCGGCCGGAACAGCCTCGTCGCGTTCATGCCGTGGAACGGCTACAACTACGAGGACTCGATCCTGATCTCCGAGCGCATCGTCAAGGACGACGTGTTCACCTCGATCCACATCGAGGAGTTCGAGGTCATGGCTCGCGACACCAAGCTCGGGCCGGAGGACATCACCCGCGACATCCCGAACGTCGGCGAGGAAGCGCTGCGCAACCTCGACGAGGCGGGCATCGTCTACATCGGCGCCGAAGTGCACCCGGGCGACATCCTCGTCGGCAAGATCACGCCGAAGGGCGAAAGCCCGATGACCCCGGAAGAGAAGCTGCTCCGGGCGATCTTCGGCGAGAAGGCGAGCGACGTGCGCGACACCTCGCTGCGTCTGCCGCCGGGTGTCTCGGGCACGGTGGTCGAGGTGCGCGTGTTCAACCGCCACGGCATCGAGATCGACGACCGTACCCGCGCGATCCAGAACGAGGAGATCGAACGCCTCAAGAAGGACAGCGAGGACGAGCGCAACATCCTCAACCGCGCGACCTACAACCGCCTGCGCGAGATGCTCGAGGGGCAGGTCGCTTCGGCGGCGCCGAAGGGGATCAAGAAGGGCACCAAGATCGATGCGGAGCTGCTCGAGGGCGTGGATCGCCACGAGTGGTTCAAGTTCGCCGTCGCCGACGATGCCGTCCAGGCGCAGCTCGAGGCGGTCAAGGCGCAGTACGACGAGGCCCTGAAGCGCATCAAGGACAAGTTCGAGGACCGCAAGGAGAAGCTCGAACGCGGTGACGAGCTCGCCCCGGGCGTGCTCAAGATGGTCAAGGTCTTCGTCGCCGTGAAGCGCAAGCTGCAGACCGGCGACAAGATGGCCGGCCGCCACGGCAACAAGGGCATCATCAGCAAGGTCCTGCCGGTCGAGGACATGCCGTTCATGGAAGACGGCACCCCGGTCGACATGGTGCTGAACCCGCTCGGCGTGCCGTCGCGCATGAACGTCGGGCAGATCTTCGAGACGCACCTCGGCCTTGCCGCGCGCGGCCTCGGCCAGCAGGTCCAGGAAGCGCTCGAGGAATGGCGCCGGAACAATCCCGACCCGGTCGCCGGCAAGCCGCCGGCCGCGGTGGTCGAGAAGCTCAAGGACATCTACGGCGAGCCCTACTACGAGGAGATCGAATCACGCACGACCGAGCAGATCATCGATCTGGCCGAGAACCTGCGCGACGGCGTCCCGATGGGCACCCCGGTGTTCGACGGCGCGCGCGAAGCCGACGTCACGGCGATGCTCGAGAAGGCGGGCCTGCCGAGCTCGGGCCAGGTCACGCTCTACGACGGGCGCACCGGCGAGCCGTTCGACCGCAAGGTGACCGTGGGCTACATGTACATGCTCAAGCTGCACCACCTGGTCGACGACAAGATCCACGCCCGCTCGATCGGCCCCTACTCGCTGGTCACCCAGCAGCCGCTGGGCGGCAAGGCGCAGTTTGGCGGCCAGCGCTTCGGCGAAATGGAGGTCTGGGCGCTCCAGGCTTACGGCGCTGCCTACACCCTGCAGGAGATGCTCACCGTGAAGTCCGACGACGTGGTCGGCCGGACCAAGGTCTACGAGGCGATCGTCAAGGGCGACGACACCTTCGAGGCCGGCATCCCGGAGAGCTTCAACGTGCTCGTCAAGGAAATGCGCTCGCTCGGGCTCAACGTCGAACTGTCGTCGCTCAACGACGGCGAAGACGACGAGGCCTGGCCGGAAGCGGCGGAGTAACGATTGTCTCCCCTCCCGCTCGCGGGAGGGGCCGGGGGTGGGCCAGTCAGCGCCTCACCCGCAGCAGACCCACCCCTAACCCCTCCCGCAAGCGGGAGGGGGATGGAGTAAGAAAATGAACGAACTGACCAAATTCACCAACCAGCTCGCCAAGCCCGAGACGTTCGACCAGATCCAGATCGGCATCGCCAGCCCCGAGCGCATCCGCTCGTGGTCGTTCGGCGAGATCAAGAAGCCGGAGACGATCAACTACCGCACGTTCAAGCCCGAGCGTGACGGCCTGTTCTGCGCGCGCATCTTCGGCCCCGTGAAGGACTACGAGTGCCTGTGCGGCAAGTACAAGCGCATGAAGTACAAGGGCGTCGTCTGCGAGAAGTGCGGCGTCGAGGTGACCGTGACCAAGGTCCGCCGCGAGCGCATGGGCCACATCGAGCTGGCCGCGCCGGTCGCGCACATCTGGTTCCTGAAGTCGCTGCCGAGCCGCATCGGCCTGCTGCTCGACATGCAGCTCAAGCAGCTCGAGCGCGTGCTCTACTTCGAGAGCTACATCGTGATCGAGCCGGGCCTGACCCCGCTCGAGAAATACCAGCTGCTGACCGAGGACGAACTGCTCGACGCGCAGGACGAGTACGGCGAGGACGCCTTCACCGCCGGGATCGGCGCCGAGGCGGTCAAGCAGATGCTGATGGACCTCGACCTCGAGCAGGAGAAGGAAGACCTGCTCAAGGAGCTCGCCGAGACCAAGTCGAGCCTCAAGCCGAAGAAGATCATCAAGCGCCTCAAGGTGGTCGAGAGCTTCATCGAATCGGGCAACCGTCCCGAGTGGATGATCCTCGACGTGATCCCGGTCATCCCGCCGGAACTGCGCCCGCTGGTTCCGCTCGACGGCGGCCGGTTCGCGACGTCGGACCTCAACGACCTCTACCGTCGCGTGATCAACCGCAACAACCGCCTCAAGCGGCTGATGGAGCTGCGCGCGCCCGACATCATCGTGCGCAACGAGAAGCGCATGCTGCAGGAAGCGGTCGACGCGCTGTTCGACAACGGCCGCCGCGGCCGCGTGATCACCGGCGCCAACAAGCGTCCGCTGAAGTCGCTCAGCGACATGCTCAAGGGCAAGCAGGGCCGCTTCCGCCAGAACCTGCTCGGCAAGCGCGTCGACTATTCCGGCCGCTCGGTCATCGTGACCGGCCCGGAGCTCAAGCTGCACCAGTGCGGCCTGCCGAAGAAGATGGCGCTCGAGCTGTTCAAGCCGTTCATCTACGCCCGCCTCGACGCCAAGGGTCTGTCGATGACCCTCAAGCAGGCCAAGAAGTGGGTCGAGAAGGAGCGCAAGGAAGTCTGGGACATCCTCGACGAGGTGATCCGCGAGCATCCGGTGCTGCTCAACCGCGCGCCGACGCTCCACCGTCTCGGCATCCAGGCTTTCGAGCCGGTGCTGATCGAGGGCAAGGCGATCCAGCTGCACCCGCTGGTCTGCGCCGCGTTCAACGCCGACTTCGACGGCGACCAGATGGCCGTGCACGTCCCGCTGAGCCTCGAGGCCCAGCTCGAAGCGCGCGTGCTGATGATGTCGACCAACAACATCCTCAGCCCGGCCAACGGCAAGCCGATCATCGTCCCCTCGCAGGACATGGTGCTCGGCCTGTACTACCTGTCGATGGACCGCGAGGGTGAGCCCGGCGAGGGCAAGATCCTCGCCGACATCGCCGAGGTCCACCAGGCGCTGCACGTCGGCGCGGTCACGCTGCACTCGAAGATCATCAGCCGCGTCCCGCAGACCGACGAGAACGGCAACGAGTACATGAAGCGGGTGGAGACGACCCCGGGCCGCATGCTGATCGGCGAATGCCTGCCGAAGAGCCACCGCGTCCCGTTCGAGGTGGTCAACCGTCTCCTGACCAAGAAGGAGATCGGCGACGTCATCGACCAAGTCTATCGTCACACCGGGCAGAAGGACACGGTGCTGTTCGCCGACGCGATCATGGCACTCGGCTTCCGCCATGCGTTCAAGGCCGGCATCTCGTTCGGCAAGGACGACATGATCATTCCGGAGTCGAAGGCCGAGCTGGTCGAGCAGACCAAGGCGCTGGTTGCCGACTACGAGCAGCAGTACCAGGACGGCTTCATCACCCAGCAGGAAAAGTACAACAAGGTGATCGACGCCTGGAGCCGCTGCGGCGACCAGGTGGCGAACGCCATGATGGACGAGATCCGCGCGGCGCCGAAGGACGAGAACGGCCGTCAGAAGCCGATCAACTCGATCTACATGATGAGCCACTCGGGCGCCCGTGGTTCCCCGGCGCAGATGAAGCAGCTCGCCGGCATGCGCGGCCTGATGGCCAAGCCTTCGGGCGAGATCATCGAAACGCCGATCATCTCGAACTTCAAGGAAGGCCTGACGGTTCTCGAGTACTTCAACTCGACCCACGGCGCCCGCAAGGGCCTGGCCGACACCGCGCTCAAGACGGCGAACTCGGGCTATCTGACCCGCCGCCTGGTCGACGTGTCGCAGGACTGCGTCGTGATCGAGGAGGATTGCGGCACCGAGCGCGCGCTCGAGATGCGCGCGATCATCCAGGGCGGCTCGGTCATCGCCTCGCTCGGCGAGCGCATCCTCGGCCGCACCACGGCGGAGGACCTGGTCAACGCCAAGACCGGCGAAGTCATCGTCAAGGCGGGCACGCTGCTCGACGAGGCGATGGTCAAGGCGATCGAGGAAGCCGAGGTCCAGTCGGCCAAGATTCGCAGCCCGCTGGTCTGCGAGGCCGAGCAGGGCGTCTGTGCCAAGTGCTACGGGCGCGACCTCGCCCGCGGCACGCCGGTCAACATCGGCGAGGCGGTCGGCGTCATCGCCGCGCAGTCGATCGGCGAGCCGGGCACCCAGCTGACCATGCGCACGTTCCACATCGGCGGTGCGGCGCAGGTCAACGAGACCAGCCACCTCGAGGCGATCTCGGACGGCACGGTGCAGTACCGCGACATGCCGACCATCACCGACAAGCGCGGCCGCCGCCTGTCGCTCGCCCGCAACGGCGAGCTGGCGGTGATCGACGCCGAAGGCCGCGAGCGCGCGATCCATCGCGTGCCCTACGGCACGGTGCTGATGTTCGAGGACGGCGCCAAGGTGAAGGAAGGCCAGCGGCTGGCCGAGTGGGACCCGTTCACGCTGCCGATCATCACCGAGCAGTCGGGCGTCGTCCGCTACCAGGACCTCGTCGAAGGCAAGACGATGGAGGAGCGCGTCGACGAGGCCACCGGCATCGCCCAGCGCGTCGTCACCGAGTACCGGGCCACGGGCCGGTCGAAGAAGGAGGACCTGCGTCCGCGGCTGACCCTGCTCAACGAGTCCGGCGACGAGACCGAGGCGGCGCGCTACATGCTCGCCCCGGGCACCACGCTGTCGGTCGAGGACGGGCAGCACGTCGAGGCTGGCGACATCCTCGCCCGCGCCTCGCGCGAAGCGGCCAAGACCCGCGACATCACCGGCGGTCTGCCCCGGGTGGCGGAGCTGTTCGAGGCGCGCGTGCCGAAGGACAACGCGATCATCGCCAAGATTTCGGGGCGGATCGAGTTCGTCCGCGACTACAAGGCAAAGCGCAAGATCGCGATCATCCCGGAGGAGGGCGATCCGGTCGAGTACCTGATCCCCAAGACCAAGGTGATCGACGTCCAGGAAGGCGACTACGTCAAGAAGGGCGACACGCTGATCTCGGGCAGCCCGAACCCGCACGACATCCTCGAGGTGCTCGGGGTCGAGGCGCTGGCCGAATACCTCGTGGCCGAGATCCAGGAGGTCTATCGGCTGCAGGGCGTGAAGATCAACGACAAGCACATCGAGGTGATCGTTCGCCAGATGCTGCAGAAGGTCGAGATCACCGACGGCGGCGACACCACGCTTCTTCCGGGCGAGCAGCTCGACCGCGAGGAGATGGAGCAGATCAACGCCAAGCTGCCGAAGGGCAAGCAGCCGGCGGTCGGCACTCCGGTGCTGCTCGGCATCACCAAGGCGAGCCTGCAGACGCGTTCGTTCATCTCGGCCGCGTCGTTCCAGGAGACCACCCGCGTGCTCACGCAGGCGGCGGTCGAAGGGAAGAAGGACACGCTGGTCGGGCTCAAGGAGAACGTCATCGTCGGGCGTCTCATCCCCGCCGGCACCGGCGCGGGCATGAACCGTCTCCGCGTCACCGCCAACGCCCGCGACGCGGCAATCCGCGCGCAGTGGAAGCGGGCGCAGGAGCACCTCATCATGGCCAACACGGCCGAGGAGGAGCGCGCTGCCGAGCTCGAGCAGGGTCTCGAGGCGGCGATCGGCGACGATCCGCTCGGGAAGGTCGAGGGCGAGACCCACGGCACCGACGCCGATGCGGGCGAGTACCTGCAGCAGAGCGACGAGACGCTCGAGGCGCCCGAGGCAGAAGCCGGGGAGACCGCTCCCGAGGAGGAATGATCCTCCCTTGGCACGCTGAAGGAACAGGCCCCGCCGGAGCGATCCGGCGGGGCCTTTTCTTTTCTTTGCCCGCTGAAACCCCGCTTGATGCGCCGCGGCGCAAGCCCAGATTGCCGGGCGAGCAACCCTTCGGAGCCCGTCAGATGACCGATACCGCCGTCCTGTTCGAACCCTTCCAGTCGGCCAGGCTCACGCTGCCCAACCGCATCGTCATGGCGCCGATGACGCGCAACATGGCGCCGGGCGGTGTGCCCGGGCAGGCCAACGCCGACTACTATCGCCGTCGCGCCGAAGGCGGCGTCGGGCTGATCCTGTCCGAAGGCACGGTCGTCAACCGTCCGGCCTCGCGCAACCTGCCGCACATCCCGTTCTTTCACGGCAAGGAGCCGCTCGGCGGATGGAAGGGCGTGATCGACGCCGTCCACGCCGCGGGCGGCAAGATGGGGCCGCAGATCTGGCATACCGGCGGCGTGCCGACCAACGATCCCGGCTTCGAGCGGCCCGCGCTCGACACGCCCTCGGGCCTCAATGCGCCGGGGCAGCTGGCCGGCGAGCCGATGAGCGAGGAGGCGATCGCGGATACCGTCGCGGCGTTCGCGCGGGCGGCGGCCGACGCCAGGGCGCTCGGCTTCGACACCTTCGAGATTCACGGCGCGCACGGCTACCTGATCGACCAGTTCTTCTGGCCGGAGACCAACCGCCGCGCCGACCGCTACGGCGGGGCGACGATCGGCGAGCGAGCGCGCTTTGCCGCCGAGATCGTCGCCGCCGCCCGCGCAGCGGTCGGGCCCGACTATCCGATCCTGCTGCGCGTCAGCCAGTGGAAGCAGCAGGACTATTCCGCGCGGCTCGCCCGCACCCCGCAGGAGCTCGAACAGTGGCTCGGACCGCTGGTCGAGGCCGGGGTCGACATCCTGCACTGCTCGCAGCGGCGTTACTGGGAGCCCGAGTTTCCCGAGATCGACGGCGAGCACGGGCTCAACTTCGCCGGCTGGACCAAGAAGCTGCTCGGCGTACCGACGATCAGCGTCGGCTCGGTCGGGCTGTCGGGCGACTTCTTCGGCTCGTTCCAGGGCCAGCCGGCCGGGGCCGACAGCCTCGACGGGCTGGTCGCACGGATGGAGCGCGGCGAGTTCGACCTGATCGCGGTCGGCCGCGCGCTGCTGTCCGACCCGCAGTGGGTGGCCAAAGTGCGCGACGGACGCAGCGACGAACTGCGCGACTTCGATCCGGCAGCCATGGCCGAGCTCGTCTGACGGAGCCGCTGGCCAATCGCTCCGGGCGCGCTAGTCTGCGCTCAGGAGCACTCTTGGGGAGGACCCGTCATGAAATCGATCGCATTGCTGCTCGCCGCCGCGGGCATCGCCACGACCGCCGTCGCGCTTGGCCCGTCGGCCGCCGTGGCCGCAGCCCCCAGCGCCGACATCAGCGGCACCTGGACCACCTCGTTCGACAGCCAGGTCGGCCCGCAGAGCTACACCTACGAGTTCAAGCTCGAAGGCGAGACTCTGACCGGCCATGCCAAGTCGAACCTCGGCGAGGGCGATCTCCGGGGCTCGATCGACGGCGACAAGGTGACCTTCGTCGAGAACCTCGACTACCAGGGCCAGATGCTGGCGATCACCTACACCGGGCAGATCGTCTCGGCGAACGAGATCAAGTTCAAGCGCGACGTGGCCGGAACGGGCGGCGAGGAGTTCACCGCCACGCGGAAGTGATGCGCGTGGCACACGTGGCTCGCACCCTGGCTTTCGCGGCGCCGCTGCTCGCTGCCGCGCTCGCGGCTTGCGGGCAGCGGGCACCCGAACAGGCGGAGCAGGCCGCACCGTCACCTGCGACCTCCACCGCCGCTCCGGCCGCGGACCGCTCGCCCGCTGCGGTCCCGCCGCCCCAGCCTTCCGGCACGCCGATAACCGATCTGGTCGCGCTGGCAGGCGAGTACCGCGTCGCAGGAGCAGGCGGACGCGAGATCGACCTGCCGCACGCGATAACCGCGCGGATCGACGACACCGGCGTGCTCGTCGATTCCGGATGCGTGCAGCTGTCGTGGGTATGGTTCTTCGAGGATTCGCGCCTCGTGACCGAGCAGCTGTTCCCGCGCGCGAGCTGCGGCCGGATGCTGCTGCCCGAGGAGGAAGCGATCGTTACCGCGATGAACGGGGCCGTTGCCGTCGAGCGCACACCCGCAAACGGGATCGAGATCCGCGGCGAGAACGGCTCGGTTCTCTTGTTCGGCCAGTAAGCGGCCGCTAGGCGCCGCACATGACGGTCACCACCCGCTTCGCGCCCTCGCCCACCGGGCGGCTGCACGTCGGCAACCTGCGCACCGCGCTGCACAACTGGCTGCTGGCCCGCAAGGCCGGCGGGCGCTTCCTCCTGCGGATCGACGACACCGACACCGCGCGCAGCGAGGAGCGGTTCGTCGAAGCGATCCGGGAGGACCTGGCGTGGCTCGGGCTCGAGCCCGATGGCGAGGAACGGCAGTCGGCGCGGCTGACACTCTACGAGGAAGCGTTCGAAAGGCTGAAGGCAGCCGGGCGTGTCTATCCCTGCTACGAGACCGCGCAGGAACTCGAACTCAAGCGCAAGATCCGGCTCGGGCGCGGGCTGCCGCCGATCTACGACCGAGCGGCGCTCGAGCTGACCGACGCCGAACGCGCCGCGAAGGAGGCCGAGGGCGTCGCGCCGCACTGGCGCTTCCTGCTCGACCACTCGGCGCGGATCGAATGGCACGACGGCATCCGCGGGCCGCAGCACTTCGAGCCGGCACAGATGTCGGATCCGGTCGTGCGCCGCGCCGACGGCTCGTGGCTCTACATGCTGCCGAGCACCGTAGACGACATCGCGATGGGCGTGACCGACGTGCTGCGCGGGGAGGACCACGTGTCGAATACCGCGACACAGATCCAGATGTTCGCCGCGCTCGGCGCCGAAGTGCCGCGCTTCGCGCACGAGGCGCTGCTGGTTGGCAGCGAGGGCAAGCTGTCCAAGCGGCTCGGCGCGCTCGGCGGCGACGCGTTCCGCGAGGCCGGGATCGAGCCCGAGGCGCTGATCGCGCTGCTGGCGCGGGTCGGAACCTCGCAGCCGGTCGAGCCGATTCTCGATCGCGACCGGCTGGTCGAGAGCTTCGACCTTGCCACGTTCGGCCGCGCGCCGGCCCGGTTCGACGAGACCGAGCTGGCCCGGCTCAACACCGCGATCGTCCACCAGCTGCCGTTCGCGCATGTTTCCGAACGGCTCCCTGAAGGCATGAGCGCCGCCGGCTGGGAAGCGATCCGGCCGAACCTCGAGCGCGTCGCCGACGCGGCGCACTGGTGGCACGTGGTCACGGGCCCGGTCGAACCGCCGCCGCTCGACGCCGAGACCCGCGCCTATCTCGCCGAAGCGGCGGAGCAACTCGTGTGGAACGATGACCCCTGGGGTACGCTGACCGCCACGCTCAAGGAGACTACCGGGCGCAAGGGCAAATCCCTGTTCCATCCGCTGAGGCTCGCGCTGACCGGGCGCGATTCGGGCCCGGACATGCACGCGCTGCTGCCGCTGATCGGCGAGGCCGAAGCGCGCGCGCGCCTCAAGCGCGCCGCAACGGGCTGACGAAAGCAACCCACCGCTCGGCGCAATTTCGCTTGGCAGGCCTGCACGCCGCCGCTAGCGGCTATGATATATTATCACACAATTTCTGGTGACCGTGCCCCCTGATGACTTTGATTCGTTTCCTGCTTGCCGCAGCGACCTGCCTGTCGCTGCCCTTCGCCGCGCTCGCCCAGGAAGGCAGCGCGGCGTCGCAGTTGCCGGCGGCGCCGGTCGACGATGACGATTTCCACGGCGAGCCGATCTACGTCACCGCGGGCGGACTTCAGCGGCTCGACATGCTGGCCGGCACCTCGGTCATCGAGCGCGAGGAGCTGCAGCGCAGGCTCGACGGTCAGATCGGCGAAGTGCTGACCAAGGTCCCCGGTGTCTCGGCGACGAGCTTCTCGCCGGGCGCCTCGCGACCGGTGCTGCGTGGGCTGCAGGGTGACCGCGTGCGCGTGCTGGTCGACGGGATCGGCGCAATCGACGCCTCGAACACCTCGGCCGACCACGCGGTGACGATCGACCCGCTGACCGCCGACCGGATCGAGGTCCTGCGCGGGCCGGCGGTGCTGCTTTACGGGAGCTCGGCGATCGGCGGCGCGGTCAACGTGATCGACAAGCGGATCCCGCTGCGCGTGCCCGACGAGCCGATTCACATAGACGCCCTCGCCGCGCTCGACACCGCCTACGACCTGCGCGAAGGCGGCGCGTCGTTCGACGTGCCGCTGGCGCCGACACTGGCATTCCACGTCGACGGCTCGTGGCGGCTCACCGACGACGTCGGGGTTGCCGGCTTCGTGCTCTCCGACGCATTGCGCCAGGAGTTGCTCGCCGACGCGGCAGAGGAACTTGAGGAAGGCCGTGCCGAGGAAGCCGCAGCACTGACCGAGGCGGCGGGGCAGCGCAGCGTTCTGCCGTCGAGCGCAACCGAGACGGTCTCCCTTGGCAGCGGTCTCGCCTGGATCGGCAGCGGCGCCAGCCTCGGGCTCTCGGTCGGCTACTACGACAGCCGCTACGGCGTGCCGACGCGGCCGCGCACGCATCACGCCCACGAGGAGGACGAAGAGGCAGAGCACGGCCACGAGCATGGCGCGGAGCCGGTGTCGATCGCCCTCGAGCAGTGGCGCGCCGACCTGCGGGGTTCGGTCGAGCTCGGCGACGGCTTGTTCGACGAGCTGACGACCCGCTGGGCCTACTCGGACTACACTCACGTCGAGCTCGAAGGGGACGAGGTCGGCACGCGGTTCGCCGTCGAGGGCGTCGAGGGCCGCATCGAGCTGATCCAGAACCGTCGCGGTGGCTGGAGCGGGTCGATCGGCGGGCAGTACCTGTACCGCGACTTCGCGGCGGTCGGCGCCGAGGCGTTCGTGCCCGCCAACACCACCGAGAGCTTCGCGCTGTTCACGCTGCAGGAAGTCGAGCTCGATCCGTTCGAGATCGAAGGCGGCGCGCGCTACGAGCGGACCGAGATCGAGGCCGAAGCGCGCGGCGCGCGGCGGACGTTCGACACCTTCTCGGCGGCGCTGGGCCTCGCCTGGAGCCCGATGCCCGGGCTCCGGTTAGGACTCAACGGTTCACGCGCGGAGCGGGCCCCCTCGGCCGAAGAGCTGTTCGCCGACGGACCGCACATCGCCACCCAGCAGTTCGAGATCGGCAATCCCGACCTGTCGCAGGAAACCGCCTGGGGGCTCGAGGCCTACGCGCGCGGCAGCATGGGGGGCGCGGACTTCGGCCTCGCCGTCTACCGCACCTGGTTCGACGACTTCGTCTATCTCGACGCGACCGGAGAGGAACGCGACGGGTTGCCCGTGTTCCGCCAGATGCAGCAGGGAGCCGATCATTTCGGCATCGAGGCCGAGGCGAGCGTGCCGCTGTTCCGGGCAGGCGGCTTCCGGTGGGTTGCCGACCTGCAGGGCGACTACGTGCGCGCAACGCTCGCCGACGGATCACCGGTGCCGCGGATTCCGCCGCTGAGCCTGCTCGGGGCGATCGAGGCGCAGTCCGACCGGCTCGATGCGCGCGCCGAAGTGCAATGGTTCGACACGCAGGACCGCACGGCCGCGTTCGAGACACCGACCGACGGCTTTGCCCACGTAAACCTCTCGCTCGCGTGGAAGCTGCGCGGCAGCAACAACCTGACGGTCCTGCTGCAGGCGAACAACCTGCTCGACGCCGAGGGGCGGCGGCACGCGAGCTTCACCAAGGACTTCGTGCCGCTGGCCGGACGTAACCTGAAGCTGAGCGTGAAGGGAAGCTTCTGAGCGAAGCCTCCCTGTCCGGCGAAGCCTGATGGGGAGGATCCTAAACCTCCTCGTAGTGAAACGGAGCGATCACCGGCTCGGGGTAGGCCTCGTAATCCATCGTCGGCGGCCGGTCGGGCGCGAGGCCGTCGATCGAACGCAGCAGCGGGACTCCGCCGCGGTGCCAACCCTCGTCGTACTCGGTGTAGAAGTTGACCACGCCGTGCAGGCTGGCGATGCGCCAGCGACCGTCCTCGCGGACATAGCTGTTCTCGTAGGTCGCCTCGCCCCAACGGCCCTCGTGGCCGAGCCGGCCGACCATCATCAGCGTGCGCCAGCGGCCCCTGGCGGTGCCCGCCTCGCTGTCGATGTGCAGCACCGGCTGCAACTGCATGTGGTTGTAGAGCGTGCCATGGCCGTAGGGCGGCAGGTGGCGCAGGTATTCGCGTACCCGCTCGCGGCCGACGAAGACGCCCCGCCCGGCGATCTCGAGCGTGCCTTCGCGCGCGAACAGGTCCGCTGCCTTGTCCCACAGGCCCTTGTCGACGTAGTAGCCGTAGGCGCCCTGCAAGTTGACGAGATCGCGGTAGTCCTCCGCCGCCTGGGCGCGCCGTTCGAGCCTTTCGATGCGCTCGAGCAGCGCCGCGATGTCCGTCATTGTCCCCTCCCTCGTCTCGTCAGAACCAGCGTCGCCTGGGCCTTACCTCGGCGACGCCGTCGCCGTCGACATCGGCGACCACCGTGCGCGGCGCCGCGGCGGCGGCTTCGGCCCGGCCCTCGGCCCGCGCGGCCCGCAGCTCGGCATCGTGAGTCCGCCCCCGCTCGCGCATGTAGTCGAGCGTCCCGCGCACCTGGCCATAGGCGAAGGTCATCGCCAGTCCGCCCATGATCGCGAGGTTCTTGAGCGCCAGCGTGCCCTGCAGCGGGTCGGCGAGCTCGTTGTGGAAGAACAGGATCGTCAGGCCGACGAACACGAACAGCACGAGCGCGGTCAGCCGGGTCATCAGCCCGATCGCCAGCAGCAGTCCGGTGACGAGCTCGAACACCCCGGTCGGCAGCGCGAAGCTCGCCGGCAGGTTGGCGGCGTCGAGCATCGCCCCGGTGGGCGCAGGATTCGCGATCTTCTGCGTGCCCGAAATGATGAACATGATCGCGATCAGAAGGCGGCCGAGCACCGCGGCAATCCAGGACATCGAACGTCTCCCCGGCGTCGGCCCGTCCTGCCGCGCCTGCCCTCAACGCCCGGGGGCCGTTTGAGTGCCGATCAGAGCCTGGGCAGCGTCACCCCGCGCTGGCCCATGTACTTGCCCGAGCGGTCCGAATAGCTGGTCTCGCAAGGCTCGTTGCCCTTGAGGAACAGGAACTGGCAGGCGCCCTCGTTGGCGTAGATCTTGGCGGGTAGCGGCGTGGTGTTCGAGAATTCTAGCGTGACGTGCCCTTCCCACTCGGGCTCGAGCGGGGTCACGTTCACGATGATCCCGCAGCGCGCGTACGTGCTCTTGCCGAGGCAGATCACCAGCACGTCGCGCGGGATGCGGAAGTACTCGACCGTGCGCGCAAGCACGAAGCTGTTCGGCGGGATCACGCAGACGTCGGTCTTGCGATCGACGAAACTGTTGCCGGAGAAGTCCTTCGGGTCGACCACCGCATTGTCGACGTTGGTGAAGATCTTGAATTCGTCGGCCACTCGCGCATCGTAGCCATAGGAACTGAGCCCGTAGGAGATCACGCCCTCGCGCTTCTGGTGCTCGACGAACGGCTCGATCATCCCGCTGTGGCGGACTTCGTTGCGAATCCAGCGATCGGAGAGAATGGCCATGCGGCGAGGGATTCCGGATGGCGCGGGTGGCGGCAAGCGGACCGTGCGACTTATCCCCTCCTGGGCACGTCCTTCGACAGGCCCAGGACGAGCGGGAGTGAGTTTCGCAAACCAGGCAGCGTCGTGCTGAGCTTGTCGAAGCCCGTCGGAGCTCACCCTCCCGCCAGCAGGCTCGCGTTCCCGCCGGCCGCCGTGGTGTCGATCGTCGTCACCCGCTCGGTGGCGAAGCGGATCACGTAATTGGGCCCGCCAGCCTTGGGACCCGTACCCGAGAGACCCTCGCCGCCGAACGGCTGGCTGCCGACGACCGCGCTGATCTGGTTGCGGTTGACGTAGAAGTTGCCCGCGCGGGCACGCCTTTCGACGAGGCGGCGGGTGGCATCGATGCGGCTGTGCAGGCCGAGCGTGAGGCCATAGCCGGTGGCGTTGATGTCCTCGATCACCTGTTCGAGCTGGTCGGCGCGGAAGCGGGCGACGTGGAGGACCGGGCCGAAGTTCTCTCGCTGCAGGTCGGCGATCGAGCCAATCTCGATGATCGTCGGCGCAACGAAGGTGCCGTTGGCGCAGGCCGGGCCGAGCTCGCGCTGCCAGACCCTGCGTCCGGCCGCGCGCATTGCCGCGACGTGCTCGTCGAGCAGCGCCTTGGCCGCGGCGTCGATCACGGGGCCGACGTCGGTCGCGAGGTCCGCCGGGTCGCCGATCACGAGGGCCTCGAACGCGCCGCGGACCATCTCGAGCATCGTCTCGGCAACGTCGTCCTGGACGTAGAGCACGCGCAGCGCCGAGCAGCGCTGGCCGGCGCTCTGGAAGGCCGAACTCATCACGTCGCGCGCGACCTGCTCGGGCAGCGCCGAGGAATCGACGATCAGCGCGTTCTGTCCGCCGGTCTCGGCAATCAGCGTGGCGATCGGCGCGTCGCGTGCGGCGAGAGCGCGGTTGATCGCGCGCGCGGTCTCGGTCGAGCCGGTGAAGGCGACCCCGGCGATCCGCGGATCGGAGGTCAGGGCGGCGCCGACGCGACCGTCGCCGGGGGCGAGCTGGAGCACGTCGTCGGGAATGCCGGCCTCGTGGCACAGGCGCACCGCGAGCGCGGCGATCAGCGGGGTCTGCTCGGCCGGCTTGGCGATTGCCGTGTTGCCCGCGGCGAGCGCGGCCGAAGCCATGCCAGTGAAGATCGCCAGCGGGAAGTTCCACGGACTGATCGTCGTGAACACTCCGCGGCCGTGGAGCCGCAGCAGGTTCTGCTCGCCGGTGGGGCCGGGCAGCGGCTGCGGCGCCGAGAACAGCATCCGCGCCTCGCAGGCGTAGTAGCGCAGGAAATCGACCGCCTCGCGCACCTCGAGCACCGCGTCGACCAGCGTCTTGCCGGCCTCGCGCTGGCACAGGCTTATCAGCTCGGCCGTATGCGCTTCGAACAGGTCGGAGGCCCTGATCAGCAGCTCGGCGCGCGCGGTACCCCCGAGCGCGTCCCACCCGGGCTGCGCGGCGACCGCACGGGCGAGCATGAGATCGACGTCGGCCGGAGTGGCGTCGAGCGAGAGGCCGACGATGCTGTCGGTGTCCTGCGGCGAGCGGATCGCACGCGCATTCTCGCCCTCCCGTCGGTCCTTCCGGGCAACGGGAGAGGGCTCCGCGAGGACAGTCGGGACCGCCGCCCATTCGCGCCCTTCCAGCTTGCGCAGGTCCGCCAGCAGCGGTTCGCGCACCAGCGGGTCCGCCAGGTCCACCCCGGCGCTGTTGCGGCGGTTGGGATAGATGTCGGCGGGGAGCGGGATCGACGGGTTGCGCCTGGGTTCGAGGGCCGCGAGATCAGCCACGGGATCGGTTGTCAGAGCCGTCACCGGCACATCGGCGTCGGCGAGTCGGTTGACGAACGAGGAGTTGGCGCCGTTCTCGAGCAGGCGGCGCACGAGATAGGCGAGCAGGTCCTTGTGGCCGCCGACCGGCGCGTAGATGCGAACTCGGGTCGGGCGTTCGCCCTCCTCCTCCGCGAGCACCTCGTAGACGTCCTCGCCCATGCCGTGGAGCCGCTGGAACTCGAACTCGCGGGAACCGGCGAGCGCCTTGATCGCGCCGATCGTGTAGGCGTTGTGCGTGGCGAACGCCGGGTAGATCGCGTCCTCGGCGGCGAGCAGCCTGGCCGCGCAGGCAAGGTACGAGACGTCGGTCGCGACCTTGCGGGTGAACACCGGGTAGTCGCCGTGCCCGCCGACCTGGCTCAGCTTGATCTCGCTGTCCCAGTAGGCGCCCTTGACGAGCCGCACCATCAGCCGGCGGCCATGCCGGCGGGCCAGCGTGGCGACCCAGTCGCACAGCGGCACGGCGCGCTTCTGGTAGGCCTGGAGCGCGAGCCCGAAGCCCTGCCAGCCGCCTGCGAAAAGCGCGTCGTCCTCGACCAGCGCCTCGATGATATCGAGCGACAGCTCGAGCCGCTCGGCTTCCTCGGCGTCGATCGTGAAATGGATGTCGGCCTTGCTGGCTGCCAGCGCGAGCTCGCGCACGATCGGGATCAGCGCGGCTTTCGCTGCCTCGGCGTGGAGATAGTCGTAGCGCGGATAGAGCGCGGAGAGCTTCACAGAGATTCCGGGGCTCGCGCGCACGCCGCCCTTCGCCTCTTGCGCCAGCCGCTCGATCGCGGCCGCGTAGGAGCGGCGGTAGCGTTCGGCGTCGGCGAAGGTCATCGCCGCCTCGCCGAGCATGTCGAAGCTGTGCGTGAGACCGCCCTTGCGCTCGGGCTCGGCGCGCCTGAGCGCTTCGTCGATCGTGCGGCCGAACACGAACTGGCCACCCAGGATCCGCATCGCCTGCAGTGTCGCCTGGCGGATCACCGGCTCGCCGAGCCGGCCGACCGCGCGCCGCAGCGCGCTGGCGAAGCCGGCATCGTCGCGCGAGCTGCCGCGGAGCACCTGCCCAGTCAGCATCAGCGAGAAGGTCGCCGCGTTGACGAAGGTCGAATCCGAATCGCCGAGGTGCTCGCTCCAGTCGATCCCGGCGAGCTTGTCGTGGATCAGAGCGTCGGCGGTCTCGGTATCGGGTACGCGCAGCAGCGCCTCGGCGAGGCACATCAGCGCGATGCCCTCGTCGGTGCCGAGGCCGAACGTCTGCAGGAACGCGTCGAGCCCGCTCGCCTTGCGCTCGCGGGCGCCCTCGATCAGCCGCGCGGCGAGTGCCGCGGCCTCGGCGTGGACCGCCGATGCCGGCGCGGCCTGGCGCAGGCGCTCGGCAACGCAGGCGGCTTCCTCCAGGCGGTAGGCGGCGCGCAGCGCGGAACGGTCGACGGCCATGGTCCTCTGCCCTGCACCCGGTTTCAGCTGCAAGCAAGGGGCGGACGAGCGGTGCCGCCACTGCGAGATCGGATTGAAAGCGGCTTCGCCGCAGGAGCCTTATTCCGGCAGCCACTCGTACCGAAATGCATCCCCGTCGCGCTTCACGTACCCTGCCGAGGTCCGCCGGAAGTGCGCCGGAAAGCACAGCGTGTCGGTGTCGGCCAGCCGCTCCATTGTCGCCTTGCGCACCCTGCAGGCCGCCTCGCCGTCGGTGTCGAACGCGAACGGCAGGTCGTGGCGGATCAGCTGGACCGGGTGGTGGATCACGTCGCCCCAGAACACGCCGGGGGGACCGCCGGCCTGCGCGTTGATCGTGCAGCAGCCGGGCGAATGGCCGTAGGCCGGCTCGAGCCAGACGCCGTCGCCGATCTCGCGGTAGGCGACCGCGTCCTCGTCGACGATCTCCCCTTGCCCGGCTTCCATCACCGGGACGATCGAATCGACGAACGCCGCGTTGTGCAGGGTCTCGCCCCCGGGGGCGGCCCTGAAATACTCGAAGTCGCGCCGGCCGAAGACGTAGCGGGCGTTGGGGAAGGTGGGCACCCACCGGCCGTTGTCGAGCCGGGTGTTCCAGCCGACGTGGTCGAAGTGCAGGTGCGTGCACATGACCATGTCGATGTCCTCGGGCGCGAAACCGGCGCGGCGCAGGTTGCCGAGGTAGTCGGTGCCCAGCCGGTGAACCTCGGGCAGCAGCTCCCGCTCCTTGTGGTTGCCGCAGCAGGTGTCGATCAGGATCGTCCGCCCGTCGAGCTCGATCACCCACGAGTGGACCGAGAAGGTCATGAAGCTCGTCTCGGGGTCGGTAGTGATCTCGTCGGGCTGGTCGTACCAGGTCATCAGCCGCTTCAGGTCGTCGGCCGTGGTGCCCGGCAGCTGGCTCAGCAGCGGGACGGGGCTGTCCATCTCGTGCACCTTGTGCACGCGCATGCGCCCCAGTTCGATCGGTTGCATTGGCCTCTCCCCGCCTCTAGCCCGAGCCGAGACTTGTGAGGGATGCGATGCAGCAGGGCAATGGAGATGCGGACTTTCCGGTGCACGCGAACGGCACGGTCGCCGACGCGATCGCCGCGGTGCTCAAGCGCGAGGGCGTCGACGTCGTGTTCGGCTACCCGCGCAACCAGATTCTCGAGGCGGCAGCACGGATCGACATCCGCACGGTGATCGTTCGCCAGGAGCGCACCGGGCTGCACATGGCCGACGCGCTCAGCCGCCTGTCGAAGGGCGCGCGGATGGGCGTGTTCGTGATGCAGCAGGGACCCGGGGCCGAGAACGCGTTCGGGGGAGTCGCGCAGGCCTATGCCGACAGCGTGCCGGTGCTGGTCATGCCGCAGGGCTATGCGCTGAGCCAGGCCTACGTGCCGTACAACTTCAACTCGGTGCGCTCGATGGCGAGCGTCGCCAAGCACGCCGAGCCGCTGACCTCGCCGACCGATGTCGGACCGGTGCTTCGCCGCGCTTTCGCGATGCTGCGCAACGGTCGGCCGCAACCGGTGGTGGTCGAGCTTCCGTACGACGTGCTGGCGATGCCGTTCACGGGCGAGCTCGACTACGCGCCTGGCAAGGTCGTGCGCTCGCAGCCCGCGCCCGAGGCGATCGAGGCGGCCGCCGCGCGGCTCGTCGCGGCGAAGAACCCGGCGATCTACGCCGGGCAGGGAATCCACTGGTCGGAAGCCTACGACGAGCTGCGCGCGCTGGCCGAGCACCTGGCGATCCCGGTCATGACCAGCCTGCCGGGCAAGAGCGCGTTCGACGAGACCCACCCGCTCGCGCTCGGCTCGGGCGGCAACGGGATCAACGGCTGCGTGCGCAAGTGGCTCGACGAGTGCGACCTGCTTTTCGGCGTCGGCTGCAGCTTCACCGCCACCGCCTTCGGGCTCGCCATCCCACCCGGCAAGCGGGTGATCCATGCGACGCTCGACCCTCTCGATATCGACAAGTCGGTACCGTGCGAGGTCGCCCTGGTCGGCGATGCGAAGCTGACGCTCTCGGCCCTGCTCGAGGCGGTCAGGGCACGCGTGCCCGAGCCGCGCGATGCTGCAGCTGTGGCGCAGCAAATCGCTGAAACCGAACGCGAATGGTTCGCCCGCTGGCAGGCCAAGTGCACCCAGGAGACGAGCCCGCTCTCGCCGTACCGGGTACTGTGGGACCTGCAGCAGACCGTCGACGTCGCAAACACCATAATTACTCACGACGCCGGCAGCCCGCGCGACCAGCTGGTGCCGTTCTGGAAGAGCCGCAGCCCGCACGGCTACATCGGCTGGGGCAAGTCGACCCAGCTCGGCTACGGCCTCGGCCTCGCGATGGGCGCCAAGCTCGCCTGTCCCGACAAGCTGTGCATCAACGTCTGGGGCGACGCGGCCATCGGTTTCACCGGCACCGACCTCGAAACCGCCGCAAGGGAGGGCATCCCGATCCTCTCGATCCTGCTCAACAACCAGGCGATGGCGATCGAGCTGCCGGTCATGCCCGAGGCGACCGAGAAGTACCGCGCGACCGACATCTCGGGCGACTACGCGGCCTTCGCCCGCTCGCTCGGGTGCCACGGCGAACGGGTCACAGAAGCCTTCGAGATCGTCCCCGCATTGCGCCGCGCGATCGCCGCGACCGAGGCCGGGAAGCCGGCGCTGGTCGAGTTCATCACCGAGCAGGAGACGCAGATCTCGCGCGGCTGACGAGGGGCAAGACGTAACCGCCTCTTAACCAAACTTGCCGCATAGCCGCCCGACCCGATGTCCTGGGGGCGGGTGGCATGGATGATCTGCTGGCGGAATTCGTCGCCGAAACACGAGAGATGCTGGGTGCGCTGGCCGGCGAAATCGTCGCCTGGGAAGCCAACCCCGACGACCGTGCCCGGCTCGATACGATCTTCCGCTTCGTCCATACCGTAAAGGGCAACTGCGGGTTCTTCGACTTCCCCCAGCTCGAGGCCCTGAGCCACGCCGCCGAGGACGCGCTCGCCGACGTCCGCGCCGGGCACCGGCGTGCCGACAGCCGCCTTGTCGACGCCGTGCTCGCAGTGATTGACCGCATCGGCGTGATGATCGGCGAGATCGAGCGCGGCGAACCGCTGTCCGAAGCGACCGACGACGTGCTGATCGCGGCGCTCGCTGGCGAACTCGACGACGGAGCAATCTCCCAGATCGGCAGCGTGCGGCACTCCCCAGTCACTCCGGCCGCCGAGCAGCGGACCATCCGCCTGCCGGTCGACCTGATCGACCAGGTCATGAGCGGCGTCTCGGAAATGGTCCTCGCACGCAACGACCTCGCGCGGCGGATGCAGAGCCTCGGCGCCGATACCGGGCTCGAGGCGCCGTTCGCGCGGCTTTCGGCGCTGATCGCCGAAGTACGCGACGCGATCACCCGCACGCGCATGCGCCGCATCGAAGGCCTGTTCTCGACCTTCCCGCGGCTGGTCCGCGACCTGTCCGCCGAGCTCGGCAAGCAGGTCTTCGTCGAAATCGAGAACGGCGAGGTCGAGCTCGACCGCGAGATGATCGAGCTGATCCGCGACCCGCTGCTGCACATCATCCGCAATGCTGTCGACCACGGCATCGAGGCCCCGGCCGAGCGCCTCGCCGCAGGCAAGCGCGAAGCCGGAATGCTGACGATCTCGGCGCGCCAGAGCGGCAACACGATCCACATCGGTATCATGGACGACGGGCGCGGCATCGACGTCGACAAGCTCGCCGCCAAGGCGATCGCCGCGGGTACGCACACGCCCGAGCAGATCGTGGCGATGTCGCGCGAAGAGAAGATCGACCTGATCTACGAGCCCGGGCTGTCGACCGCCGAGACGGTGACCGCGATTTCGGGCCGCGGCGTCGGCATGGACGTGGTCCGCGCCAACATCGAGAAGTTCGGCGGCACGCTGGAGATCGAATCGCTCCCGGGCGAAGGCACGCGGTTCCTGATTTGCGTGCCGCTCACGCTGAGCATCCTGCCGAGCCTGACCGTCGAGGCCGGCGGCCAGACTTTCGCCGTTCCGCGGTCCTACGTCGAGGAGATCGTCAGCACCGCGGGCGGCAACCTCGAGTTTGCCCAGATCGGCGAGCGACGCTACCTCACCTTCCGCGACCGGCGCCTCGCCTGCATCTCCCTCGGCGAAGCGCTCCGGCTCGAACGCAACGACGATCCGACGCTGTTCGTGATCCTGCGGCTCGGTTGGGGCGACCTCTATGCGCTCGAGGTCGACCGGATCTTCGACCACCACGAGCTGGTCATCAAACCGCTTTCGCCCGGAATCATGAAGAGCGGGCTGTTCGTCGGCTGCACCCAGCTCGACGACGGCACGCCGGTGCTGGTGCTCGACGTGGCCGCGATCGGATATGGCGCGGGCCTTCCGCGCGAGTTGCATCGCCCGTCGGCGATTACCGCCCATGCCGCGCCGCGGGCCGAACGCGAGGGCCTGCGGGTCATTCTGTTCCGCGCCCTCGACGGCGAACGCCGCGCGATCGCAATGAGCGTGGTCGAGCAGGTCGAACGTGCCGGCGCCGCAGCCGTGCGGCGGCCGGGTCCCGACGCCCAGATCGTGCTCGGCGAGGACATCCTGCCGCTCGCTGGCGTCCCAGCGGATGTCGAGCTGCCCGAGCGGATCACGGTGCTGCGGCTGTGCGAGGGCGGCGAACGAATCGCTTACGCCGCGAGCGAGGTGATCGACATCGCCACGCTCGACGGCGTGCTCAAGCGCGTCAACGGCCAGACGCACGTCGTCGGTGTGACCCTGATCGACGGCGAGACGGCCGAGCTGGTCGACTGCCACGCGCTGTTCGCGAGCCAGGCGGCCCACACCCCCGGCCACGGCACGCTGACCTGCCGCCTCGACGGCGACGAAACCTGGATGCGCAACTTCCTCGGCCCGATCATCGAGGCGGCCGGCTACCGCATCGTCGACGAAGGCCCGGCCGACGTCGCCTTCGTCGAGGGCGACATCGGGGACAAGGACGAGTGCGAGGCTCGCAAGGCGATCCGTCTGCGCAGTGCGCCGGGCCCGGCCGACGGGCCCGACAGCATCTATCGCTACGACCGCGCGGCGCTGATGGCGGCGCTGCTGCGCGCGGGACAGGAGCTCGCCGCATGAACGAGATGCTGCTCGTCGTGATGCTCGCGGGACGCCGGGCCGTGATTCCGGCCGTCGTCGTCAATTCGGTGATCGAGCTCGGCGAAGTCACGCCTGTGCCGCGCACGGCGCCGCACATCGCCGGGCTCGCCGCGCTGCGCAGCCGCCCGCTGACGCTGATCGACTGTGCGCTCTCGCTCGGGCTCGACCGCGAGCCGACCGACTGCCGTACCTGCCGTGCGGTTGTCGTCGAGCACGAGGGGCACCTCTACGGCCTGATGGTCGAGGCGGCCGACGACATCGTCGCCGCGCTGGCTGAACCCGGCCCGCTCGGCGCCGACCCCGGACCGGGCTGGTCGCGCGTCGCCAGCGCGCGGATCGAGACGGAGGCCGGCGCGCTGCCGTGCCTCGACATCGCCGCGCTCATCGCCGGGCCCGAAGAAGCGCTCGCGGCTTAAGCGATTGCTTACACTCCTCCGGTAACAGGCGAATCTGGAGAGAAGAGGATTTGGGCGCCATGAAACACTGCCTCATCGTCGATGATTCGCGTGTGATCCGAAAGGTTTCGCGGCACATCGTCGAGAGCTTCGCTTTCGAAGTCACCGAAGCCGAGAACGGACAGGACGCCCTGGCCAAGTGCGGCGAAACGATGCCCGACCTGATCCTGCTCGACTGGAACATGCCGGTGATGAACGGGATCGAGTTTATCGGTGCGCTGCGCAAGCTCGAGGGCGGGACCAAGCCGAAGGTCGTGTTCTGCACTACCGAGAACGACGTCGCGCACATCCGCGAAGCCATCGAGGCGGGGGCCGACGAATACGTGATGAAGCCGTTCGATCACGATACCTTGCAGATGAAGCTGCAGCTCATCGGCGCAGCCTGAGGTAGTGCGACGATGGGTGCCGCGCCAGGAATCGCGGTCCGCGACACCGCTCGCGCCCCGTGGACAGATCCGGTCCGTGTCCTGGTGGTCGACGATTCGCCGACGGTCCGTGCCGTCTTTGCCCGCCTGATCGGGGCCGAAGCCGACTTGCGACTGGTCGCCTCGGAAGAAAGTGCCGAGCGCGCGCTGGCGACGCTGGCCCAGGCTTCGCCCGACGTCATCCTGCTCGACCTCGACATGCCCGGGATGGGCGGTCTCGGCGCAATGCCGCAAATGATCGAGCTGGCCTCGCCGGCCCGCATCCTGGTCGTCTCCTCGCTCACGGTGCGCGGCGCCGAGCAGACGCTTGCCGCGCTGTCGCTCGGTGCGGCCGACACGCTCGCCAAGCCACAGCCGGGCAAGTTCGACGGCGAATACCGGGCGACGCTGCTGCGCAAGATCCGCCTGCTCGGCCGCGTTGCCCGGCGCGCGCGCGAGAAGGCGGCGCCGCCCGCGCAGCCGGCGTTGCGGCCTCACGGCCCGGAAAGGCCGCACATCGTCGCGATCGGCGCCTCGACCGGCGGTATTCATGCGCTCGGCCAGTTGCTCGGTGCGCTCGCGCCCCACGTGCAGCTGCCCCTTCTCGTCACGCAGCACTTGCCGGGCTCGTTCATGGAACCCTTCGTGCGCCAGCTGCGCGCGGCATCGGGCCGCCCGGCCTCGGTCGCCAGTGACGGCAGGCCGGTCGTAGCCGGCGAGATTCTCGTCGCGCCGGGTGACGCGCACATGACCGTTGCGTCCGACAAATCGGGCTCCACAGTGATCCGTCTGCGCGACGAGCCGGTCCCGAGCGGCTGTCGGCCCTCGGTCGACCCGATGTTCGAAAGCTGCGCCCGGCTGTTCCGCGCTCATGCGATGGGCGTCGTGCTGTCGGGGATGGGCCGCGACGGCGCCGACGGCGCCGCGCGGATCGTCGCGGCCGGCGGCACGATCATTGCGCAGGACGCTGCAAGCTCGGCAGTCTGGGGCATGCCCGGGGCGGTCGCCGGAGCGGGTCTCGCCTCGGCCGTGCTGCCGCCCGAGCAGATCGCCGCGCGCATCGCCGCGACCGCGGGGGCGGCATGATCGACCAGAGCCAGAACGCGCTGGGCATCGTCGCCGGCCTGCTCGAGGCGCGTACGGGCCAGAAGCTCACCGCCGACCGGCTGTGGCGTGTCGGCACCGCGCTGTCGGGCGTGTTGCGCGAGACCGGCCTCGACACGCTCGAGGAGCTCGCCGCGCGGCTCGGCCAGCCGAACCAGGGCGCGCTCGCCCAGCGGGTGGTCGAGGCGCTGCTCAACAACGAGACCTACTTCTTCCGCGACCGGGCCATGTTCGACCAGCTCGCCGTCGGCGTGCTGCCCGCGCTGGCCGAACGACGGCGAGTGGTCAAGCGGCTGGCGATCTGGTCGGTCGGCTGTTCGACGGGGCAGGAAGTCTATTCGCTGGCGATGCTGTTCGCCGAGCAGCCCGCACGCTGGCGCGACTGGACGATAGACATCCTCGGCACCGATGTCGCGCGCTCGGTGATCATGGCCGCGCGCGAGGGCAGCTTTTCCCAGTTCCAGATCCAGCGCGGGCTCGGCGTTGCGCAGATGGTCCGGTTCTTCGAGGAGACCCGGACCGGCTGGCGCGCCAACGACCTCGTGCGCAAGATGGTCCGCTTCGAGACCCACAACCTGCTCGACATGCCGCCCGAGCCGGGCCGGTTCGACTTGATCCTGTGCCGCAACGTGCTGCTCTACTTCGACCGGACCACGCGCCAGCGTGCGTTCGAGCGGCTCGCCGCGGCGCTCGCACCCGATGGCCGCGTCATGCTCGGCGCCGGAGAAACGACGGCGGGCCAGACCGACGTACTGGCCCCGGAGAAGGGGGCGACGGGCTTTCACCACCTGGCCATCGGCGTGCCTCCGCGGGCGACGGCTTACAGCACGGAGCGCCGGCCCGATCGCGCCCGGTAAGGTAAATCGGGGGTTACCGAAACTTAAACACTCCGGCCTATGGCGACAGTCTGGATTGGTAGGATGGGAGAGGATCCCACGTGATGCAGGCCCTTGGCCAGAAGCAGGTGCGTCCGCCGGTGCTCGTGATAGCACCCGTGGCGGTGCTCACGCTGATCTCGGCCTGCATCCTTGCCCTGCTCATCGGACAGGCGGAACCGCACTCCAGCTCGCTTTGGACCATAGTCATCACGGGCACCATCGCCTACGTGATCGCGGGGGTCCTGCTCGTCCGCTTCGGCCTGTCGAGCATCAGCCGGCTCGAGGATCTCAGCCTGACCGACAGTCTCGCCGCGATGCCCAACCGCCGCGCACTTCACCTCGACTACGTGCGCCACGGCGAGGGCCAGGAGAAGGCGCTCGCGCTGCTCGACCTCGACGGATTCAAGGCGGTCAACGACCAGTACGGCCACTTCGTCGGCGACCGTCTGATCAGGGAATGCGCCAAGCTGCTGGCCGAAGTCTGCGGCAAGGAAGCACGCGCCTATCGGCTGGGCGGTGACGAGTTCGCCATCCTCGTGGTCGGGCCGATCGCCGGAAACATCCTCGAAGGCATCTGCCACACACTGATCGCCCGCCTCTCGCAGGCGTTCGTGATCGACGAGCGCAAGCTGACCGTCGGCGCCAGCATCGGCCTGTCCCTGAGCACCGGACGCGACGGCCTGACGTCCTCGGAGCTGCTGCGCCGTTCGGACATGGCGATGTACGCCTCGAAGGAGGGTGGCAGGAATCGCTGCACCTGGTTCACCGAGGACTTCGATCGCAACCGCGACGTCACCACTCAGGTCGAGGACGAACTTCGCGAGGCGCTCAAGCAGGGCGATTTCCGCCTCGCCTACCAGCCGCTGGTCGACGCGCGTACCGGCGAGATCGTCGCTGTCGAAGCGCTGCTCCGCTGGCAAAAGGCGGACGGCACGATGGTCAGCCCCGGGCTGTTCGTTCCGATCGCCGAGAAGTGCGGCCTGATCTACCCGATCGGCCTGTGGGTGCTGCGCACCGCCTGCCGCGAGGCGCTCCACTGGGACGGCATCAAGCTGTCGATCAACGTCTCGCCGGCGCAGCTGCGCAACCCCGAGTTTCCGGTCGAGCTCGGGCACATCCTCGAGGAGACCGGCTTCCCGCCGGCGCGGCTCGAGCTCGAGGTTACCGAGACCTACCTCGTGACCGACCCGATCGTTGCCAACCGCAATCTCGACGTGATCCGCCAGTTCGGGGTCGGCATCGCGCTCGACGACTTCGGCACCGGCTACGCCTCGATCGGCTTCCTCAGGAACTTCCGCTTCGAGAAGCTCAAGCTCGACCGCACGATGGTGGTCGATGCCGGACAGGACAGCGGGTCGCTGGCCATGATGGCCTCGAGCATTGCGGTCGCCCGGGCGATGGACATGGAAGTCACGGCCGAGGGTGTCGAGACCCAGGCCCAGGCCGACCTCGTCCGCACCGCCGGGTGCGACCACATCCAGGGCTGGTACTACTACAAGGCCATCACCGCGGAGGAGATCCGCATGCGCCTCGATGAAAACCGCGAGCGGCTCGACGCCCCTCGCAAGCGTATTGGGAGCAAGCATGGACATGTCCGATAAGATCGTCGCCGAGGCCGGCGACGAGCTCGAGCACGACCGCGAGTTGCTGAAGGCGCAAGCCCTTCACCCGCGAGCGACCACGCTCGGCAGCCTCGTCGGTCATTCGGTGGGCCGGAAGCTGAAGCTGATGTTCGGCGCCGCCGTGGGCGCCGCAGCCCTGCTCGCCTCGGTCGCGCTCGTCGCCTTGATGGGCGCCGAGGGCGGTCTGATCGACGGCCTGCTGATGTCCCTGTCGATCATCGCGCTGGCCGTCGTCCTGATCGGCGCGCTGTCGATCCGACTCGTCGAGAAGGACCTCGTCAATCCGCTCGAGCAAGTCTGCGAGGCGATGCGCGAACTCGCCGAAGGCAACCGCCAGGTGCATATCCCGCACGACGAGCGCGAGGACGAGATCGGCGCGATGGCGCGCTACCTGATCGTGATCAAGAAGGCGGCCAACAAGTTCGACCGCATGCGCAAGGAGCGCGAGGAGGCGACCGCCGCAGAACTGCGCCGCCTGACCGAAGTCGAGGCCGAGCGCGAGGAGCTGCGCATCCGCCAGTCCGAAACCCTGCTCGGCCTCGCCGACAAGTTCGAGCGCACGATCGGCGACATCGTCAGCGGCGTCGCCGCCGCGTCGAGCCAGCTGCAGGCGACCGCGAGCTCGATGGCCTCGGCCGCCGAGCAAACCGCGATGCAGACCGCCGACGTGTCCGCGAGCCTTAACGAGGCCGCGGCCGGCGTGACCGCGGCGGCGGCGGCAAGCGACGAGTTCGCCATGTCGATCGGCGAGATCAGCCGCCAGGCCTCGACGTCCGCCGAACTCGCCCGCAAGGCCTCGGCCGCGGCCGAGGAAGCTGACAGCACGATTTCGGCGCTGACCCAGTCGGCGAGCCAGGTCGGCGACATCGTCGAGATGATCTCGACGATCGCCCAGCGCACCAACCTGCTCGCGCTCAACGCCTCTATCGAGGCGGCACGCGGCGGCGAGGCGGGCCGAGGGTTCGCGGTCGTGGCGGCCGAGGTCAAGGAACTGGCGACGCAGACCGGAAAGGCGACCGAGGAAGTCGCCGGGCAGATCCGCGCGATCCAGGAGACCACCTCGGCCAGCGTCGAGGCGCTCCGCTCGATCGCGAGCCAGATCCAGCAGCTCGAGGCGACCGCGGTGTCGATCGCCGCGGCGGTCGACCAGCAGTCGGTTGCCGGTCAGGACCTCGCGCGCTCGATCGACCTCGCCGCGCGCAATACCGAGGACGTCTCCGCCAACATCGGCCAGCTGCGCGAGACCTCGCTCGGCACCGGCGCGGCGGCGAGCCAGCTGCTGACCTCGTCGACCGAGCTCGAGCAGCAGGCCGGCGTGCTCAAGAGCCAGGTCCAGGAATTCCTCGTCCACGTGCGCGCCGCCTGACGGCGAGCGCAGGCGAGCGGATCGGTCAGGCTGTAACCGCCACCGGGTCGCCTTTCGCGAAAGCCCGCGCGGCGAGAAACCGCTCGGCATCGAGCGCGGCCATGCACCCCGTGCCGGCGGCGGTGACCGCCTGGCGGTAAACGTGGTCCATGACGTCGCCGCAGGCGAACACGCCGGGTACCGCGGTCTTGGGCGTGCCGGGCTCGACCAGCAGGTAGCCGCTTTCGTCCATCGGCAACTTGCCCTTGAACAGCTCGGTCGAGGGCGCGTGACCGATCGCGACGAACGCGCCTTCGCAGGCAAATTCGCTGCCCTCGCCGGTGACGGTGTCGGTCAGCCTGAGCCCGGTGAGGCCGCCGCCGAGCGGGTCGCCGAGGAATTCGTCCACGCGCTTGTTCCACAGTACCGAGATCTTCGGGTGCGCAAACAGCCGGTCCTGCAGGATCTTCTCGGCGCGCAGTTCGTCGCGGCGGTGGATCAGCGTCACGTCGTCGGAGTGATTGGTCAGGTAGAGCGCTTCCTCGACCGCGGTGTTGCCGCCGCCGATAACCGCGACCTTCTTGCCGCGGTAGAAGAACCCGTCGCAGGTCGCACAGGCCGAGACGCCCTTGCCCGAGAGCGCCTGCTCGCCGGGCACGCCAAGCCACTTGGCCTGCGCACCGGTGGCAATGACGAGGGTGTCGCCGACGTATTCGTCGCCGGAGTCGCCCCTGGCACGGAAGGGCGAGCCGCCCGCGACGTCGACCTCGACGATCGTATCCCACATCATCCGGGTGCCGACGTGCTCGGCCTGCGCCTGCATTTCCTGCATCAGCCAGGGCCCCTGGATAACGTCGCGGAAGCCAGGGTAGTTCTCGACGTCGGTGGTGATCGTCAGCTGCCCGCCCGGCTGAAGCCCCTGGACCACGATCGGCTCCATCCCCGCGCGCGCGCCATAGATCGCGGCGGTGAGGCCCGCGGGGCCCGAGCCGATGATGAGCATCTTCGTGGTGTGGGTAGCCATTGTCTCGTGAGAATCCCGTCCTTGTTGGGTGCTAGGTAGGGGGTAGGATGATCGAGTCAACGCGGGCGGGTTGGAGCTGTTGAGAACCCTGCTTCCAGG
>CALCBC010000051.1 GCA_937898525.1 uncultured Sphingomonadales bacterium
TTCCTGCTGCTCGGCTACGGCGCGTACATGACCTTCTTCGATTTCTGCAAGAAGGCCTTCCCCGAGATCAGCGACCAGGCGATCAGCCGGATGGTCGCGGGGATGGAAGCCGAGATCTTCCGCCCCGACGAGGAAGTGAAGCGGCTCGCGCGCCGCGCGGTCGAGCTCGGCGTCGACCACCACTTCACCGACGGAATGGACATCGACACCGTGCTCGCCGAGCTCGACGCCATCGGCAACTCGGGCAAGGCCTGGCTCGAAGAGCTCGAGGCCAGCCGCAACCCGTGGTTCAACGTCAGCTCGGGCGACGGGTTCTATCATTACCACCGCAGCTGGAACGACGACCTCAGCCTGCCGTTCGCCGCGCTCCCCGGCTACATCGCCAAGATCAAGGCCGGCGAGAACATCGAGCGGCCGACCGAGCAGCTGATCCGCGAGCGCGACCAGCTCGTCGCCGACTATCGCGAGCTGCTCGAGACCGACGAGGACCGGGCGACCTACGACCAGATGATCGAACTCGCCCACCGCGTTTTCCCCTACGTCGAAGGTCACAAGTTCTACTGCGAACACTGGTACACGAACCTGTTCTTCAACAAGATCAGGGAGTTCGGTACCCTGCTGGCGGAACATGGCTTCTTCGGCCCCGAGGGCTGCGAGGAAGACGTGTTCCACCTTACCCAATACGAGCTCGAAAGCGCGATCATCGACCTCATGCTCGCCTGGGGCATCGGCAGCGAACCCCGCGGTCCGAAGCACTGGCCGGCCATCATCGCCGAGCGCAAGGCGGCGATCGCCGAATGGGCCAGGCACCCGACCTCGCCCGCGCTGGGCGCGGTACCCGACGTGATCGACGACCCTGCTATCGTCATGCTGTGGGGCATCACCCGCGAGAACCTCGACCAGTGGCTCAACGCGGACAGCGAGGAGGAGACGAACGAGCTCAAGGGCTTCGCCGCCTGCTCGGGCGTGGTCGAAGGGACCGCGCGGGTGGTCAGGTCGGTCGAGGAGATCGGCCGCATCCAGCCCGGCGACGTGCTGGTCTGCCAGGTGACCAACCCGACCTGGAGCCCGATCTTCCAGAAGATCAGCGCCGCAGTCAGCGACATCGGCGGCTCGATGAGCCACATGGCGATCGTCGCCCGCGAGTATGGCCTCCCGGCGGTGGTCGGCACCGGCAAGGCGACCCAGCGGATCAGGGACGGCCAGCGCATCCGCGTCGACGGCGGGCGCGGGGTGGTGACGATCCTCGACGAGGAACGGGTGCTGGAAGAGGCGTGATGGGGATTCGCGTGAAAAAGCCTCTCCCGTTGGCCCAGCGGGCCAGCTTCGCTGCCAGGGGAGAGGGGAACGTTGCGCTGATTGCCGGCAGCCACCTCCCCCTGCCCCCCTCCCCCGAAGCGGAGGGGCAGTGATGGCAGTCGCCTGGTTCAAGGACATCGGCATCGCCGACCGCCCGACCGTCGGCGGCAAGGGCGGCTCGCTCGGCGAACTGACGCGTGCGGGCATCGCGGTGCCCCCGGGGTTCGTGGTGACGACCGGGGCGTTCGAGAGCTTCCTCGGAGCGATGGAGGCGCGCGAGCCGGTCCGGGCCAAGGTCGCGGCGCTCGCGCCCGACGACCTGCACGCCGTGACAAGGCTCTCCGAAGAGCTGCGCCGGCGGGTGATCGAGGAACCGATGCCCGAAGCCGTCGAGCGGGCAATCCGCGGCGCCTACGCCGAGCTGTGCCCGGGCAACGAGCCGGTCGCGGTGCGCTCGTCGGCGACGACCGAGGACGCAGAGGACGCGAGCTTCGCGGGGCTGCAGGACACGTTCCTGTGGGTGACCAGCGAGCAGCAGATGGTCGAACGCGTCCGCGAGTGCTGGGGCAGCCTCTATTCGGTCGAGAGCATGACCTACCGCCTCAAGCACGGGTTGCCCGAGGACGGGGTGGCGATGGCCGTCGTCGTGCAGCGGATGGTCGACGCGATGTGCGCCGGGGTCATGTTTACCCGCAGCCCGACCACCGGCGACAAGTCGGTAATCGTGGTCGAGGGCGCCTGGGGCCTCGGCAGCGCGGTCGTCTCGGGCGAGGTCACTCCCGACCGCTGGGTGATCGGCAAGATCACCGGCGAGATCTCGGTGCGCGACATCTCCGACAAGCACGCGCGGCAGGTCCCGGCGCCGGGCGGCGGGATCCACGAAGTCGAGAACGAGGCGGTGATAGCCACCCAGCCGTGCCTGACCGACGAACAGCTGATGGCGCTGCGCGAGGTCGGACGGAAGGTCGAGCGCCACTACGGCCGGCCGCAGGATATCGAGTGGGCGATCGACGAGAGCGGTAACCTGTTCCTGCTGCAAAGCCGGCCCGAGACCGTGTGGTCGGCGAGAGATGCCGCGCCGGTGGCGGAAAAGAAGGACAACGCGCTCGCCCACGTGATGAACATCTTCGGGGGCCGCAAGTGAGCCTGACGGCGCGCGACATCGCCGAGATTGCCAGACTGCTCGATTCCTCCCACTTCTCGTCGCTCGACCTGCAGATGGGCGAGTTCCGCCTGCGCATCCGGCGCGACGGGGGCTGGACCGGAGGCGGTGCGGATGAAGCCGACGACGAGCCGGCGACAGCGACCTCACGCGCACCTGCGCCGGCCGAGGCGCCGCCGCTCGGGCAGGAGGCGGGTGCGGCCAAGGTGGGCGAAGTCGACGTCGCCGCCCCGCTGCTCGGCAACTTCTACGTCGCGCCGCGGCCCGGCGACCCGCCGTTCGTCGAGCCGGGCGACACGGTCGACGAGGACACGACGATCGGCATCATCGAGGTGATGAAGCTGATGAACCCGATCCGCGCCGGAGTGAGCGGGACGGTGGTGGCAATCCTCGCGGCCAACGGCAGCGCCGTCGAGGAAGGGCAGCCGCTGGTGCGCGTGCGGGTGAAGGATTGAGATGAGCGCTGACGAGCTTTCCTTGCATCTCCCCTCCCCGGCGGGGAGGGGCCAGGGGTGGGAGAGCGCGGCACAGCCGCGCGTCGACGCCAGCGCCGAACACCCCCACCCCGCCCTCCCCCTCAAGGGGGAGGGGGTTGAGACCCCAGGGGTTGCCTGTGGCTGACATCCAGATCGTCGAGACCAGCCTGCGCGACGGCAACCAGTGCTTGTGGGGCGCGCTCGGGATCGATACCGCGAAGACGCTGACGATCGCCCCGGTGATGGAGCGCGCCGGTTATCGCGCGATCGACTTCACCACCTCGACCCACATGGGCGTCGCGGTGCGCTACAAGCAGGAGGATCCGTGGGAGCGGATCCGGGCAATGGCGGAAATCTGCCGCAACACGCCGCTGCAGTTCCTCTCGACCGGCTTCCGCTTCATCGCCTGGGAGACCGCGAGCCCCGAGTTCATGGAACTCGCCTTCCGCACCCTCGCCCGCAACGGCATCCGCCGGTTCGCGCTGGCCGACCCGATGAACGACGCGGCCTCGAACGTCGAGGTGGCGAAGCTGGTCAAGCGCGCGGGCGGCGAGCAGGTCGTGGGCGCGCTGGTCTACACGATAAGCCCGATCCACGACGACGCACACTATGCCGAGGCGGCGCGGATCATGGCGGCGAGCAGCGACATCGACGCGCTCTACATCAAGGACCCGGGCGGGCTGCTGACCGCGCGGCGGGCGCGCACGCTGATCCCGGCGATCCTCGCCGAGATCGGCGACAAGCCGCTGGAATTGCACAATCACTGCACGATCGGGCTCGCCGAGCCGGCCTGTCTCGAGGCGGCCGAGCTCGGCGTCGCGGCGGTGCAATGCGCGAGCGGCGGCGCGGCCGACGGCACTTCGAACCCGCCGATCCAGCGGATGATCCACAACCTGCGCGCGCTCGGCCACACCGTGGACGTCGACGACGAGGCGGTGGCCGAAGTGGCACGCTACTTCACCGCGCTGGCCGAAGCCGAAGGGCTGCCGACCGGGCACCCGATGGCGTTCGACGCCGCCTACCTGCAGCACCAGCTCCCCGGGGGCATGGTCGGGACGATGCGGCGGCACCTGGCCGACCACGGCGTACCCCACCTCGAAGACGCGGTGATCGAGGAAATGGGCCGCGTGCGGCAGGAGCTCGGCTGGCCGATCGTGATGACCCCCTTTGCGCAGATGCTGCAGACCCAGGCGATGCTCAACGTCACCGGCAAGGAGCGCTACGCGGTGATCCCCGACGAGATCATCCGCTACGCGATCGGCCGCTTCGGCCGACCCAACGTGCCGATCGAGCCCGAGGTGATGGACCGGATCATGGCCAACCCGCGTACGAAGGAACTGCAGGCCGAACCGGGCATGGCCGAGCTGTCCGAACTCCGCAAACGGATCGGGGCGAACCTGTCCGACGAGGAGTTCCTGCTGCGCGCGACGATGCCGGCGAACCTCGTCGACGCGATGCAGGCGGCGGGGCCGGCGGAGCGGCACTACGATCCGTCGACCGTGCCGGTGATGAACCTTCTGCGCGAGGTGCTGAAGCGCACCGACGTGACCCAGGTCACCGTCGAGAAGGCGGGTTTCAAGCTGGAGGTGACGGCATGACGCTCGAACGCAAGCCGAAAGGCTTCATGTTCGACCTCGACGGCACGCTGATCCTCAGCGACCGCAAGCTCGGCGGCTACACGGCGATTCCCGGCGCGGCCGAGGCGCTGGCCGAGCTGGACTCGCGCGGCATCCCCTGGATCGCCATGACCAACGGCAGCGCTTACGCGGCGAGCGTGCAGGCGCCGCGGCTGCGTGCGGTCGGTCTGCCGGTGCCCGACGAACGGCTGTTCACGCCGAACAGCGTCGCCGGCCGGGCAATGGTCGAGCGCGGGTACCGGCGTGTGCTGGTACTCGGCACGCAAGGCGTGGCCGACGCGCTGGCCGAGATGGGCGTGCCCTGCGTGCTACCCGAAGATGAAGGCGCACACGAGGCCGACGCGGTTTACGCCGCCTGGCATCCCGAGTGCTCGATGCCGCACATCCACCTCGCCTGCGAACGCGTGCTCGACGGCGCGGCATTCCTGACCGCGTCGGACGTGCCGTTCTTCGCAACCAGGGAAGGTCGTTCGTTCGGCTACTCGTGCGCGATCAACGGCGCGGTGGCGCGGGTCACCGGCGTCGAGCCCGAGCCCTGCGGCAAGCCGAGTGCGCTGGCCCTGCGGCTGATCGCCGAACAGCTCGGCCTCGCCGAGGAAGACGTCGGCGTGGTCGGCGACGACGCGGTGGCCGAAATGCAGATGGCCCGCGCCGGCGGCGCGATCGGCATCGCTGTCGCCAGCGGCTCGACCAGCCGGGACCAGTGGGCCACGCAGCCCGAGTCCCGCGCTCCGCACGTGGTGATCGACAGCGTAGAGGATTTGCTGGCAGCGCTCGATATCGGCTAGAGGTTTCGCATGAAACTCGGCCGCCTCAACCATGTCGGCGTCGCCGTGCCGGACATCGAGGCCGCGATCGCCTTCTGGCGCGACACGATGGGTGCGACCATCATCACCGAGCCGTTCGACATGCCCGCGCAAGGCGTGCGGGTGTGCTTCGTCGATACGCCGAACGCGGGCACGCAGATCGAGTTGCTCGCGCCGCTCGGTGCGGACTCGCCGATCGCCGCGTTCCTCGAGCGCAACCCGCTCGGCGGACAACATCACCTGGCGTTCGAGGTGCCCGACATCGCCGCGGCGCGCGCCGAGTTCGAGGCCTCGGGCAAGCGCGTGCTCGGCCCGACGCGGATAGGGGCGCACGGGACGCCGGTGTTCTTCGTCCACCCGAAGGACATGGCGGGGGTGCTGACCGAGATCATGGAGACGCCGGGCGGCAGGCACTGAACCCTTCTCCCGCTGGCGGGAGAAGGATACGCAGACTTGGGTTCGCGAAGCGGGCCCTAGTCGGAGTTGGATGAGGGCTCCCGCGGCCTTCGAGAAGGGAGGAGCCCTCCTCCAAGCTACGCTAACCACCTCCGGTGGTAAGCTTCGCTATCCTTCTCCCGCCAGCGGGAGAAGGGTTGTAGGGAGTGTGCATGACGTCCCGCGAAGACTGGCAGGCCAAGGCCGCGAAGGAGCTCAAGGGGCGCGACGCGACGTGGCACGTGCCCGAGGGGTTCGCGATCCGGCCGCTCTACACGGCCGAGGACCTGCCGGTCGATCCCGGGCTGCCCGGGTTCGCGCCGTTCACGCGTGGGCCCTACGCCAGCATGTACACCGGGCGGCCGTGGACGATCCGGCAGTACGCCGGGTTCTCCACCGCAGAAGAGTCGAACGCGTTCTACCGTCGCAACCTCGCCGCCGGGCAGAAGGGGCTGTCGGTGGCGTTCGACCTCGCCACCCACCGCGGCTACGACAGCGACCACCCGCGGGTGGTCGGCGACGTCGGCAAGGCGGGCGTCGCGATCGATACCGTCAGGGACATGGAGATCCTGTTCGACGGCATTCCGCTCGACCAGATGTCGGTCTCGATGACGATGAACGGCGCGGTGCTGCCGGTGATGGCGTTCTACGTCGTTGCGGCCGAGCGGCAGGGTGTGCCGGCGGAGAAGCTCGCGGGGACCATCCAGAACGACATTCTCAAGGAGTTCATGGTCCGCAACACCTACATCTACCCGCCCGAGCCGAGCATGCGGATCGTGACCGACGTGATCGCCTGGTGCTCGGCGCACATGCCGAAGTTCAATCCGATCTCGATCTCGGGCTACCACATGCACGAGGCCGGGGCGACGGCGGTGCAGGAGCTCGCCTTCACGATTGCTGACGGCAAGGAATACGCAAAGCGGGCGATGGCGGCTGGGCTCGACATAGACGCATTCGCCCCGCGGCTGTCGTTCTTCTTCGGCATCGGCATGAACTTCTTCATGGAAGTCGCCAAGCTGCGCGCGGCGCGGGTGCTGTGGTGCCGGACGATGGAAGCGCTCGGAGCGAAGGACGAGCGCAGCAAGGTACTGCGCACGCATTGCCAGACTTCGGGCGTGAGCCTGCAGGAGCAGGACCCGTACAACAACGTCATCCGCACCACGGTCGAGGCGCTGGCGGCGGTGCTCGGCGGCACGCAGAGCCTGCACACCAACGCGCTCGACGAGGCGCTGGCGCTGCCGACCGACTTCTCGGCGCGGATTGCGCGCAACACGCAGCTCGTGCTGGCCGAGGAGACGGGGATCACGCGGGTGATCGATCCGCTCGGCGGATCGTACTACGTCGAGGCGTTGACGGCGAAGCTGGTCGAGGAGGCCGAGGTGCTGATCGCCGAAGTCGACGCGCTCGGCGGGATGACCGCGGCCGTGGCGAGCGGCATGCCCAAGCGGCTGATCGAGGAGGCCGCGGCGGCGAGGCAGGCGCGGATCGACCGCGGGGAGGACGCAGTGATCGGGGTCAACAGGTACCCGGCGGGCGAGCATGCGCCGATCGAGACGCTCGAGGTCGACAACCACAAGGTGCGCGAGGGGCAGATCGCGCGCATCGCGGCAGTGCGCGCAGGACGCGACGAAGCGAAGTGCCAGGCCGCGCTGGCTGCGCTGACGGAGGCGGCCTTGAAAGCCCCCTCCCCT
>CALCBC010000052.1 GCA_937898525.1 uncultured Sphingomonadales bacterium
GTTCGGCTGAACACGTCGAACATGGTCTCGCCGTCGCGCGAACGGATCGCCTCACGCATCAGCGCCAGATCGGTCAGGAACCGGTCGAGCATTTCGAGCACCGCGTCGCGGTTGTGCAGGAACACGTCGCGCCACATCGTCGGGTCCGAAGCGGCGATGCGGGTGAAGTCGCGGAAGCCGCCTGCCGAGTACTTGATCACTTCGCTGCGGGTGACGTTCTCCAGCTCGGAGGCGGTGCCGACGATCGTGTAGGCGATCAGGTGCGGGATATGGCTGGTCACCGCCAGCACGAGGTCGTGGTGCGCGACATCCATCGTGTCGACCATCGCGCCCAGGGATTCCCAGAACTCGACCAGCGCGGCGACCTTGGCCGGGTCGGCATCCTCTGGCGGGGTGACGATGCACCACCGGTGGTGGAACAGCGTGGCGAAGCCGGCATCGGGCCCGCTGTGCTCGGTACCGGCAACCGGGTGCGCGGGAATCACGCAGTGGCCCGGCAATGCCTGGGCGAGCGCGTTACTGACGGTCTGCTTCGACGAGCCGACGTCGCTGACCACCGCGCCGGGCTTGAGCGCGCCGGCAATCTCGCGCCCCGCTTGCTCCATTGTCCCGACCGGCACGCAGAGGATCACGAGATCGGCCCCGGCGACCGCCTCGACGGAAGTCTCGCAGATGGTGTCCGCCAGCCCGCGCTCGGCCGCGCGCACGCGCACCTTGGGATCGATGTCGTAACCCGTGGTCGCGACGTCGGGCAGGTGCTGGCGCACGGCAAGTCCGATCGAGCCTCCGAGCAGTCCGAGACCGATGATTGCGACCTTCTCGAAGCTCATCGGGCTCCCTCCGCCAGGGTCCGCAACGTGGCGGCGATCGCGTCCATCTGTTCGCGCGTGCCGATCGTGATCCGCAGCCCATGGGGCAGCCCCTGGCCGGGAAGGTGACGTACGGCGTATCCAGCCTCCGCCAGCCCGTGCAGCGCCACCTCGGCGCTCAGCGCCCCCTCGAACAGCACGAGGACGAAGTTCGCCTCGCTCGGCAGAGCGCGCAAGCCGCGATTGCCGAGCGTCTCGATCGCCGCGACGAAGCGCACGCGCTCGGCGCGGTTGTGCTCGCGCGAGCGCGCGACGAATTCCTGGTCCCCGAGCGCCGCCAACGCCGCCTTCTGCCCGGTGATGGTCACGTTGAACGGTCCGCGGATTCGGTTGAGCGCGCCGACCACCCCCGGCGCCCCGGTACCCCAGCCGACGCGCTCGCCGGCCAGGCCGTAGATCTTCGAGAAGGTCCGCGTGACCAGCACGTTGTCGTGCGCCGCTGCCAGCGCCAGCGCGCCGTCGTCGTCCTCGGCAGCGACGTATTCGGCATAGGCCTGGTCGATCACCAGCAGAACGTGGCCGGGAAGCCCGGCGTGGAGCCGCGCAAGCTCGGTCCGCGGCAGGAAACTTCCCGTCGGGTTGTTCGGATTGGCGAGGAACACCACGCGCGTGCGCTCGGTCACGCAGGCGAGCAGCGCATCGACGTCGGTCCCGAAGTCGCGGTCAGGGGCGACCACCACCGTGGCGCCGCAGCGGCGCGCGGCGATATCGTAGACCGCGAACCCGTAACGCACGTAGACAACCTCGTCGCCCGGGCCGGCGAATGCCTGCGCGGCGAGGTTGAGCAGCTCGTCCGAGCCGGTCCCGCAGACGATCCGGGCCGGGTCGATCCCGTGCAGTGCGCCGATCGCCTCACGCAGCGCAGTGCTGTCGGGATCGGGATAGAGCGACGGCACGATCCCCTCGGCGCGCGCCGCGAGCGCCGCCGGGCTGGTGCCGAGCGGGTTCTCGTTGGCCGAGAGCTTGACCAGCGGCCGGCCGTCGGCAGCTGTGCTCCTGCCCGGAACATAGGCATGGATCGCCGCGATCCACGGCTTCATTGCGGGCCCGGCTGTCGGGAGGCTGTCCGTCACCGGCGCGCGCATAACGCCAAGCGGCGCGAATTGACAGCCCATCCTCCGCGCACGGTTCGGGAGGATTGTTGACAGCCCGACTCGCCTGTCACAAGTCGCGGCGACCCATGGCCACGGTGACAGCCTCTTCCACCAGCAGCAGCCTCGTGCTCGCCCACGCCCTGCCGCTCGACAGCGGCCAGCGGCTCGAGCAGGTCACGCTCGCCTACGAGACCTACGGCGAGCTCGCGCCCGACAAATCCAACGCGATCCTGATCTTTCATGCGCTGACCGGCGACCAGCACGTCGCCAGCCCGCACCCGATTACCGGCAAGCCCGGCTGGTGGGACCGGATGGTCGGTCCCGGCAAGCCGATCGACACCGCGCGGTTCCACGTGATCTGCGCCAACTTCATCGGCAGCTGCATGGGCTCGACCGGCCCGGCCAGTCCTGCCCCGGACGGAAAGCCCTGGGCGATGCGCTTTCCGGTGATCACCATCCGTGACATGGTCCGCGCCCAGGTCGCCTTGCTCGACGCGCTCGGGATCGAGCGGCTGCACGCCGCAGTCGGGCCGTCGATGGGGGGAATGCTCGCGCTGAGTCTCGCAGCGAACTACCCGGACCGCGCCGAACGAATCCTCGGCATCGCCACACCGGCGAGCATGTCGGCGCAGAACATCGCCTTCCACGAGGTCGGGCGGCAGGCGATCATGGCCGATCCAGCGTGGAACGGCGGCGACTATTACGGAAAGGGCAAGGGGCCCGACGCCGGGCTCGCGGTCGCGCGCATGGCGGCGCACATCACCTACCTCAGCGAGGCCGCGCTGGCCGAGAAGTTCGGCCGCCGGCTGCAGGACCGCGAGGCCAAGAGCTTCGGTTTCGACGCCGACTTCCAGGTCGAGAGTTACCTGCGCTACCAGGGGATCACCTTCACCAACCGGTTCGACGCGAACTCGTATCTCTACATCTCGCGGGCGATGGATTATTTCGACCTCGCCGAGGAGCACGGTGGGCGGCTGGCCGACGCCTTCGCGCGCTGCAAGTCGCGCTTCTGCCTGATCAGCTTCGACACGGACTGGCTCTACCCGACGAGCGAGATGCGCCAGATCGTCCACGCCCTCAACGCGGTCGCCGCTCCGGTCAGCTTCGTCGAGCTGTCGGCGCCCTACGGGCACGACTCGTTCCTGCTCGACGTTCCGGCGCTCGACCGGGTCATTGCCGGGTTCCTCAACCGGTGAGCGCCGTGCCGCCCGGATACGAGCTGGTCGACGACCCGGCACGGATCGACGCCGCGGCCGCGCATGCCTATCTCGCCCGCAGCTACTGGTCGCCGGGCATCCCGCGCGCGACCGTCGAGAGGGCGATCGCCAACAGCCTGTGCGTCGCGGTGTTCCGCGACGGCGCGCAGGTCGGCTTCGCCCGCGTCGTGACTGACCGCGCGACGTTCGCTTACCTCGCCGACGTCTACGTGCTCGAGGACCACCGCGGACAGGGCATCGCCAAAGCGATGGTTGCGTACCTCCACGCCCATCCTGAGCTGCAGGGCCTGCGTCGCTGGCTGCTGATGACCCTCGACGCCCATCCGCTGTATGCCGGTCTCGGCTGGACGTCGCTGGCCCATCCCGAGCGGGCGATGGAACGCCATTTCGCGGACGTCTACGCATGAGTGGCCTGCGCCCCGACCTCGCGGTGATCGCCCGGCACGTGCCGCCCGGGAGCCGCGTGATCGACGTCGGCTGCGGCGAGGGCGAGCTGATGGCCGTTTTGCGCGACGAACGGCATGTCGACGCGCGCGGGATGGAGATCGACCCCGAGGCGGTCGAGAAATGCGTCGCGCGCGGCCTTTCGACGGTGCAGGGCGACGCCAACCGTGACCTCGCCGACTATCCGGACGATGCGTTCGACTACGCGATCCTCAGCCAGACACTGCAAACCGCCGAGCGCCCCGACCTGATGCTCGACGAGCTGCTGAGGATCGGCCGCAAGGCGTTCGTCAGCTTCCCCAACTTCGCCCACTGGCGGATGCGCCTGTCGCTGCTGTGGCGCGGTCGCATGCCGGTCACCCGCCATCTGCCGGTCAGCTGGTACGAGACGCAGAACATCCATCACGTGACCGTGACCGACTTCCTCGAGCTGCTGCGCCTCAAGGGCGTGCGGATCGAGAAGAGCTGGTTCTTCAGTGGCGAGCGCGAGCTTGGAGCATTCGGCGCCAACTGGCGCGCCGAGTACGCGGTCTACCTGCTGAGCCGCTAGCCGAGCCTCAGGCAAGAAGCGCGCGTGGGCGCGCGGCCTCAGCCTGGCTCAGCGCCGCGGTCACGTCCTCAGCCGGCAGCGCCATCGAGTAGAGATAGCCCTGTCCGAGATCGCAGCCGAGCGCGACCAGCCGGCATTCCTGTGCCGCGGTCTCCACGCCCTCGGCGACGACTTCCATCCCGAGGCAGTGCCCGAGGTTGATCACCGCGGCCGAGATCGCCTCCGCCTCGGCTCCCTTGCCAAGCTGGCGGACGAAGCTGCGGTCGATCTTGAGCAGGTCGATCGGGAACTGGCTGAGGTGCGACAGTGAGGCGTAGCCGGTGCCGAAATCGTCGAGCGCGATGGCAACACCACTCTCGCTCAGCGACCTCAGCACCGTCTCGACATAGCCGGCGCTGCGGCCGAGGAACACCGTCTCGGTAACCTCGATCTGCAGACACGCGGGTGGGATCCCGCCGCGCTCGAGCCGGGCCAGCAGGCTCTCGGCGAACCCGTCGCGGCGGAAGTCGGCCGCGGTGAGGTTGATCGCGACGTGACCGAACGGCACCCCGTCCGCGAGCCACCGCTGGACTTGCGCCAAGGTCCGCTCGACCATTCGCTCGCTCAGCGCGGCGCCGAGCGCGGGGTCGTCGAACGCCGGCTGTATATCCTCGGCGCTGCGAATACGACCCTCTTCATCGCGCCAGCGCAGCAGGGCCTCGAAGCCGGCAATGCGCGAGGTCGTCAGCGAGACCTTCGGCTGGAAGTAGGGCACGACGCGATCGTCCCTCAGGGCGGCAAGCGCCGCCGCGAGCATCGTCTCGCGGTGCTCGACTTCGGCCTTCATCGAGGTTTCGAACAGCTTGAGCTGCCCGCGCCCGGCATTCTTGGCCGCGTAGAGCGCGATGTCAGCCGCCTTCATGATCTCCGAACGGCAGGCGCCGTCCCGCCACAACCGGCTGGCGCCGATGCTCGCCCCGCAAGCGAGCAGGCGGCCCTGATACTCGAACGGCTCGCTGAGGCGAGCGTAGAGCCGGTTGCCGGCTTCCCAGACGTCCGCGTCCGAACGTGCGGCGATCAGGATCGCAAACTCGTCGCCGCCGAGCCGCGCGACCAGCTTCACCGCATCGCCGGCTGCGCGCAGCCGCTCGGCGCAGGTTGCGAGCATGCGGTCCCCGGCGTCGTGGCCGAGGGTGTCGTTGATCGCCTTGAAGTTGTCGATGTCGAGGATCAGCAGCGCGCCGGAGGGCTTGCCGTCCTCGCCCGCGAGGATCGCATCGAGGCGATCCTGCAGCACGTTGCGGTTGGCGAGACCGGTAAGCGGATCGTGCCGCGCCATCCAGAGCGCCTGCTCTTCCGAGCGCTTCTGGTGCGTGATGTCGCGCGCGACGACGACGATGCGACCCGAATCGTCGGCGATCCGGTTGGCGATCACGTCGAACCAGCGCAGCCGGCCGTCGGGATCGACCCGCCGCGTGGTCAAGTTGGCCGAGCCTTCGCGGACAGCCGTGAGCAGCGCCTGCTGGCCCGCCTTTCGGTCGGCGGGATGCAACAGGTCCAGCCACGAGGTGCCGACGAGATCGCCGGTGGCCGGCGGCGCCGAGTTCGGGCGCTTGAGGAAGACGATGTGGAAGTCCGCATCGAGGATCAGCGTGTAGTCGGGGCTCGCCTCGAGAATCGTGCGGTTGAACATCTCGCTGCGGTCGAGGTCGCTGAGCGCGGTCATTCGTGACACCATCATCCGGTGCAGGCGGAACGCGGCCGAGAAGATCGTCAGGATGAAAATCGGCAGCTGGATGCTGATCACCGCGATGATCGGTTCGGAAGCCACAAGTCCGGCGACGGTCGCCGGGCCGAGAGCGAGCCCGACCATCAGCGCGGCCAGTCGCGGGGTGCCAAAGTTGCGCAGGCACACGCCGCTGACCATCGCCGCCGCAGAGAGGCACGCGATCGTCGACATGACCCAGTCGCCACTGGTGAGCGAGAGATAGACGCCGTAGCCGATCGACGCCGCCCAGCCGCACGACAGCAGCGCGGCCGCGCCCTTCGGCGGGTCCGCGCCGCGCTCGAGCGCACGCCGCCCGCCGATCACCAGCGGCAAGCGCAGCATCGCCAGGACGATCTCGATCGCCAGCCAGGTTATGAACGGCGCCGACGGCTGACGCGACACGCCGATCGCAGCCACCGCTATGCTGTTGAACACGCCGCCGAGAAAGATCGGGATCGAGCCGAACAGCCCGGCCTCGAGCTGCCGGCGAATCGCCGGCGAAACCGTTTCCCGGGTGGCGAGAAGCCACTGCATCGCGCGGTCGAGGGAACGGAAGATCGTACGCACCAAACACGGCCCGGCTGATTCGAGGAACTCCGGCCCTACAAGTGCTTGATTAACATTCGCTTCCCGAGGCGGCCGTTCCGCGTGCGCGGGGGGCGTCAGACAGCACCGTCGTTGACCAGCAGCACGCTGTCGTCGCGAGCCAGCGACCACAGGCTGAGACCCGCTGCGCGGGCGCGCTCGACCGCCAGGCTGGTGGGAAGCGAGACCGTGACCAGCCGCGTCCCGCCGGCGCGGACGGCCTTCTCGACGATCTCGTAGGAGCAGCGCGCGGTCGAGAGGATGAAGCCGGCGGCCGGGTCCTGCCCGGCGGCTGCGAGCGCTCCGATCAGCTTGTCGAGCGCGTTGTGGCGGCCGACATCCTCGCGTGCGTGGAGGATGGCACCGCCGGGCGAGGCGAACGCGGCGGCGTGCGCCGCGCCGGTCGCCCGGCCGAGCGGCTGGTGGTCGCGCAGCGCCGCGAGCGCGGCGAAGATCGCGCTTTCGGCGAGCGGCGCATGCTTCGCCACCGGGGGCAGTGGCCGGGCGACTGCCTCGAGGTTCTCGATCCCGCACAGGCCGCACGAACTCTCGGCGACGCGGGCCCGCACGCGGTCGGTCAGCTGTTCGATGCCCAGCCCGGTCAGCGTCGCGCGGACGATCCAGCCCTGCTCGACCCGCGCGACGCCGATGTCGGTGAGGTCGGTCGGGGCTTTCGCCAGTCCCTCGGTCAGCGCGAAGCCGAGCGCAAAGTCGTCGAGGTCGGCAGGCGTCGCCATCATCACCGCGTAGCTGAGCCCGTTGAACTCGAGCGCTACCGGCGCCTCCGGCACCCATTCGCGGGTCACCGGGCGGCGCGAACCGTCGGGGCGGATTTCTAGGGGCTTGTCCACGGCATGGCCTTGGTGCGCCAGCGCGGGCCTCCAGGCCCGCAAACGTCACCCCGCGTCGGAATGCCCCACCTCGTCGACCGCGTTGAACTCGGTCGCGCGGGTCTGCGGCTCCGGGTGCGCCCCGCCCGAAAGATGCTCGATCGCCTCGCGCGCGATCGGCGAGAGCCCTTCGCCGCCGTCGGCGAAGATCGCCTGTTTCATCCGCGGGTCCCAGAACTTGTCGATGTGGTCGGCCGTCGCGAGCACCGCCTTGTCGTGCCCCATCGCCGCGAGGTTTCGGGCGATGTCGTTGGCCATTCGGCGCAATGTGAAGATCGTCGTGCTCATTCGGCGGGCTCCGCCTCGACCGCGATCCGGCGCGAGCGCTCGGTCAGCTCGGCGTAGTCGCGCTGCCAGTCGCTCGGGCCGTTCGACGGCGTGACCTGCACCGCGGTGACCTTGTACTCGGGGCAGTTGGTCGCCCAGTCGGAGAAGTCGGTTGTTACCACGTTGGCCTGCGTCGCCGGGTGGTGGAAGGTCGTGTAGACCACACCCGGTGCGACGCGGTCGGTGACCAGCACGCGCAGCGTCGTCTCGCCGGTGCGGCTGGCGAGCCGCGCGAAGTCGCCGGTCTTGAGCCCGCGGTTCTCGGCATCGGTCGGATGCATCTCGAGCAGGTCCTCGTCATGCCACACGACGTTGCCGGTGCGCCGCGTCTGCGCGCCGACGTTGTACTGGCTGAGGATGCGCCCGGTGGTCAGCAGCAGCGGGAAGCGCGGCCCGGTCTTCTCGTCGGTCGGGATATACTCGGTGACGACGAACTTGCCCTTGCCGCTGGCAAAGCCGTCGACGTGCATGATCGGCGAGCCCTCGGGGTGCTGCTCGTTGACCGGCCACTGGACCGAGCCGACCTCGTTCAGCCGCTCCCACGACAGGCCGGCGAAGCTCGGCGTCAGCCGCGCGATCTCGTCGATGATCTGGCTCGGGTGGGTGTAATTCCAGCCCGCACCTAGCGCATTGGCAAGCAGCTGGGTGATCTCCCAGTCGGCGTAGCCGTTGGCCGGCTCCATCACCTTGCGCACGGGCTGGATCCGGCGCTCGGCGTTGGTGAAGGTGCCGTCCTTCTCGAGGAAGGTCGAGCCCGGCAGGAACACGTGCGCGTAGTTGGCGGTCTCGTTGAGGAACAGATCGTGGACGATGACCAGCTCCATCGCGCTGAGGCCGGCAGCGACGTGCTTGGTGTTCGGGTCCGACTGGAGGATATCTTCGCCCTGGACGTAGAGCACCTTGAAGGTGCCGTCGATCGCGGCGTCGAACATGTTCGGGATGCGCAAGCCAGGCTCGGGGTCGAGCTTGACGCCCCAGTCGTCCTCGAACGCCTTGCGCACTTCCGGGTCGGAAATGTGTCGATAGCCGGGCAGCTCGTGCGGGAAGGAGCCCATGTCGCACGAACCCTGCACATTGTTCTGCCCGCGTAGCGGGTTCACACCGACGCCCGGGCGGCCGATGTTGCCGGTTGCCATCGCGAGGTTGGCGATCGCCATCACGGTCGAAGAGCCCTGCGAGTGCTCGGTCACGCCGAGCCCGTAATAGATCGCCGCGTTGCCACCGGTCGCATAAAGCCGCGCCGCTTCGCGGACGGTCTGCGCCGGGACGCCGGTGACCGCCTCGAGGAACTCCGGGCTATGCCGCTCGTCGGCGACGAACCGCGCCCAGTCCTGGTACTCGTCCCAGTCGCACCGCTCGCGAATGAACGCCTCGTTGGCGAGGCCCTCGGTGACGATCACGTGCGCGAGGCTGGTCATCACCGCGACGTTGGTGCCCGGACGCAGCGCGAGGTGGTGCTCGGCCTGGATGTGCGGCGAGCGCACGAGGTCGATCCGCCGCGGGTCGATCACGATCAGCCTGGCGCCCTGGCGCAGCCGGCGCTTCATGCGGCTGGCGAACACCGGGTGCGCGTCGGTCGGGTTGGCACCGATGACCATGATCACGTCGGCGTCCATGACCGAATCGAAGTCCTGCGTGCCGGCGCTGGTGCCGAAGGTGGTCTTGAGGCCGTAGCCGGTCGGCGAGTGGCACACGCGAGCGCAGGTGTCGGTGTTGTTCGAGCCGAAGGTGGCGCGGATCAGCTTCTGGACGAGGAAGGTTTCCTCGTTCGTGCAGCGGCTCGAAGTGATGCCTCCGAGCGCACGCGCGCCGTGCCTGGCCTTGATTTCCTTGATCTTCTCGGCGGTATAACTGATCGCCTCGTCCCACGAGACCTCGCGCCACGGCTGGTCGATCGACTCGCGGATCATCGGCGAGAGGATGCGATCCTTGTGGTTGGCGTAGCCGTAGGCGAACCGACCCTTGACGCACGAGTGCCCGCGGTTGGCCTTGCCCTCCTTCCACGGGATCATCCGCACGAGCTGCTCCCCGCGCATCTCGGCGCGGAAAGTGCAGCCGACGCCGCAATAGGCGCAAGTGGTGACCACCGCGCGCTCGGGCAGGCCGATCGCCTTGACGCTCTTCTCGCGCAGCGTCGCGGTCGGGCAGGCCTGCACACAGGCGCCGCAGCTGACGCACTCGGACGAGAGGAAGTCGTCGCCCGCCTGACCGGCCGACACCTTCGAGGCAAACCCGCGCCCGTCGATCGTCAGCGCGAAGGTGCCCTGGACCTCGTCGCAGGCGCGCACGCAGCGGCTGCAGACGATGCACTTCGACGGATCGAAGTCAAAGTACGGGTTCGAATGGTCGGTCTGGAGCCCGAGGTGATTCTTGCCCTCGTAGCCGTAGCGCACGTCGCGCAGGCCGACGTTGGCCGCCTGCTCCTGCAGCTCGCAGTCGTTGTTGGCCGAGCAGGTCAGGCAGTCGAGCGGGTGATCGGAAATATACAGCTCCATCACCCCGCGACGCAGCTTCTCGAGCCGCGGGGTCTGGGTCCTGACCTTCATCCCCGGTGCGACCGGAGTTGTGCAGCTCGCCGGCGTGCCGCGCGCGCCCTCGATCTCGACCAGGCACAGCCGGCACGAGCCGAACGCGGCCATGTTGTCGGTCGCGCAGAGCTTGGGAATGCTGCCGCCAGCCTCGGCGGCGGCGCGCATGACGCTGGTGCCCCTGGGCACGGTGACCTCACGCCCATCGATGGTGAGAGTCACCATCTCGTCGGACCGGACCTCGGGGGTGCCGAAGTCTGCCTGGCGTTCAAATCCCATCGATCTTCTCCGCGGCGGTCAGGTCCGCCGGTGTGTTGATGTTAGCAGGTTTGGCCCCGATTTTCACGGGCGTTGCCCCGAGGGCTTCCGCGAAGGCGAGCATCGAATGCCTGCCTTCTGACAGGAGCAACGTTTCGATCGCGTCAACGGCTCCCACCGGCCAGTGGCCGATCACCGGCTGGCTCGCGACGTAGGCGGGCGGCGGGCTGAGCCGTTCGAGCAGGTCGTCGGGCAGGCCGACCGAGTCCACCCCGATCGTCAGCACGCTGTCGTAGCCTTCGTCGCGCGCGAGGTGCAGCCCGGCGGCGATTCCCGCGAGCGGGCCCATCCCGGCCTGCGGCCAGTCGGGGATGCAGTGCCCCGGGCCCTGCGCGCGTCCGGCGATCACCACCAGTTCGCAGAACCCCGTAAGCGTGTCGAACGCGCGGGCCAGCAGCGTATGCCCGCCGAGCTCGGCGAGCGCCTTGTCGCTGCCGAACCGCGTCGACTGCCCGCCGGCGAGGACCACGCCGAGGATCATTATCCCGTCATCCCGGCGCAAGCCGGGACCTCGTGCCG
>CALCBC010000053.1 GCA_937898525.1 uncultured Sphingomonadales bacterium
CCAGCTTCCCGAGCTCGGGCTCGACGCGAACGGATTCGGCGGCTTCTCGGTCATTCCGCCGGAAACGGTCCGGCGCTTCGCCGAAGCGCTCGAAGCTCTTCCGGACGACGAACTGATGCGACGGTTCAATACCGACGCGTGGGCGAATGCCGATCTCTATTTCGGCGATGTTCTGGCCGAGGATGCACAGAAGAACGGGCCGGAGGTCCGAGCCTTCGTGTTCCAGCGAGTCCCAGCACTGCGTCGCCTCGTGACGAAGTGCGCGGCCAATGGCGATGCGCTCATTCGCGTGCTTCGATAGTTTCCCAACGCGCCAATGCTCGCGCCGTATCTGGGGAAAACCGAGTTAGGATCACCTGCCACAGATTTCCGGTTGACTTGTAGGATTTCGTTCTATCTTTGTTCTGACGCTTCGAAGGAGAGCGGCCGTGCGAACAAGGACCCGTCTCAAGGAGAGGAAATCTGCCGAGGCCCGTGCCTTCGCATCTCATCTCCGAACCGGAAGGTACCTCGTCCAAGAGGCTCCGCCGGAGCGCAAGTTCAATCCCTATCACGATCCGCGCAATGGCCAGTTCACCTTCGCTCCTGGCGGGCCGAAATCCGTTTCGAACCCGATCTTTTCGGACCGACGCGGTTTTTGGAAGCGCAACGCCGACTCGCGGGAACGAGCGTCACACTCTGCCAGTCCCGAGGCAGCGCAGATCCAGCCCTCCCCCCTGTCATCCGACACACCGGCCGTGTTCACGCCGGCCAATCTCCGCCCCAATCCTCGCGCCCGGCTCGGGGGAATCCGGGGCCCGTCTCTCAACGATCCGCTTGTTCTCGAGCAAGTCTTCCCGACGTTGCGCGAAGCGCCGGCGGGCGCAATCATCGGCGTTGCCGACAATATTCTCGACCTTTCGGGACCCGCCCGGGCCGCGACCGACGCGATTCACCAGGCCAGGGTGCGACAATTGATAAGCCAGATACGGGCCATCGACCCGGACTATACCTTCGAAGTTGCCGCCTGGGCCGAGACGATCGAGGGGCGAGCGAACGAAATCAGGGCCTTGCGGTTGGATCGGGCTCTGGCGTTCTATCGCATCAAAGGCGAGATGAGGCCGCTCCAAGTCGAAGTAGCGCGCATCATGCAGGAGCGCGCCGACGCGGCGTACGAGGAGGCGGTCAGACTTTACGAGGCGGGCCGGCTCACACCTCGGCTTTCACGCAACGAAGCGATCGGTAATCACATCGACGCAGCAGTGAGAGCCGACCTACGCGCGGTATTCAACGTCAACGGCGTGGACATCTCGCGGGGGCAACCGGTTCGCGTCGTTGGCAGAGAATACAACACATCCGGTACAGACCTGACGTACCGTATTCCCGACGCGCGAGTCGGGAATGTGGCGTTCGATGTGACAATGACGAGAAAGACCCTAGGTACGGCGCAAGTCCGCGGCTTCTTCGACGCCGACTTCAGCCCCGCCACGGTCGTGATCATTCGTCCTCACCAACTCGGGAAAGGCAATACCTATGCAATCAAGAGACCGGACTGACACCGCCAATTCCGTAAGAGTACATTACATCCCGCAAGGCATCGGCGAAATATCGGATCATCTTTCAATGATGATGCTGTCGGCCCCAAGATTTGAGGACAAGACCGGCCTCCTGCCCGGAAGGAGCATCGACACCGTCTTCACAGAACTCAACGAAGCGCTACGCGCCATTCGAAGTGAAATCGGTGAGGACAACTACCTGACTCTTTTGGCCTTATCTGCTAAGATGCGTGCGCATTTCGAAGCTGATCCCGAAGATAACTCAGACGACGGTATTAAGGGACGCGACTGCATCATCGAGATGAAGAACATCCTCCGATCCGCCCGCCGTCCGAAGCGCCGAAGCTAAGCCAACAAGCGCACCTCATTAGCGAAGAGCCTATACCCGACCCTAAGTGCGCCTATTTCTTGCGCGCTGGCCCAAAGCTGGCAGTGCGATTCCCACCTAAACTGGGCATTCATTCGATCCCAACGACGCGTACATGAGATGGCTTAGACCGCTTCGCCGCCCGAAGGCTCAGGCCGCCTGCGGTGCCGCCTTGCGCACGCCCTCGTCGACGTGGGCCTCGAACTGGGCGAAGTTGTCGACGAACAACTGCACCAGCCTGGCGGCGGTGCGGTCGTAGTCGTCCTTGTCGGCCCAGGTCGCGCGCGGGTCGAGGATCGCGCTGTCGACGCCCGGCACGGCCACCGGCACGTCAAACCCGAAGTTCGGGTCCTTGCGGAACTCGACGTCGTTCAGGCTGCCGTCGAGCGCGGCGTTGAGCAGCGCGCGGGTGGCCTTGATCGGCATCCGCTGGCCGACGCCGTACTTGCCGCCGGTCCACCCGGTGTTGAGCAGCCAGCACTGCACCCCGCCCTTCGCAATCCGCTCCTTGAGCAGGTTGCCGTAGACGCTCGGGTGGCGCGGCATGAACGGGGCGCCGAAGCAGGTGCTGAAGGTCGCCTCGGGCTCGGTCACGCCGATCTCGGTCCCCGCCACCTTGGCGGTGTAGCCCGAGAGGAAGTGATACATCGCCTGCTCGGGGGTCAGTCGCGCGACCGGCGGCAGCACGCCGTAGGCGTCGGCCGTCAGCATGACGATGTTCTTCGGCACCGGGCCCATGTTGGCGGCCGTGGCGTTGGGGATGAAGTCGATCGGGTAGGCGCCGCGGCTGTTCTCGGCCAGCGAGGCGTCGTCGAGGTCGAGCTCGCGGGTCTCGGGATCCATCACCACGTTCTCGAGCACGGTGCCGAAGCGGCGGGTGGTGGCGTAGATCTCGGGCTCGGCCTCGGGCGAGAGGCGGATCATCTTGGCGTAGCAGCCGCCCTCGAAGTTGAACACCGCGGTGTCGGACCAGCCGTGCTCGTCGTCGCCGATCAGCTCGCGGCTGGCGTCGGCGCTGAGCGTGGTCTTGCCGGTGCCGGAAAGGCCGAAGAACACCGCCGTGCCCTCGGGCCCGATGTTGGCCGAGCAGTGCATCGGCATCACGCCCTTGGGCGGCAGCAGGTAATTGAGCAGGCCGAACACGCCCTTCTTCATCTCGCCGGCGTAGGCGGTGCCGCCGATCAGGATCATCTTCTCGGTGTAGTTGACCGCGATCACCGTCTCGCTGCGGCAGCCGTGCTTCGCCGGGTCGGCGCGGAAGCTCGGCAGGTCGATGATCGTGTACTCGGGGGCGAAGGCCTGCAGCTCGTGCGCGGTCGGGCGGACCAGCATCGTGCGGATGAACAGGTTGTGCCAGGCGAGCTCGTTGATGACCCGCACGTTGACCCGGTACTCGGGCTGCGAACCGCCGAACAGGTCGGCCACGTAGAGCCGGTCCTTCTCCGCCAGCGCGGCGAGGAAATCGGCCTTGAGCGCGGCGAAGTGCTCGGGGCTCATCGGCGCGTTGGTCTTGCCCCACCACACGGTGTTCTCGGTCTCGGCGTCACGGACGATGAACTTGTCCCTGGCGCTGCGGCCGGTGTGCTTGCCGGTCTCGACCACCAGCGGGCCGTGCTGCGCGAGGCGGCCCTCGCCGCGAGCGATAGCGTGCTCGACCAGCTGGGCGGTGCCGAGGTTGGCGAAGATTTCCGCGGGCGTGGCGATGCCCTGGTCGGCGAGCGAGACGGCGAGCGAGCGGGTCAACGTAGTGGTCTCCCAGGAAGTCATCTGGCTAAAAAGACGGCCCCGTCTTTGCGTTCCGGGCCTTGGCGCGGCGCATAGTCGGCCCGCCTGCCGCCGTCAAATTCGCCCTAGAATCAACGTAAATGTCTGAGTTTTTCGGAACCGGCGGCGAGACGGCCGGGCGAGCGCGGCCCCGTCCAATTGTCTCCGCGAAGTTAACGCGTTAGGTCGGTCCCGATGGTCGAGGAAGACGCCCCCGCCCCCGGTACGCCGCAGCGCTCGATCGCGCTGGTCGACGACGACCGCAACATCCTCACCACGCTGTCGATCGCGCTCCAGGCCGAGGGCTATGCGACGCGAGTCTATTCCGACGGCGAGGCGGCGCTGAAGGCGCTGACCGAGAACCCGCCGGACCTCGCGGTGTTCGACATCAAGATGCCGCGGATGGACGGGATGGAGCTGCTGCGCCGGTTGCGCGAGACGTCCGAGCTGCCGGTGATCTTCCTCACCAGCAAGGACGAGGAGCAGGACGAGGAAGCCGGCCTCGCGATGGGCGCGGACGACTATATCGCCAAGCCGTTCAGCCAGCGGCTGCTGCTCGCCCGCATCCGCGCGATCCTGCGCCGCGCCGCGCCGGTGCGCGAGCCCGCGCCGGGCGAGGAGCAGGACGAGCCGCGCGACGGCACGCTGCTGGTTCGCGGGCGGCTGACGATGGACCCGGCGCGCCACCGCGTGACCTGGGACGGCAGGCCGGTCTCGCTGACGGTGACCGAGTTCCTGATCCTCGAGGCGCTCGCCCAGCGGCCGGGCGTGATCAAGAGCCGCAACCAGCTGATGGACGCCGCCTACCCCGACGACGTGTTCGTCGACGACCGCACGGTCGACAGCCACATCAAGCGCCTGCGCCGCAAGTTCCGCGCGGTCGACCCCGAGTTCGGCGCGATCGAGACGCTCTACGGCGCCGGCTACAGCTTCTCCGATGGCTGAGGACCCGGCGGCGGCCCGCCCGCGACCCGGGCGGCACGGGTTCTCCACGTCGCTCACCACCCGCATTCTCGCGGTCAACCTGATCCCGCTGATCCTGCTCGCGGGCAGCCTCTTCTTCCTCGACCAGTACCGCGTGCAGCTGCTCAACGAGCGGTTCAACCTCGCTCGCATCGAGGCGCAGATCACGGCCGAGGCGCTCGCCGGGGCCAGCCGCCAGCGGCAGGAGGCGCTGCTGATACAGATCGGCAAGGAACAGCGCATGCGCCTGCGGATGTACAATCCCGACGGCACGCTGATGGCCGACAGCTTCGCGCTCGCGCCGCCGTCATTCCAGTTCGGCGACCCGGTCGCGGCGCCCTGGCCGCAGGACTTCGCCCGCGGGATGGACCGCGTGGTCGACTTCCTCGTCGGCGCCGAGGCCCCGCCCGACTACGTCGAGCCCGCCGAGCAGCATGCGAACGCCTGGCCCGAGCTGGTCCGCGCCCGCGAGCAGGGCCGCACGCAGATCGAGCTGCGCCGCGCGCCCGATCGCACGCCGGTGATCACCGCCGCGGCGCCGGTCGGGCTCAACGGCGTCACGCTGCTGACCACGCGCAACGCCAGTGACATCACCCAGGCCGTGCGTGACGCGCGCACCTCGCTGCTGCTGCTGATCGCGCTCGCGCTGCTGGTCTCGACCGTGCTCTCGCTCTACCTCGCCCGCACGATCATCGAGCCGCTGCGCCGGCTCGGCCGCGCCGCGGTGCAGGTCCGCCTCGGCCGCGCGCGCGAGGTCGAAATCCCGCGGATGCAGGAGCGCGGCGACGAGATCGGCGTGCTTGCCGGCGCCGTGTCCGACATGACCGCCGCGCTGCGCCAGCGGATCGACGCGGTCGAGGCATTCGGCGCCGACGTCGCGCACGAGATCAAGAACCCGTTCGCCAGCCTGCGCAGCGCGATCGAGTCGCTCGCCAAGGTCGAGGACCCGGCGCTGCGCGAACAGCTGATCGAGGTCGCCGGGCACGACGTGCGGCGGATCGACCGGCTGGTCACCGAGATCGCCGAGGCCAGCCGGATCGACGCCGAGCTGAGCCGCGCGACGTTCGAGCCGATCGATCTCGCCGCGCTGATCGGCAACGTCGTCCGCGCCCGCGAGGACCGCGGCCTCAACGCCGGGCGCCGGGTCGAGATCGCCTGCGAAGCGCAGGAGGTCAGAGTCCTCGGGGTGCCGATCCGGATCGAGCGCGTGATCGACAACCTGCTCGACAACGCGGTCTCGTTCTCGCCCGAGGGCGGGCGGATCGACATCGGCCTGAGCGTTTCGGACGGCCGGGTTCGGGCGAGCATCTGCGACGAGGGACCCGGCATCCCCGAGTCCGAGCGCGAGAAGGTGTTCACGCGGTTCCACTCGATCCGCCCCGAGGCCGAGGACTTCGGTGACCACAGCGGGCTCGGTCTCGCAATCGCGCGCACGATCGCCGAGGCGCACGACGGTTCGCTGACCGTCGCCGACCGGCCCGACGGCCGCTCCGGGGCGTGCCTCGTGCTCGAGCTGCCCGCGGCGTGAACCCGGTCCCGCACCAGGCAAGCTGTGTCGCGGTCGGCGGACCCGCCGGCAGCCGGGGCCTGCTGATCGAAGGGCCGCCGGGAAGCGGCAAGTCGAGCCTCGCGCTGGCGCTGATCGACCGGGGCGCGACGCTCGTGGGCGACGATGGCGTGCTGCTCGAGCGCCGCGGCGACCGGCTGTGGGCGCTGCCGCCGCCGCGAATCGCCGGGCTGCTCGAGATTCGCAACGTCGGGCTCGCGCGGCTCGGCGCGGTGTCAGCGCCGGTCGCACTGATCCTGCGGCTCGATCCCGACGCGCCGCGCCACGTCGAGGCGGCGGAGCGCAGCGAGCTTCTCGGTGTCGCGGTGCCGACGATCAGGCTGTGGCCGGACACGCCGGTACTGGCTCTGCGCGCAGAGTGGGCGCTGGCTCTCCACGGCACAGGTTGAACGGACCCCCTTCACTTTTGCCGCGCCGGGGGCCAGAGCGCTGGCGATGTCCCGCGAGTCTCCCGACGACCGCCAACGCATCCTGCTCGTCACCGGCATGCTCGGCGCCGGCAAGACCACTGCGCTGCGCGCGCTCGAGGACCTGGGCTGGGAAGCGGTCGACAACTTCCCGATCCGGCTGTTCAAGCGCCTCGTCGGGGACGTGCCGAACCAGTCGCTGGCCATCGGCTTCGACTGCCGCACGCGCGACTTCGACCCGGCGGACGTGATCGAGCGGGTCAGACGCCTCGAAGACCGCGACGACGTCGTCGTCACCACGCTGTTTCTCGATTGCGCCGGACACGAGCTCGAACGCCGCTTCAACGAGACCCGCCGCCGGCATTTCCTCGCGCAGGACCGCCCCGTCGGGATCGGCATCGCCGCCGAGCGCGAGCTGATGGGCCCGCTGCGGCGATGGGCAGAAGTGCTGATCGACACGACTCACTACACCAGCAACGACCTGCAGATGCGCATCCGCGAGCTGTTCGCGGATTCCGCGCCGCAGGAGATGACCGTTACCGTCTCGAGCTTCGCCTTCGCCCGCGGCATGCCGCCGGTCGCCGATCTCGTGTTCGACATGCGCTTCCTCGACAACCCGCACTGGGAGCCGGGCCTGAAGGATCTCACCGGTCTCGACGCAGCGGTCGGCGAGCACATCGAGCGCGACCCCGCCTTCGCCTCGAGCTTCGCGCGCATCCGCGATCTGCTGCTCGAACTGCTTCCCCGCTACGCCGTCCAGGGCAAGAGCTACGTTAATATCGCGTTCGGCTGCACCGGCGGCAGGCATCGGTCGGTGTTTGTCGCCGAAAGGATTGCCGAGGCCTTGCGCGAAGCGGGGTTTTCGCCCACTGTGTTGCACCGCAACCTGGGGTCGCGCGCTGCCGAAATGATCGAAGGGCCGCACCAGCCGTGACCTGTTCGCCAACCGACCGGACGCCCACTCGCGTCCTTCGTGCGGGCCCATCTGACGTGAGATCTTTCTCGGCATGATCGGAATGATCCTGGTGACCCACGGCCGGTTGGCCGAGGAATTCGTCCATGCAATGGAGCATGTCGTCGGGACGCAAAGCGACGTCGCCACTGTGTGCATCGGCCCGCAGGACGACATGGAGCTCAAGCGCAAGGAAATCGCCCAGGCGATCAAGCGTGTGGACTCGGGTCAGGGCGCGGTGATCCTGACCGACCTGTTCGGCGGCACGCCGTCGAACCTCGCGATCTCGCTGCTCCAGGCCGGCAAGACCGAGGTGATCGCCGGGATCAACCTGCCGATGCTGATCCGGTTGGCCGGGGCGCGCAAGGACATGGACCTCGCCGCCGCGACGGCGGCGGCGCGCGACGCGGGACGCAATTACATAACGATCGCATCCGAGTTTCTCGGCCAGGTCGCATAAGACAGGGGAGAGGCGGCTTTGGGAGAGGCCAGCCGTGAAGTCACTATCGTCAACAAGCGCGGCCTGCACGCGCGCGCCAGCGCGAAGTTCGTCGCCGCGGTCGCGGCCATGGACGGATGCGAGGTGCGCGTCGCCAAGGACGGGCACAGCGCCTCCGGCGGCTCGATCCTCGGCCTGATGATGCTCGGAGCGGCCAAGGGCGACGCGGTCGAAGTGACCGTCAAGGGCGCGGATGCAGAGGACCGGCTCGACGAGCTTGTCGCCATGATCGAAGACGGCTTCGGCGAAGACTAGCGGCGCGGGCGAAGACCCCACACCGTCGTCATGCCGGCGAAAGCCGGGACCTTGTGGCTCAGGCGCTGCGCCAGCGTCGCGCTGCAACGAGGTCGGGAGCAGCTCACGAGGTCCCTTGCCGGGATGACGGCTTCGTGTGTGCGGTGCACGGCCCCGGCTTTCGCCGGGGTTACGGGTCGGCTAACGCAGCCGCCATGCGCCGCACGATCACCGGATTCTCCAACCCGACGGTCAAGTGGCTCCGCTCGCTGCGCGACAAGAAGCACCGGCGGCGCGAGCGCAGGTTCCTCGCCGAGGGCCTGCGCCTGCTCACCGATGCGCGCGAGTGCGGCCGGCTGCCCGAGATGCTGGTCATGGCACAGGGCCGCGATCCGCACCCGCTGCTCGACGCTCTCGAGACCGAGGTCGAACGCGCCGGCGGCGAGGTGATCGAGACCAGCGCCGAGATTCTCGCCAAGATCACGGGCAAGGAGAATCCCCAGGCGGTTGCGGGCGTCTTCGCCGAGTTCGATACCTCGCTCGCGACGATCGACCGCAACGCGTCGCCGATCTGGCTCGTCGCGCAGGCGCTGCGCGACCCGGGCAACCTCGGCACGATGCTGCGCACGGGCGATGCCGTCGGCGCCGGAGGGCTGATCCTGCTCGACGACAGTGCCGATCCGTTCTCGGTCGAAGCGGTGCGCGCGAGCATGGGCGCGATCTTCACCCAGCGGCTGGCCGTCGCGCGGTGGAACGAGTTCCTGCCGTGGCTGCGCTCGGGGCCGGGCCAGCTGGTCGCTGCGAGCCTGCGCGACGCCCTGCCCTATCGCGAGACCCCCTATGCCGCGCCGTGCTTCATCCTCGTCGGCAACGAGTCGCGCGGCCTGCCCGAGGCCTACGAGGCGCAGTGCGATCTGCGCGTGACCCTGCCGATGAAGGGCCGTGCCGACAGCCTCAACGCCGCGGTGGCGGGTGCGGTGCTGGCTTACGAAGTGCTGGCGAAGCTCGGCGGCTAGTCGCCGGCAACGAAGCTGGTGATGCGCCAGCGGCCGTTGCGGCTGGAGCCGATCAGGCGGTAGTCGACCGCGCTGCGCAGCTTGTCGAGCGGGATGTAGCCGGTGGTTCCGTCGGCCAGTTCGGCTTTCTGCCGCTCGGCCTCGGGATCGATCGTCTCCACCTCGACCATGTCCCACGAGATCGTGCCGAGCTGGCGGCTGTCGGCTTCCGGCCCGGCATAGACCGGGACGTTCTCGCCCGCGACGAGCCAGGTCGTGAACGGATCGGCGGTACCGAGATCCTGATCGAAGTACCACGGCAGCGTGATCCCGCCCTGCCCGTTGGCCGCGCAGCCTAGCGCGAGGATCTCGTCGAGTTCGCTCCACAGGTCGCGGGCCGGATCCTCGAGCCGGCGGCGCAGCTCGGCCTTGCCCGCCCCGCCCCCGAAATCGAGGCGGATGTCGTCGGCCGCGATGGCGACGAGCACGTCAACGTCGCGCGCCTTGACCGCGGCGGAGAGGATCTGGCGGAAGTTCGCGGCACCCGCAACGTCGCCGCATTCGTCCCGCGGCGCCCAGTCGCCGGCCGCCAGGGAGGTCGGCTCACTGGCAGGCGAGACCAGCTCCTCGGCGGCCTCGGACACCTGCTCGACCGGCGCGGCCTCCCGGTCGCAGGCCGCAACCGCGAGCGCCAGACCGACCAGGAGCATCCGTCTCACGAAGCGCTTCGTGCCTTGCCATCGGTGGACGTGTCAACCAGACGCGGCCCCTGCGGCTCGTCGGCGGCGCCGTAGCGCGGTGTGCTTTCCACCAGCGGGACCTCGTCGATCTCTGCCTTGCCGATCTCGATGTGCTTCTCGCTGAGGCGGCGGCCCGAGGAGAGTACGTTGCGCTCGAAGCTGCCGACGAAGTCGTTGTACTTGCGCACCGCGCGGTCGAGCCCCGCGCCGACACCCTTCAAGTGGTCGGCGGCGATGCGGAGGCGGTCGTAGAGCTCGGCGCCCATGCGGCCGATCTCGCGCGCCTCGCGAGCGAGCCCGTCCTGCCGCCAGACCTGCGCGACAGTCCGGCAGATCGCCACCAGGTTCGTAGGTGTCGCCAGCAAGACCTTGTTGCGGAATGCGAAATCCCACAGCTCGGGATCCTGCTCGAGCGCTGCGGCGACGAAGTGCTCGCCGGGCACGAACATGACCACGTAGTCGGGCGCATCCTCGAGCTGGGCCTGGTAGGCCTTGGCGCCGAGCGTCTGGACGTGACCGCGCATGGCCTTGGCGTGCAGGTCGAGATGGCGCGCACGCTCGGCCTCGTCGTTGGCTTCGAACGCGGCCTGGTAGGCGTTGAGCGAGACCTTGGCGTCGATCACCAGCTGGCGGTTGCCGGGGATGCGCACGATCGCGTCGGGCCGCAGCCGCCCCTCCTCGGTCTCGATCGAGTGCTCGGTGATGAAGTCGGTATGCTCGGAGAGGCCGCACTGCTCGAGCACGTTCTGCAGCGCGCGCTCGCCCCAGCGGCCGCGCGCCTTGGGAGCGTTGGTCAGCGAGTTGCCGAGCCGCTGTGCCTCGCGGCGAATTTCCTCCTGCCCGGCGCGCATCGCCTCGATCAGGCCGGTGAGCTGGCCGAAGGCGTTGACCCGCTGCTCCTCGAGCGTGCGGACCTGCTCCTCGTAGCTCTTGAGGCGCCGGTCGACGGGTTCGAGCAGGGCCTTGAGCTTTTCCTCGGACGCCTTTTCCGAGTGCCCGAGCCGCTCCTCGGCGCGCTTGAGGAACTCCTCCTGCGCTTTCGACAGCACTTCGCCGCCGGCGGCCTTGAACTGCGCGATCAGATCCTCGCGCGCCTGGTTGAGCTGGGCGATCTGCTTGTCGAAGTTCTCGGCGTTGGCGGCCAGCGTGGCGATCTCGATCCGCGCCTGGCCGAGCTCGGCGACGGCCTGCTTGAACTGCGCCTCGTGCTCCTTCGCCGCCGCGTCTCGCTCGGCATGGCGCGCCTTCCAGTCGGCGACCGGGCGCGAGCCGAGGAACCAGCCGAGCGCCAGCCCGACAGCGAGAGCGACGATCAGCAGCACGGCGGAAAGCGGGTCCACGAGACCTCCGGAATATTGGAACGAAGCGCGAACCTACTCCGTGCGGACTCGCGGCACAAGGCGCGCCGATCTGGATACCCCCAACGGCCGGTTAACGCGGGTTCCAGAATGGGCTTGAGCATCGCCCCCGCTAGATTGTATGGGCTGCTTACAAATTCGTGATTGCGAAATTTTCGTGATTGCGAAAAAGCCGAGCAGACAGACCGGAACGAGGACGCCCCCATGGCCACCGATATCGAGATCGCCCGCCAAGCCAAGATGAAGCCGATCGGCGAGATTGCCGCACGGCTCGGTATCCCTGACGAGGCGCTCGAGCCCTATGGCCGGACCAAGGCCAAGGTGGCGATGGACTGGATCAACCAGCAGCAGGACCGGCCCGACGGCAAGCTGATCCTCGTCACCGCGATCAACCCGACTCCGGCGGGCGAAGGCAAGACCACCACCTCGGTCGGGCTGACCGACGGCCTCAACCGGATCGGCAAGAACGCCGCGGTGTGCCTGCGCGAGCCTTCTCTCGGGCCCTCGTTCGGCATGAAGGGCGGTGCCGCGGGCGGTGGCTATGCCCAGGTCGTGCCGATGGAGGACATCAACCTCCACTTCACCGGCGACTTCCACGCGATCACCAGCGCGCACAACCTGCTCAGCGCGATGATCGACAACCACATCTACTGGGGCAACGCGCTCGAGATCGACACGCGCCGGGTGACCTGGCGCCGCGTGCTCGACATGAACGACCGCGCGCTGCGCCAGATCGTCACCTCGCTCGGGGGTGTCGCCAACGGCTTCCCGCGCGAGGCCGGGTTCGACATCACCGTCGCCTCCGAGATCATGGCGATCCTGTGCCTCGCGACTTCGCTCGAGGACCTCGAGGAATCTATCGGCAACATCATCGTCGGATACCGCCGCGACAAGACCGCGGTGCGCGCACGCGACCTCAACGCACACGGCGCGATGACCGTGCTGCTCAAGCAGGCGATCCAGCCGAACCTCGTGCAGACGCTCGAGAACAACCCGGCGTTCATCCACGGCGGCCCGTTCGCCAACATCGCCCACGGCTGCAACTCGGTCACCGCGACCAGGACTGCGCTCAAGCTGGCTGACTACGTCGTCACCGAGGCGGGCTTCGGCGCCGATCTCGGCGCGGAGAAGTTCTTCGACATCAAGTGCCGCAAGGCCGGGCTCAAGCCGGCGGCCTGCGTAATCGTCGCCACCGTGCGCGCGCTGAAGATGAACGGCGGCGTGGCCAAGGCCGACCTTGGCACCGAGAACGTCGACGCGGTCAAGAAGGGCGTGGTCAACCTGCTGCGCCACATCGAGAACGTGCGCCAGTTCGGCGTCCCGGCGGTGGTCGCGATCAACCACTTCGTGACCGACACCGACGCCGAAATCGCCACGATCAAGGACGCGGTCGCCGCGGCCGGCTCGCAGGCGATCGTCTGCACCCACTGGGCCAACGGCGGCGCGGGCACCGAGGAGCTGGCCCACAAGGTGGTCGAGATCTGCGAGAGCGACGCGAGCCAGTTCGCCCCGCTCTACCCGGCCGAGATGCCGCTGTGGGAAAAGATCAATACGATCGCCACGCGCATCTATCGCGCGGACGAGGCCATCGCCGACGCCTCGGTGCGCAACCAGCTGCACCAGTGGGAGAAGGACGGCTTCGGCAACCTGCCGATCTGCATGGCCAAAACCCAGTACAGCTTCACCACCGATCCGACCCAGCTCGGCGCCCCCACGCACCATACGGTGCCGGTGCGCGAGGTGCGGCTCGCGGCGGGCGCCGGGTTCGTGGTCGCGATCTGCGGCGACATCATGACCATGCCCGGCCTGCCCAAGGTGCCGAGCGCCGAGCACATCCGGCTGGTCGACGGTCAGATCGAAGGACTGTTCTGACAGCTTTTCCCTGGACGGGAGAACGAAGGGCCGCTCCTGCTGGAGCGGCCCTTTTTCGTTTCGATCGCGCATTTTCCTCCCCCGTGAGGATAGCCGGCGCAGTCGGAATGGGGGCGGGTTCGCGGGGAACCAGCTTCGCCCGCATGCGCTCCTGTGATGAGCAGGAGGCCGGCCATGTCGATCGAACGGATGATCCAGGAACACCCCGACGTCGCCTCGAGCGGCGCCTACAACGAGGCGCTCGGCCTCGCGGTGCGGCACGCGATGCATTGCGCGGCGATCTGCAATTCGTGCGCCGACGCATGCTCGGCCGAAGAGATGGACATGCGGCAGTGCATCCGCACCTGCCTCGACTGCTCGGACGTGTGCGAAGCGACCTACCGCGTCGCGACGCGGCGAACCGGGCGCAACGTCGAACTGATCCGCGCGATGCTAGAGACGTGCATCCGCGCTTGCGAGATCTGTGAGGCCGAGTGCGCCAAACACGACAACCCGCACTGCCGCCGCTGCGCGCAGATGTGCCGCGAGTGCGCTGCGGACTGCCGGGCGGCGGCCGATTCGCTGGATGTCGAGGTGCCCGAGCTGGCGTAAGCCGGCGCCTCAGAGCACGGCCCGCACCACCGGCAGGTCAGGCCGGGCGTAATCGAGCCCATCGCCGTTTCGCGGCAGCACCGGGGGCTGAGCGAGGAAGCGAGGGATGGTTCCGCGGTGCGGCTGGGCCGCGTGGACCAGAAACGGGTGGCAAAGGTACACCGTGCCGGCCTCGCCCGTCGCCAGCACCTCGGGCATGTGCGAGCTCTCCTCGAACCCCGTCGAAGCGAGCTCGCGCAGGCTGAGACCTTCCTCGCCCGCGGGGTCGAGGCGCCGGGCGATCGTGCGCTGCGATCCCGCGCGGATGCGCGTGGGCGCATCGTCAGGGCCGACATCGGAACACAGGAACAGCATCAGCAGCGCCCGCCCGCGGCTCGCTCGGTTGGCGCGCCAGCTCAGGAAGTCGGCGGGATCGTCGCCGAAGCTCACGTCGATGTGCCAGCCGGTATCCCCGGGATCCTCGGTGGAGGGAAACCGGACGGGAAACGTGCCGAGCGTTCCGCGAGGGAGCCAGCGGCCGGCGCCGACGAGCTGGTCGAGCGCGGCATTGATCCTCGGCGCGTTGGCCGCCGCGACGAACGCCTCCCCGGCGAACTGGTCGAGCCGGACCACCGGCTGCGTCCAGCTCGCGGGATCGTCCGGGTCGAGGCCCATGGCGCGCCAGAGGACGGCGCGCATCTCGGAAGCGAGGACTTTCGGAAAGGCGCCGTCGAGCCGGACGAAGCCATTGGCGACGAAGAAGTCGATATCGTCCGCGCTCAGCACAGGCTCGGTGGGCGGAATTTCGGGCATGGCGTGCTCTCGAATGCTCCGATACCCGAGCTGGCGTAAACCGGCGCCGGGGGGATGGGAATGGGGCGGAGGCAGCCCTCATCCAACTCCGACCAGGCAGCAAGCTGCCAGGTCTTCGTATCCTTCTCCCGTCAACGGGAGAAGGAAGAGGGGCGCCCGCGCGAGGCTCCTTCTCCCGTTGACGGGAGAAGGATAGCGCAGCTTACCGCCGGAGGCGGTTAGCGGAGCTTGGATGAGGGCTGGCGGCCTACGCCGCCTTGCGCAGCTTCTCGAGCTTCTTCAGCGCCATCTGCCGCTTGAGGCGCGACAGGTGGTCGATGAACAGGATCCCTTCGAGGTGGTCCATCTCGTGCTGGATGCAGGTGGCCATCAGGCCCTCCATCTGCTCCTCGTGGACGTTGCCCTCAAGGTCCTGCCAGCGGACCCGGCAGGTCTTCGGCCGGTCGACGTCGGCGTAGATGTCGGGGACCGACAGGCAGCCTTCCTGATAGGTGCTCAGCTCCTCGGCCGGGTCGAGGATCTCGGGGTTCACGAAGACCCGCGGTTCCTTCTTCGTCGGCTGATGCGTGTGGTGGTGGCCGCCGTGCTCGGTGCAGACCTCGGGCTCGGCGTCCGGATCCTCAGGCTGCAGGTCGATGACCAGCACGCGCTTGGGCACGCCGATCTGGATCGCGGCGAGGCCGATGCCGTGCGCGGCGTACATCGTCTCGAACATGTCGGCGACGAGCGCCTTCAGCTCGTCGTCGAAGGTCTCGACGGGCGTCGAGACGGTCTTGAGCCGGGGATCCGGCACCTCGAGGATTTCACGGATGGCCATGCGCGCGAAGATAGGCCCTCGGGCGTTCCCGTTCAATCCTCCCCGAAGTCGTCTGGGGAGGATCAGCGCGGACGGTTGAGCGCCATGCAGGCGAGCGCAAGCAGCGTCACCGGGATCGCGATCGGCGACCACCAGGTGAAGAACTGGGTATAGACGGCGCTGGTCCACGCGCCGGTTTCCGGATCGACGAACTTGCCGAGGTGGTTGCGCTCGATGCGCTCGGCGATGAACCACATCGGTGGGAGTGCCGAGGCGAACAGCGCGATGAGCCACCCGCCGACGATCCAGCTGCGTTTCATCCGACCGGCCGCCGCGCTCGGAGCGCCTGCGCGAGCGTTCCTTCGTCGAGATAATCGAGTTCGCCACCCACCGGTACGCCGTGAGCCAATTGGGTCACGCGGACCGGAAAGGCCTCGAGCCGCTCGGCGATGTAGTGCGCGGTAGTCTGACCCTCGAGCGTGGCGTTCATCGCCAGCACGACCTCGTCGATCCCGCCGGCCGCGACGCGGTCGAGCAGCTTGCCGATCGAAAGGTCCTCCGGCCGTACGCCGTCGAGCGCCGAGAGCCGCCCGCCCAGTACATGGTAGCGTCCCGCGAACAGCTTCGCCCGGTCGAGCGCCCACAAGTCGGCCACGTCCTCGACCACGCACAGCAGGCGCGCGTCGCGCCGCGGGTCGGCACAGATGCCGCACGGATCGCGCGTGTCGACGTTGCCGCAGGTGCGGCACTCGACCAGCGTCTCGCGCACCCTGGCGAGCGCGTCGAGCAACTGCACCAGCGCCGTCTCGCGCCGCTTGACCAGCCACAGCACCGCGCGCCGCGCCGAGCGCGGACCAAGTCCCGGAAGCCGTGCCAACGCGCCCGCGAGCGCCTCGATCTCTTGCGATGCCACGAGCGGACCCTTAACCGCTCGTCCCGGGCTTGTCGCCCTTCGACAGGCTCGGGATGAGCGGATGTAGCGTTATGAGAGTAGTCTTCATGGGCACGCCGGCGTTCGCGGTGCCGACGCTCGAAGCGCTGCATGAGGCGGGGCACGATATCGTTGCCGTCTACACCCAGCCGCCACGCCCTGCCGGACGGGGAAAGCAGCTGCAGCGCTCCCCGGTCCACCAGGCGGCCGACGCGCTCGGGATCGAGGTGCGACATCCCGAGACGCTGCGCGACATGGAAGCCCATGCCGACTTCCTCGCGCTCGAGCCCGACGTCGCCGTGGTCGTCGCTTACGGGCTGATGCTGCCGCAGCCGATCCTGCAGGGACCGAAGCACGGCTGCTTCAACGTCCACGCCTCGCTGCTGCCGCGCTGGCGCGGCGCGGCGCCGATCCAGCGCGCGATCCTCGCCGGCGACCACGTGACCGGGGTGACGATCATGCGGATGGAACGCGGGCTCGACACCGGGCCGATGCTGGCGAGCGCGCGCGTGCCGATCGAGGACAAGACCAGCGGCGAGCTCCACGCCGAGCTGGCCGAGATCGGCGCCCGGCTGATGGTCGAGACGCTGGCGCAGATCGACCAGCTGAAACCCGAGCCGCAGGCCGATCTCGGCGCGACTTACGCCGCCAAGATCGACAAGGCCGAGACGCGGATCGACTGGAGCAAGCCGGCCGAGCTGATCGAGCGCGAGGTGCGCGCGTTCGCCCCCTTCCCCGGCGCCTGGCTCGAACTCGGGGGCGAGCGGATAAAGCTGCACAAGGCGCGGGTGATAGGGGGCAATGGTGCGCCTGGGACGGTGCTCGATGACGCGTTCACGATCGCCTGCGGCGACGCAGCAATCCGCCCGCTGGTCCTCCAGCGCGCGGGCAAGCCGGCGATGACGACCGAGGAGTTCCTGCGCGGGCGCCCCGTGGCGCCGGGGACGGTGCTGCCGTGACGTCTCACGCGCGTGGTGTCGAGGTGCGGAGATGACCCGCTTCGCCCTCACGCTCGAGTTCGACGGCGGCCCCTACATGGGCCTGCAGCGCCAGGGGCACGGGCCCTCGGTGCAGGAATCGGTCGAGCGGGCGGTGCGCGAAATCACCGGCGAGAGCGTGACGATGCACAGCGCGGGGCGAACCGACAGCGGGGTCCACGCACTCGCGATGGTCAGCCACGTCGACATCGAGAAGGACCTGACGCCGTTCCGGCTGATGGAAGCGCTCAACGCGGTGCTGCGGCCCGAACCGATCGCCGTGCTCGCCTGCGAGGTGAAGCCCGACGACTGGCACGCGCGCTTCTCGTGCATCGGCCGGCGCTACCTCTATCGCATTCGTAATCGCCGCGCGCCGCT
>CALCBC010000054.1 GCA_937898525.1 uncultured Sphingomonadales bacterium
TCGCGTGCCGAGGCCGGCGATATCGCCCTCGGCAGTGCCCAGCCGCGTGCCGAGGCCGGCAATATCGCCCTCGGCAGTCCCCAGTCGCGTGCCGAGACCGGCGATATCGCCTTCGGCGGTGCCCAGGCGGGTGGCGAGACTGGCAATATCGCCCTCGGCGGTGCCCAGACGGGAGTCGAGCCCCGCAATGTCGCTGTCATGAGCCGTCACGCGGCCGTCGAGGCCGACTATGCCCCCCTCCGCCGTTGTCAGCCGGCCATCGAGCACATTTGCGGCTGTGTTAAGCTGGCCCAGGGTCGCCGCGTCATTATCGCCCACGCCGGGCGCCAGGTTGACGAGCCGCCGTCTCATCGTGGCGGTACCGAAGGATACGGTGTTTTGCTCGTCCGCCAGCGAACCCGATCCGATCGCCACCGAATTGAGTGCGCTCGCCGTGGCGCTCGCACCGAGCGCGATTGCGTTCCCGGCCGTCGCGCCAGTGTTGTAGCCGATCGCGACGGAATTCGTTCCGGTTGCGGAGCTGCCGACGCCGAGGGCCGAACCTCCAGAGCCCGACCTCGAGAGCTGGCCCACTGCCGTGCCGTTCGCGCCAGCCGTCGAATCCTGGCCTATGGCGGTCGCATTCATGGCATTCGCGGCCGCAGATTGCCCAACGGCCATCGCGTTCGCCGCGTCTGCCGTCGCCGTCTCGCCAATCGCAACGCTGTTGCTGCCCCGTGCAGTGGCCGCGTAACCGACGACGACGCTATTGTCGCCTGCGACCGTACCAAATCCGACCAGGACCCAGTTGTCAGCCCCCGCGACCTTCCCCGCGCCACCGCAGGAGAGAGAATTGTCCGATTGCGCCATTCCCGGCGCGGTGCTGAAATCGTGGCAGTCCACCGTGGTCTGGGCCGAGGCGGGCTCCATGCCGAACAGAGAGCAGCCGGTGAGTGCCGAGCCGATGATGAAATAGCGTGACGGTAAGAGCCGCATACCGCTTCCCCCTTGCGTGCGTCGTCAGAGAACAGTCGTTGGTTGGCACCATTTTTCAGACCCCATCGCATCCCTTTCGATCAAGTCCAGGCGAGGACTTTTCCCAGCGTCGGGTCGGGCCCGGAAGAGAAGCGATCGCAGTCCGTTCTTCGGACAGGCAGCGCGCTGTCGAGTGACGAGACAGCTGGCAGGCGCGCGAGTGCGGCCTGACGCCTGCTCAGGCAGCAACCTCGCCCTTGGCCCCCGTCGCCCGATCGCCGAACATCCAGCCGGAAGGCCGGCCGACGCCGGCTGCGTGACTTCCATACGAACGCGGCCTCAGAGTATGCGCTCGCCCAGACGGCCAGGCCGCACCTTTCGAGTCGGACCAAAACCACAGGCGTCAGCGGCAGGCGGCGGTAACGATGATCTCGACCTTGAACTCGGGCGCGGCGAGGCGGCATTCGCCGGTCGCACGGGCAGGCGGGTTGGCGGGATCGATCCACGCTTCCCACACCGAGTTCATCTCGGCGAAGTCGGCGATGTCGGCGAGCCAGATCGTCGCCGACAGCAGGCGCGACCTGTCCGAACCGGCCTCCGCCAGCAGGCGGTCGACCTGGGCGAGGACGGCGCGGGTCTGCTCGGCGACGCTCGCGCCCGGCGCGCCGACCTGGCCGGCGAGGTAGACGACGCCGCCGTGGACCACCGCCTGGCTCATCCGCGGCCCGGGCTCGATTCGCCGGATGGTCACGCGCGCCGCCTCTGCCAGGGGAAGGACAAGGCGAGGCTGCAGCGCGAGCTCTGCACGCTGACGGAAACCACCCCGCCCTCGAGATGCCAGACGAACGGCACGTAGAACTCACGCCACATGCCGTTGCCGTTGGCGACGAGGTGGTACTGAAGTGGTCTCAGGTCCTCGTTGCGAAGCATGACCAGCACGCGTTCGCCCGGTTCCATGCCAGCGCCGGCGATGCGGTAGAAATGGCCGTTGCCGCGCACTTCGGCCCGGCATTGGCCGGATTGCGCGAAATCGACCTGCTGCCACCCGCGCTTGTCGACTATCTCGTCGAGCGCCGCCGACGGGGCGGCGAGGCCGAGCAGCACGAGGGCGGGGACGAACTTCAACAGCGGCAACGCCATGCAGCCTCCATTCCGGCGGAATGCCACGCCATCCCCTCATAGCCATTTCCGGCCTGCGGAGCGTGAAGAATTACCGAAGTTCCGAACTGGCACAGGCCCCGGCGCTGGCAGCTGTAACATGGGGCCGGTAAGGCAGTCCGCGATGCTGCACGGCCGTTCCCTTCCCGCCGCCGGAATAGCGATCGCGCTCGTCACCGGCGCGCTGCTGATCGCGGGCGGGACCAGTGTCTGGCTGACGGGCGCGGCGCTGGTGGTGTGGATCGCCTCGCTCTGGCTGGCGACGCCGCCGCCGGAGGACCGCTCGCCCACCCAGGGCGATGGCGTCCAGCTGACTCCGGCGGGCCTGCACGACCTTATCGAACCCTTCGGCCTGCCGATGCTGGTGCTCGATGACAGCCGCATCATCATCGCCAACGCGGCCGCGCGCACGGCGCTCGGCGCGCACATCCTCGGGCAGGACGCGCGCGTCGCGTTTCGGCATCCGGCCGCGGTCGACCTGCTGACCCGCGCGCGGGACGGCACCGAAACGGTGCAGGGCCTGACCGACCCGCGCAGCGTCTGGCAGATGACTCGCTACGCGATCGACGAGCGCTACAGCCTCGTCGAGCTGGTCGACCGCACGGCCGAGGCCGACGTGAGCCGTGCGCATACCGACTTCGTCGCCAACGCCAGCCACGAACTGCGCACGCCCCTGGCCTCGATCATCGGCTACATGGAAACGCTGATCGACAGCGGCGAGGCGATCGCTCCCGAGCGCGCCGGGCGTTTCCAGGGAGTCGTGCTGCAGGAGGCCAGGCGGCTGCAGAACCTCGTCAGCGACCTGATGTCGCTGTCGGTTGTCGAAGCCGAGAAGCACGACCTGCCGCGCGATACGGTCAAGCTCGCCGGGCTCGTCCAGCAGGCGGCGCGTGACGCGGCCGGACCCGACCGGCAGGACCGGATCGAATGGCTCGGCGGAGCGGATGATCTGGCCGTCCGGGGAGACCGCAGGCAGCTCGAGCAGCTGGTCCGCAACCTCGTCGACAACGCGCTCAAGTACGGCGAGCCCGGATCGAAAGTCTCGGTCAGCGTCGCCCCCGGAGAGCGCGACATGGCCGTGCTCACGGTCAGGGACCGCGGCGAGGGAATCGCGCCCGAGCACCTGCCGCACCTGACGCGGCGTTTCTACCGCACGGACCCTGGCCGCAGCCGCGCTGCGGGCGGAACCGGTCTCGGCCTGGCGATCGTCAAGCACATCGTCGAGCGTCACCGCGGACGGCTCGACATCGACAGCGTGCTGGGCGATGGGACCACGGTGACGGTGCGACTCCCTCTGACGGAGCAAGACGACCGAACTCCCGGCGAAGGCTGACGGCACAAAGGCCGCGGAAAACCGTTCGCGGTGTCATAAAACTGCAATGGCAGGGACATAGCGCGGACACGCGACGGCAACCGGTCCGTCACATCGGGATTTCATTCGTGCGTCACCCGCTTTCCCTGATTCTTGCCGGCTCGGTGCTGGTTCCATTCCCGGCGCTGGCGCAGCAGGAGCAGGGCCCGCCGTCTCCATCGGCATCGACACCCGATCCATCCCGCAAAGCGGCCCTCCCGAAAATTTCCACCGGAGGCGTCACTCTGAAACCGCGCGGGCGGCTGCAGGTCGATGCCGGGACGATCGACGTCCCGGGCGGCGTCGCCAGCGGCGACTTCGGAACCGCGACGGAAGTTCGCCGGGCCTTCCTCGGCGTGCAGGGCGACCTGCCCGGGAACTTCGGCTATCGGATCGAAGCCGACTTCGCCCCCGCCGTCGAGGGCTCGAGCGTCGAGCTGACCGACGTCTTCCTGACCTACCAGGCGAGCGACGCGCTCACCTTCACGCTCGGGCACCACAAGCCGTTCGGCGGCCTCGACGAGCTGACCAGCGATCTCTTCACCGCGATGATGGAGCGTGCCGCGTTCACCTCGGCCTTCGGCTTCGAGCGCCGCGTCGGGCTCAGCGGCACCTATTCGGGCGGCGATCTGCTCGTGCAGCTCGGCATCTTTGCCGAGAACGCGCAGGACTTCGGCGAGGACGACAGCGACAGCTTCAGCGTCGACGCCCGGGTCGTCTTCAGCCCGGACGTCGCTGGCGGGACACTCCACCTCGGCGGCTCGGCCCACTACCGCGATCTCAGACACCCGGGGGCGACCGTGCGCTATCGCGCGCGGCCGTTCCTGCACATGACCGACGGACGCCTCGTCGATACCGGCAGCTTCACGGCCTCCGGCGAGCGCAATTTTGGCGTCGAGCTGGCCTATCTCCGCGGACCTTTCCATGCCGTGGCGGAAGGGCACGTGATGACGCCGCTGCGCACCGGCATCGGCGATCCGACATTCTCGGGCGGCTATCTCGAAATTGGTGTGCTGCTCACGCCCGGCGACACGACCGCGTACGAAGAAGGCGCGTTCGACCGGGTCAAGCCGGTTCACCCGATCACGGAGGGCGGCATCGGCGCGGTCCAGCTCAATGCGCGCTACGACCGGCTCGACCTCGACGATGGCGCGATCGCCGGGGGCACCCAGCAACTCGCCGGGCTGTCGCTAATCTGGATGCCGACCGACCGCGTGCGGTTTCTCGTCAACTACGGGCACCTGTGGATCGATGGCGCCGCGGTGCCGTCGGGCACCGAGCGGGACTACCAGGTCGATACGCTGGGCCTGCGGGCGCAGGTGGATTTCTGATGCCCGCACACCTTCAGCCCGCGGTCCGCCGCCCTGGTTGTGACCGGCTCGTGTCGGGAATCTGTCGTCAGACCGTAACAGACCGTGCCTAGCAGATCGGAAAATCTTCAGGGGATCACCATGACCATGTATCTGCGATCCGTCCTCGCCGCGCTGTGCGCGGTCTCCCTTGCGGCTTGCGGCGGGGCTGGCGAAGGTACCCGCCAGTCGGTCACCGTGGTCGGCTCGTCGACCGTCTACCCGTTCGCCAAGCTGGTGGCCGAGAACTTCGCCCGTTCGAACCCGGAGCTCGGCTCGCCGATCATCGAGGCGACCGGGACTGGCGGCGGCATCGCGTTGTTCTGCGCCGGCATCGGCGCCAGCCACCCCGACATCGTCAACGCTTCGCGGCGCATGAAGGCCAGCGAGTTCGCGACCTGCCAAACCAATGGCGTGACCGAGATCACCGAGATCCAGGTCGGGCTCGACGGCCTCGCCTTCGCCTCGGCGCGGGACGGCATCCGGCTGAACCTGACGCCGGAAATCGTCTACCGCGCGCTTGCGGCACGCCCGTTCGGCCGGGAGCAGACCGCGCAGACCTGGCGCGACGTCGATCCGTCGCTGCCCGACCTGCCGATCCTGGTCTACGGTCCGCCTTCCACCTCGGGCACGCGCGATGCGCTCAAGGAGCTGGTGCTGATCCCGGGATGCGAAAGCGATGCCGCGATGAAGGCGCTCAAGGAAACCGACAAGGATCGCCACGAGCAGCTCTGCACCGAGATCAGGTCCGACGGAAAGTACGTCGACCAGGGCGAGCAGGACAACCTGATCGTCCAGAAGATCGAGAGCAATCCGAACGCCGTTGGCGTGTTCGGCTTCTCCTATCTCGAGGAGAACGCCGACAAGGTCCAGGGCCTCACCATGAACGGCGTCGAACCCACCTACGAAACCGTCGCCGCATTTGAATATCCCGGGGCGCGGCCGCTCTACATCTACGTCAAGAACGCCCACCTCGATGCGATCCGCGGCTTGCGCGAGTTCGTTGCCGAATGGGCCAAGTCGTGGGGGCGCAACGGCCCGCTGACGGCGATCGGCCTGGTGGCGAATCCCGACGACGTCGCGGCGCGGAGCGAAGCCGCGGCGCGCGAATTCACCCCGCTCACCGCGGCCGATCTCGACTAGGGCCCTGCCCGGCCGATGTCGCCCGCGTTCCTGTTCCTGCTGGCCCTGGGCCTCGGCCTCGTCGGCTGGCTCGCGGCACGGGCGCGCGCGTGGAGCTTTCGCCGCGCCGCGCCCGAGGGGCGGCTGGCGGCGCTGCCGAACTACCACGCCTGGTACGTGGCGCTGTGGATCGCGGTGCCGGTGCTGCTGTTCGGGCTGTTGTGGAGCGCCGTGTCGCCGCAGCTCGTGATGCAGTCGGTGCTGGCGTCGCCAGAGGCCGCTGCCCTGCCGCCGTTCGGCTTCCAGCGCGACACGATCCTCGGCGAGGCGCGCAGTGTCGCCATCGGCGCGGCGCCGGGGGTGTTCAATCCCGCCGCGCAGGGCCTGGTCGAGCCGTTCCGCGAGGCGATCGCGCGCTACGACCTGATCGGCCTCGCCGCGACGCTGACGATCGCGTTTGCCGGCGGTGCCTGGGGGTTTCTGCGCCTGAAGCCGGACTTCGCGGCCCGCCACAAGGTGGAACGCGGCGTGATGGCCCTGCTGCTCCTCGCGTCGCTGGTGGCGATCCTGACCACGCTCGGGATCTTCGTCAGCCTGGTGTTCGAGACGGTGCGGTTCTTCGGAATGGTCAGCCCGGTCGATTTCCTGTTCGGGACCCACTGGGGCCCCGACCCGATGAGCAACGCCGAGAACCCCGACCCGTCGCGCTACGGCGCGCTGCCGCTGTTCTGGGGCACGATCTACATCGGCGCGGTCATCGCCATGGTCGTCGCCATCCCGCTCGGGCTGATGAGCGCCATCTACCTGACGCAGTACGCGGACCGGCGCGCGCGCAAGGTGCTCAAGCCGGCGCTCGAGATCCTCGCCGGGGTGCCCACCGTGGTCTACGGCTACTTTGCAGCGCTGACCGTGGCACCGTTCGTGCGTGACCTCGCGCTGGCCGTCGGCATCGCCAATGCCTCGAGCGAGAGCGCGCTCGCAGCCGGGCTGGTGATGGGGGTGATGATCATTCCCTTCGTCTCGTCGATGGCCGACGATTCGATCGCCGCCGTGCCCCAGGCGATGCGCGACGGCAGCCTCGCGCTCGGTGCCACGACCAGCGAAACGATCCGCCGGGTGCTGGTCCCCGCCGCGCTCCCCGGGATCGTCGCCGGCGTGATGCTGGCGATCAGCCGGGCGATTGGCGAGACGATGATCGTGGTCATGGCCGCGGGCGCCACGGCCAACCTGACCGCCAACCCGCTAGAGGCCATGACCACGGTGACCTTCCAGATCGTCGCCATGCTGACCGGCGAAGGCAGCTTCGACCACCCGGCAACACTGAGCGCGTTCGCGCTCGGCTTCGTGCTGTTCCTTGTAACCCTGGCGCTCAACGTCATCGCGCTGCGCGTCGTCAGGCGGTTCCGCGAAGCCTATGAGTGACGCCCTCGCCCCGACCCGCACCGCGGCCTTCGAGGCGCGCCTCAGGAAGCGCTACGCGGCCGAACGCCGCTTCCGACTGCTTGGCCTTGCGGCGGTGCTGTTCTCGGTCGCGGTGCTAGCGTTCCTGCTGGTGACGATGACGGTCAACGGGATCGGCGGCTTCCAGCGGACGACCCTGAGGGTTCCGGTCGACTTCACCACCGTCGGTCTTTCGCTGCCTCCGGGTGTCGGCGAAGCCGAGGTCGCGCGCGCCCTCGAACGGCAGGGCCTGCCCGATCTCGTCCGGTTCAGCGCATCCGAGGCCTTTGGGGAGGAGGCTGCTGCCCAGCTGTCCAGCGACGCCTGGCGAACGGTCGCGGCGGCCGTCGCCGACGACCCTGCCGTGTTGCAGGGACGAGCGGAGTTCGCGCTTCCCGTCGGCAAGAACCTCGCCTCGGCCTTCTCCGGCGACGGCCAGCCGGCACTTCAGCCGCTCGCGCGCCGGCTTGCCGAACAGGGTGCTCTTTCCGGGGAATTCGACCCCGGGTTCCTCACCCGGTCGGATGCCACCGATCCGCAGCTGGTCGGTATCTGGGGCGCGCTCAAGGGCTCGATGCTGACGATGCTGGTGACGCTCGCCCTCGCCTTCCCGATCGGCGTGCTCGCCGCGCTCTACCTCGAGGAATACGCGCCGCGGAACCGCTGGACCGACCTGATCGAGGTCTCGATCAACAATCTTGCCGCGGTGCCCTCGATCATCTTCGGCCTGCTGGGGCTCGCAGTATTCCTGACACTGTTCCCGAACATGCGCTCGGCGCCGCTGATCGGCGGCATGACCCTGGCACTGATGACCATGCCCGTGATCGTCATCGCCGGGCGCAACGCGATCAAGGCCGTGCCCCCGTCGATCCGCGACGGGGCGATGGCGCTTGGCGCCTCGCCGATCCAGGTCGTGTTCCACCACGTGCTGCCGCTGGCGCTGCCCGGCATCCTCACGGGCACGATCATCGGCATGGCCCGCGCGCTCGGCGAGACCGCGCCGCTGCTGATGATCGGCATGCGCGCCTTCGTCGCCACGCCGCCGGACGGGTTGACCGACCCGGCGACCGTGCTGCCGGTGCAGATCTTCCTGTGGTCCGACGAGATCGACCGCGGGTTCGTCGAACGGACCAGCGCCGCGATCATCGTCCTCCTGGGGTTCCTGCTGGCGATGAACGCACTCGCCATCTACCTCCGCAACCGTTTCGAGAAGACATGGTGACCGAACCGACCATCCCCGAGCCGAAGATGCGCGCGCGCGACGTCTCCGTGTTCTACGGCGACAAGAAGGCCGTGGACTCGGTCACTATCGACATCCCGCGCGAATACGTGACCGCCTTCATCGGGCCGTCCGGCTGCGGCAAGTCGACCTTCCTGCGCGCGCTCAATCGAATGAACGACACGATCGCCAGCGCGCGGGTCGAAGGCACGATCGAACTCGACGGGGAGGATATCTACCGCTCGAACATGGACGTCGTGCAGCTGCGCGCCCGGGTCGGCATGGTATTCCAGAAGCCCAACCCGTTCCCCAAGTCGATCTTCGAGAACGTGGCCTATGGCCCTCGCATCCACGGCCTCGCCGGCAACCGCAGCGAGCTCGAGGCGATCGTCGAGAAGGCGCTGCGGCGGGCCGGCCTGTGGGACGAGGTCAAGGACCGCCTGGACGATTCGGGCACCGCGCTCTCCGGCGGGCAGCAGCAGCGGCTGTGCATCGCCCGTGCGATCGCCGTGCAGCCCGAGGTGATCCTGATGGACGAGCCGTGCTCGGCGCTCGATCCGATCGCCACCGCCCGGATCGAAGAGCTGATCGACGAACTACGCGGTCGCTACGCGATAGTCATCGTCACCCACTCGATGCAGCAGGCCGCGCGCGTGTCGCAGCGCACCGCGTTCTTCCACCTCGGGCGGATGGTCGAATACGGCGAGACCTCGGAAATCTTCACCAATCCCCGCGAAGAGCGGACCAAGGATTACATCACCGGCCGCTACGGATAGGATCACGGGCGATGGCAGAGCACACGGTCAAGGCATTCGACGAGGACATCACCCGGCTGCGCGGCCTGATCGCCGAAATGGGCGGGCTCGCCGAGCTGGCGATCGAGGAAGGGATGCGCGCGCTGGTCAGGGGCGACGAGGCGCTCAGCCAGGAGGTCGTCGCCCGCGACAAGAAGCTCGACGCGCTCGAGAGCGAGGTCGACGCGATGGCCGTGCGGACGCTCGCCCTGCGCGCACCGATGGCCGACGACCTGCGCGAGATCGTCGCCGCGCTCAAGATCGGGGGGGTGATCGAGCGCATCGGCGACTACGCGAAGAACATCGCCAAGCGCGTCAACCGCATCAAGGACCGCAGCCGGTTCGAGCCGCTGACGCTGATCCCGGCAATGGCCGAGCTCGCCGCAGAGATGGTCCACGACGTGCTGACCGCCTATGCTGCACGCGACCCGGTTCTGGCGCGCGAGGTGATCGAGCGCGACGCCAAGGTCGACGCGTTCTACGACAGCGTGTTCCGCAACCTGGTCAGCTTCATGGTCGAGAACCCGGCGACGATCAGCAGCGCGGCCGAGCTGCTGTTCGTGGCGCGCAACCTCGAGCGGATCGGCGACCACGCAACCAACATCGCCGAGATGGTCCACTACGCCGCCGTCGGCACTTATCCGCCCGACCGCGAGAGTTGAAACAAAACTGCCGCAAAACCGACTTATGACGACAGCGTCGTGACCGGAGGATGCGAATCGTGACGTCGCCCAAGCTGCTGCTGGTCGAGGACGACCAGGCGCTGGCCGAGCTGCTCGAATACCGCTTCGCGAACGAGGGCTACGACGTTCGCGTCACCGCGGACGGCGACGAAGCGCTGATCTACGCTTCCGAGGAGACGCCCGACCTCGTGATTCTCGACTGGATGATCGAAGGCACAAGCGGGATCGAGGTCTGCCGGCGGCTGCGCCGCGACAAGGCGACCGCGCATGTGCCGATCATCATGCTGACGGCGCGCGAAGCCGAGGACGACCGCGTGCGCGGGCTCGAAACCGGTGCGGACGATTACGTGACCAAGCCGTTCTCCCCCCGCGAGTTGCTCGCGCGCGTTTCGGCGGTCTTGCGACGCGTGCGCCCCGCGCTCGCCGGCGAGACGATCGAAGCGGGCGATCTCAGGCTCGATCCGGTGGCCCACCGGGTCGAGCGTCGCGGCCGCCCCTTGCGGATCGGCCCGACCGAATATCGTCTGCTCAAGTTCTTCATGGAGCACCCGCGCCGCGTATTCTCGCGCAGCCAGCTGCTCGACGCGGTGTGGGGGACTGACAGCGAGATCGAGGAACGCACGGTCGACGTGCACATCCGCCGGCTGCGCAAGGCGATCGCGCTCGACGACGGGCGCGACCCCATCCGTACGGTCCGGTCGGCCGGCTACGCGCTCGAGCCTGTCTAGGCCCTAGTAATCACCCCCGGCGTCGACGGCCGGGCGCTGGGTGAAGTCGGGGCGCAGGACCGCCCCGAAGTCCTCGCTCGGCGGCGTCATTCGCACGTGGATGTACGGGACCCAGACGTCACCGTACTGCGCGCGCTGGTACCAGAGGTCGAGCACGTCGTACGAGGCCCACGAGCCGTCGGGCTCCTGCAGCCGGATGCCCTCGCCGATGCGCGGCACGACCAGGAACTTGAGCTGGACCTGGCTCTGGTGAGTCTCGTTCTGGACTTCGATCTCGATCAACTTGAAATCACCTCGCTAAGTTTGTCGGAAGAACCGCACTGCAAGGATCACGCAAGCCCGATCCGCGCCAGCTTCACCTGGAGCGTATCGTGGTCGAACGGCTTCATCACGTACTCGTCCGCCCCCGAGGCGATCCCCTCACGGACGTGGGCGACGTCGTGCTCGGTGGTGCAGAACACGACCTTCGGCCGGTCGCCGCCGTCCATCTCGCGCAGGGCCACGATGAACTCGATACCGCTCATCACGGGCATGTTCCAGTCGAGGAGGACCAGGTCGGGCATGGTCTCGCGGCACTTCTCCAGCGCCTCCAGCCCATTCTCGGCTTCATCGACCTCGAACCCGAACCCTTCGACGATGTGGCGCGAGACCTTGCGGATCACGCGCGAGTCGTCGACGATCAGGCAGTGTTTCATGGCGCCCGTCCCGTTTGAGTTTTGGCCTCGGTAAGACCGAAGTCTAACCGTTGGATTAAGCTCCGCCCGAGCCCAACCCCCTATCGCGCTGCCCAACCGCTAGCCCGCCCTGGGCCTGCGGATGGCGACCACATTAGGCTCAGCAGCGGCTTGCGCCAACCGGCTAACGAGCGCTTCATCGAGCGCCTCCTCGAATTCCACACCGAGCGAGCCTCGCTTCACCCAGCACAGCCGCGCCGCGAACGGGCCGGCTTCGCCAAGCCAGAGCTGCAGCGGGTCGTTCTTGGTAACGCCGGCAGCGACACCGAGCAGGCGGCAGCCGGTTCGCCCGAGATCCATGACGAGGACATCCTGAACCTCGCGGTCGGCGGCCCGGCACCGAGCCTCGAGGCTGACACGATGGCGCGAATCATCGCGCGCATGTTCGATGCGGTTCGAAAGAGCTGCGGTTTTGGACCTGGCCATGCGGCAACGTTGGGTGCCTACCGTTAATGTTCCCTTTCGCCGCAATCCTAACGGCACACTCCTCCGAACGATCGCCCCGCCTGGTCGAGATGGAAGTGATCGGCGTGCGCGGCATTGTAGTCGGGAGAAAGCACGGTTCCGAACGCCCGGCAGGCCTCGTCGCGCGCGCGGCGCAGGAAGGCGGCTTCCGGGCCCGCCCCTGCCCAGCTTCCCGCGACGCTGATGCGCCTGCCGTCGTCGAGGACGAAGGCCGCGATGTCGATCGCGTTGCCGGTAGCGTGCTCGCTCCAGCGTCCTTCCCGCTGGCCGTAGAGTCTGCGGCAGCTGTAGGCACCGAGGTGCTCGATCCGCGCCACGTTCGCCCCCAGCAGCTCGCGGGCAGCGGGTTGCACGCCCTGCCGTAGCCAGAGCTTGAACCCGGCGCCGATCGCGCAGGTCGTCGGCGGTGGAGCGGGATCGAGCGGTGCTTCGGTGAGGACCGTCCGGTCGTCGCGAAGACAGGGGCCTTCGCCTTGTCCGGGCAGTACCTCGAAAGCTGCACCGCTGCGCTCAAGCACCTCGCGGCATTCCGCGGGATCGCCCCGCAAGGCTGCCAGCTTGCGCTGGGTGGCCCAGCCCGGCGGATCGCGCAGGTCGAGCGGGGCCCAGGGGTTGTGCTGCGGATGATCGGCAAGCCAACCGCGCCCCGCGAGAAGGAGCGCGCCTGAGACGAACAGGGCCAGCGCCACCTGGTCGAACGGCCAGGCGCGCCTCACGTGACGGCGCCCGAGCGGTGAACGAGTTCTGCAAGGACCGCCGCGGCGAGCACGAGAAAGACCACGCCGACCGCCCGCTCGAACCACAGCCGCACGCCCGGCCGGTTCATGGCCGCCGAAAGCCCGCCCCCGGCCAGCACGTAGACCGAGCCGACGGTGAGATCGAGCGTGATCGCGATCGCGGCGAGAATGGCCAGCTGGGGTGCGACCGGCTGCCGGGCGTCGACGAACGGCGGCAACAGGGCGAGGACATAGACCAGCGACTTGGGATTGCTCAGCGAGACCGCCAGGCTGTCGCGCAGGGCGTAGCGCGAAGTGCGGCGTGCGGCACGGGGCCTGTCCGCGCCGGCGTGCCGCCAGGCGTTGAAGCCGAGCCAGGCCAGGTAGAGCGCGCCGGCGGCCGTCAGCACGGTGAAGGCTCCGGGCCAGGTCAATGCGAGCGCGCCGAGCCCGAGGCCGGCCATCACGAACCACGTCGCATTGCCGAGCTGCAGTCCGGCGAGCGCCGCC
>CALCBC010000055.1 GCA_937898525.1 uncultured Sphingomonadales bacterium
CTTCCCCCATCGAGGGGGAAGGGGTTCGCTCAGTCCAGCAGCACGAACACCAGCCCCACGGTCGCCATGCCGAGCGTGAAGTGGCCGGCGTCGATCAGCCACAGCTTCAGCGGTTTGCGCATGTAGAGGTAGGTGATGCCGATCGCCGGGCTCATCACCGCGAGGCCGAAGCCGGTGGCCATCATCATCATCGCCCGGTCACTGGGCTGGACGCGGGCGAACAGGTGGCCGAGCATCAGCACGACGACGAACTCGAGCAGCAGGCAGAGGCCGAAGATCAGCGGCATGTTGGCGCCCGTCGCGAGCTGCTCGTCGCTGAGGCCGGCGGCCTTCTGCCAGGCCTTGCCGAACAGCACCGAGTACCACAGCGCGCCGACGGCGAAGAACGCCAGCGTGGCGAGCACGATCGCCGTCCAGTTCAGGGGTCCCATGATCTGCTCCCGCGCCGCTTCGCCTCCGCCCTAGCCTAAGGCAGGCAACGGGTGTAGGGGCGCCGCCATCGTGACACCCGCAACTCCCGAAGCTCGCTCCATCCCGGAAGCGAAGAAGGTCGGCATGGTCTCGCTCGGCTGCCCCAAGGCGCTGGTCGATTCCGAGCGCATCCTGACGCGCCTGCGCGCCGACGGCTACGCGATGAGTGCCGATTACGCCGGGGCCGACGTGGTCGTGGTCAACACCTGCGGCTTTCTCGATTCGGCCAAGGAGGAGAGCCTCGAGGCGATCGGCGAGGCAATCGCCGAGAACGGGCGGGTGATCGTGACCGGCTGCATGGGCGAGGAGGCCGAGACGATCCGCGCGCGCTTCCCGCAAGTGCTCGCGGTGACCGGCGCGCACCAGTACGAGCAGGTGGTCGAGGCAGTGCACGAGGCCGCGCCGCCGACGCAGGGGCCCTACGTCGACCTGATCCCGCAGGCGCTCGACGAGATGGGCGGGATCAAGCTGACCCCGCGGCACTACAGCTACCTGAAGATTTCCGAGGGCTGCAATCACTCGTGCGCCTTCTGCATCATCCCGCAGCTGCGCGGGAAGCTCGCCAGCCGGCGGGTCGACGCGGTGCTGCGCGAGGCCGAGAAGCTGGTCGCCGCGGGCACGAAGGAGCTGCTGGTGATCAGCCAGGACACCAGCGCCTACGGCGTCGACATCCGCCACGAGGAGCGGATGTGGAAGGGCCACCCGGTGCGCGCGCACATGACCGACCTCGCGCGCGAGCTCGGCCAGCTGCGCACGCCCGAGGGCGAGGTCCCCTGGGTGCGGCTGCACTACGTCTATCCCTACCCGCACGTCGACGCGGTGATGCCGCTGATGGCCGAGGGGCTGCTGACGCCGTACCTCGACATCCCGTTCCAGCACGCGAGCCCGAAAGTGCTCAAGGCGATGAAGCGGCCGGCGAACGAGGCGAAAGTGCTCGAGCGGATCCGTGCGTGGCGCGAGATCGTCCCGGACCTCACCATCCGGAGCAGCTTCGTGGTCGGCTTCCCCGGCGAGACCGAGGAGGACTTCGAGTACCTGCTCGACTGGCTCGACCACGCGCGGCTCGACCGCGTCGGCGCGTTCCGCTTCGAGCCGGTCGCCGGCGCCGCGGCCAACGCGCTGCCCGACCCGGTGCCCGAGCCGGTCAAGGAAGAGCGCTACGCCCGGCTGATGGCACTGACCGAGCGGATCAGCGCCGAGAAGCTCGCCGCCAAGGTTGGCCGCACGCTGCCGGTGATCATCGACGAGGTCGGCGAGCCCGACGAGGACGGCGATATCGGCGCCACCGGCCGCAGCCAGGCGGATGCGCCCGAGATCGACGGGCAGGTGTTCCTGCGCAACGTGCCGGCGGGGGTGAAGCCGGGGGACTTCGTGCAGGTGACGGTCGAGGACGCGGACGCGCACGACCTCTACGGGGTGATCGCCTGACCCCTCGATCGTCCGGGGCATTGCACGGATGCGAGGTCCGGTTTCCTCGCGTCCCTCAGCGTCAGCCTGAACCCGGTCCAGGGGCGATTTCTCCGCCGGCGCGGCGCCACTGGTTCGAAGGCCCGGCCCGCAGCGAGGCCGCATCGTTCCGGGATCGAGGCCGTGCCCTTCCCCCGGACTGCGCGGGTGCGGCCCGATGGGCCCTGAAACACGTTCAGGGTGACGAAGCGGGGTGAGGGGCGAAGGTTGGCCGACCTGGGGAGCGCCGCTCCCCCATGCGCTGAGCGGATGGCTGCCCTCCCCGTGCCGGGCAGGATGGGCCCACAAGGCACACCCTGTGCCCTTAGCCGGGCCCGGCGATTCGCCAGCGATTCCCCGCGTTTGCAGGCGAAGGGCACAGGGGCACGCCGTGTCGGGAAAACAGGGCATCGGGTCAGCGCCTCCGGGCGGGCAGGTCGTCCGGCAGGTTGCGGGCGATGATCCGCTCGGCTTCGGCCGCGGTGTCGGGCACGCCGAGCCGGGCGAGCCCGGCCTCGCCAAGCGCGGCGGCCTCGTCGCTCCAGTCGACCGCGCCGGTCTCGACCCGTTCGAGCAGCGCATCCCAGCGATCGCCCCACCATTCGGCGGCGGCGCCGTAGCGCCCGAGCATCGGCGCGCCGGCGCGGTTGCGCATCGCCAGCAGCGCGACGGTGAGGCGCTCGTCGTACTTGCGGTGAGTCCCGACCAGCTCGCCCTGGTGGTAATGCGGCACCTCGACGCCGTTGAGCGCGCGCTCGAGCGCGGCGTGGGCGAGGTTGTCGTAGCCGTGGCGGAACGCGGCTTCCCAGGCGATGTCGAACGGCTGACCCTTCAATCGCGCGCGCAGCTTGTAGGCCGAGCGGCGGTGCATGCCGACCGCCCTCGCGGCGGCGCTGACCGAGTGGGTCGCGGCGAGCTGGCGGAGGAATTCGGCCATCTTGGGCTTGGTCCAGCGGTCGCCCTTGCGCACGCGCACGGGCGGCCGCGGTGGTGGGGGCAGCGCGGGGACCTGTCCGCCGACAGCCTCGGGCGCAGGATCGGACGCCGGAGGGGCCAGCTCGGGCAGGCGGCCGGCCGCTTCGAGCGCCTCGATGGCCTGCCAGTTGTGAACCAGCCAGGCGTGCATGTCCGACGCCGGGTCGCCCGGATCATAGGCGAGGTCGTCCTCTGGCGGCGGTTCGGGCGGGGCGGGTTCGGGCGCGGTGTCGGGCGAGGCCGCGGATGCGCCTCCACCCTCCCCGCTTTCGCGGGGCTGGTCCGCCTTCCCCGGCGGGGGAGGATCGGGCTCGGTGCCGGGCGACGACGTTTCGGCGTCGGTATCGGCCGGCGTCGCCCGCGGCGAGAGCCGCACGACGCCACCGGGAGGAGGGGGACCGCCGCAGAGCGCGGTGTGAATGCGGACAGGGTCGTAACCGAGCCGCGCGAAGAGCGAGTCGTCCATCCGGCAGGATGGAACATAACTGGTACGTTGTAGGAAAGTG
>CALCBC010000056.1 GCA_937898525.1 uncultured Sphingomonadales bacterium
TTCGGCGTCACGGTCGGCTTCGACAGCTTCGACGAGCTGCGCGCAGCGATGATCGCCGAAGTGCCGTCGCTCGGCCGCGAGGGGCTGGCCGATTACGGTGCGCTGCCGAAGGCCGACGCGAAGGCCAGGGCCGAGGGCAGGATCGGCTATCCGATCAAGGATTTCTACCTGACCAACCCGATCGCCCGCGCGGCGCCGACGATGCAGCGCTGCTCGGCCGAGCTGCTTCACGGCGAGGACCTGGCGGAGGCGGCGGAATGAGCATGCAAGCCTTCGTCATTACCGCGAATGCGGGAACCGAACATTTTCGCGCCGAGATCGCAGAGAACGCAGAGATGTCTCCGTTCTTCTCCGCGTCCTCTGCGCCTTCTGCGCGATCCGATTCCTACTGGCCCCCCCGGTCCGCGGGGATGACGAATGAAGGGGAAACGGGACTGTGACCCAGTTCTTCCAATCCCTCGGCATGACCTACGAATGGGCGTGGTTCGTCGCGACCATCGCCGGGATCCTGCTGATCGCGCTGCCGCTGATGCTGGCCGTGGCGATGATCATCTACGTCGACCGCAAGATCTGGGCGGCGATGGCGCTCCGCCGCGGCCCGAACGTCGTCGGCCCGTTCGGTCTGCTGCAGAGCTTTGCCGACGGCCTGAAGGTGTTCCTGCAGGAGACGATCATCCCGGCGGCTGCGAACAAGGGCATCTTCCTGATCGCGCCAATCATCACCTTCACCGTCGCCCTGATGGCCTGGGCGGTGATCCCGTTCAACGCGGGCGCGGTCCTCGCCGACATCAACGTCGGGCTGCTATACATCCTCGCGATCAGCTCGCTCGGTGTTTACGGCGTCGTCATGTCGGGTTGGGCTTCAAACTCGAAGTACCCGTTCTTCAGTGCGATGCGCGCCGCTGCTCAGATGATCTCTTACGAGGTCTCGATCGGCTTCATCCTGATCTGCGTGGTGCTGTGGGCCGGCACGTTCAACCTCAACGGCATCATCGAGGCGCAGCGCGGGCACGGGCTCGGGCTGGTGAACGGGTTCGCCTTCAACCTGCTGCTGTTCCCGATGTGGGTCGTGTTCCTGATCTCCTCGCTGGCCGAGACCGCGCGCGCGCCGTTCGACCTGACCGAGGCGGAATCGGAGCTCGTCGCCGGCTACCAGACCGAATACTCGTCGATGAGCTTCGCGCTCTTCTGGCTTGGCGAGTACGCCAACGTGCTCTTGATGTGCGCGCTCAACGCGATCCTGTTCTTCGGCGGCTGGCTGCCCCCGCTCGACTGGGAGCCGCTCTATCTGATCCCCGGCTGGATCTGGTTCTTCGCCAAGATATTCCTGTTCTTCTTCATCTTCAGCTGGGTCAAGGCGACCGTGCCGCGGTTCCGCTATGACCAGCTCATGCGCCTCGGCTGGAAGGTGTTCCTGCCGCTCAGTCTGGTGTTCGTGGTGCTCGTCTCCGGCTGGCTGATGTTTACCCGTTACGGAGTGCCGGCATGACCGTCGCCCAGCTCATCAAGTCGTTCACGCTGTGGGAGTTCATCCAGGCGCACTGGCTGACGCTGAAGTACTTCTTCAAGCCCAAGGCGACGATCAACTACCCGTACGAGAAGAACCCGCTCAGCCCGCGGTTCCGCGGCGAGCACGCGCTGCGTCGCTATCCGAACGGCGAAGAGCGCTGCATCGCCTGCAAGCTGTGCGAGGCGATCTGCCCGGCGCAGGCGATCACGATCGAGGCCGAGCCGCGCGAGGACGGCAGCCGCCGCACCACGCGCTACGACATCGACATGACGAAGTGCATCTACTGCGGCTTCTGCCAGGAGGCATGCCCGGTCGATGCGATCGTCGAAGGGCCGAACCTCGACTACTCCACGGAGACGCGCGAGGAACTGCTCTACGACAAGGCGAAACTGCTGGCCAACGGGGACAAGTGGGAGCGCGCCATCGCCGCGAACCTTGAAGCCGATGCGCCCTATCGCTAGGCGGCGCGCGTCCAGATGATTCAGCTCCTCGCCTTCTACCTGTTCGCCTTTCTGGTTATCGCCTCGGGCGCGATGACGATCCTTGCGCGCAACCCGGTGCACTCGGTGCTCTGGCTGATTCTCGCGTTCTTCAATGCGGCCGGCCTGATGGTCATCGTCGGCGCCGAATTCATCGCCATGCTGCTGGTGATCGTCTACGTCGGCGCGGTCGCGGTGCTGTTCCTGTTCGTGGTGATGATGCTCGACATCGATTTCGCCGAGCTGCGCGCTGGCTTCATCAGGAACTTCCCGCTCGGCATCGCCATCGCGCTGGTGCTGCTCGCCGAGCTCATTTTCGGCATCGGCGCCTACAAGGCCGGCGGACTCGAGCTCGGCACGCCCGACGGCGCCGCAGCGCCGCTGCTCGGCGAGAGCAACATCGAGAGCATCGGCGCGATGCTCTATGGCCGCTACCTGTTCCTGTTCGAGACTGCCGGCATCATCCTGCTGGTGGCGATGGTCGGGGCGATCGTGCTGACCCACCGCGGCGCCCGCGCCCCGCGGGGGCAGCAGAACATCGGCAAGCAGATCGCCCGCCGGCCCGAGGAAGCCGTCGTCAACACCAAGCCCGAGGTCGGGCAGGGGGTGCAGCTGTGATCGGCATCGAACACTACGTCTTCGTCAGCTCGATCCTGTTCGTACTCGGCGTGCTCGGCATCTTCCTCAACCGCAAGAACGTCATCGTCATCCTGATGGCGATCGAGCTGATCCTGCTCGCGGTGAACATCAACCTGGTCGCGTTCAGTGCCTTCCTCGGCGACCTGACCGGACAGATCTTCGCGATGTTCGTGCTGACCGTCGCTGCCGGCGAGGCGGCGATCGGGCTCGCGATCCTGGTCATCTACTTCCGCAGCCGCGGCACGATCGCGGTCGACAGCGTCGACCATCTGAAGGGATAAGGCGTGCCCTCGATCCTGATCATCGTCTTCGGGCCCTTGCTCGCGGCCATCGTCGCGGGCCTCGGCAACCGTGCGATCGGCAACACCGTCGCCAAGTCCGTCACGACCGGTGCGCTGTTCCTGTCGGCGGTGCTGAGCTGGCCGATCTTCCTCGGCTTCATTGCCGGCGACGCCGAGGCAACCGTCGTGCCGGTACTCCGCTGGGTCGAGAGCGGTGCGCTGACCTTCGACTGGGCGCTGCGCGTCGACGCACTGACCGCCGTGATGCTGGTGGTGATCACCACCGTCTCGGCGCTCGTGCACCTCTATTCGTGGGGCTACATGGAAGAGGACCCGGACCAGCCGCGGTTCTTCGCCTACCTCTCGCTGTTCACGTTCGCGATGCTGATGCTCGTGACGGCGGACAACCTCGTGCAGATGTTCTTCGGCTGGGAAGGGGTCGGCCTCGCCAGCTACCTGCTCATCGGCTTCTGGTTCCGCAAGCCGAGCGCCAACGCCGCGGCGATCAAGGCCTTTGTCGTCAACCGCGTCGGCGATCTCGGCTTCATGCTCGGCATCTTCGGCACCTTCCTGGTGTTCCAGACCGTGTCGATCCCCGAGATCCTCGCCGCGGCGCCGGCGATGCAGGGCATCAGCCACATCATCTTCCTCGGGATGCGGCTCGATACGATGACAATCCTGTGCCTGCTGCTGTTCGTCGGCGCGATGGGCAAGTCGGCGCAGCTCGGGCTGCACACCTGGCTTCCCGACGCGATGGAGGGCCCGACCCCTGTGTCGGCGCTGATCCACGCGGCGACGATGGTCACCGCGGGCGTGTTCATGGTCTGCCGCCTGTCTCCGATGTTCGAGGCTGCCCCGGTCGCGCTGGGCTTCGTCACCTTCATCGGCGCCGCGACCTGCTTCTTTGCCGCCACCGTCGGCACCACGCAGTGGGACATCAAGCGGGTCATCGCCTATTCCACCTGCTCGCAGCTCGGCTACATGTTCTTCGCGGCGGGTGTCGGTGCCTACGGCGCGGCGATGTTCCACCTGTTCACGCACGCCTTCTTCAAGGCGCTGCTGTTCCTCGGCGCGGGCAGCGTGATCCACGCGATGCACCACGAGCAGGACATGCGCTACTACGGGGCGCTCCGGAAGGAGATCCCGCTGACCTTCTGGGCGATGATGGCCGGCACGCTGGCGATTACCGGTGTCGGCGTGCTCGGGGTGTTCGGCTTTGCCGGGTTCTATTCGAAGGATGCGATCCTCGAGGCGGCGTTCGCCAGTGGCAGCGAGATCGGACGTACAGCCTTCTGGCTCGGCGCGTTCGCTGCGCTGCTGACGAGCTTCTACTCGTGGCGGCTGATGTTCCTGACCTTCTGGGGCAAGCCGCGCTGGGCCGAGAGCGAGCACATCCAGCACGCGGTCCACGGGCACCACGAGAGCCCCGACGAGGAGCACTCGGCGGACGCAGACGACGATCATGCGCACCATGCCGCGCATGGTGACGGAACCGCGGGTTATCACCCGCACGAGAGCCCGTGGACGATGCTCGTGCCACTGGCGCTTCTGTCGGTCGGCGCTGTGTTCGCCGGGTTCGTGTTCCACCACGCGTTCCTCGAGGACGCGGGCTTCTGGGGCAGCTCGATCGCCTGGAACGAGCACCTGATGCACGCGATGCACGAGGTGCCGCTGTGGGTGAAGCTGACCGCGACGATCGTCATGCTGATCGGCTTGCTGGTCGCCTGGATGGCCTACATCCGCGACCCGTCGATTCCCGGGCGCATGGCCGAGCAGCTCGGCCCGGTCTACCGGTTCCTCTACAACAAATGGTACTTCGACGAGCTGTACCACTTCCTGTTCGTCCGCCCGGCGTTCTGGCTCGGCCGGCTGTTCTGGAAGCGCGGTGATGTCGGCATCATCGACCGCTTCGGGCCCGATGGCGCGGCATGGGTCGTGCAGCAAGGGTCGGTGTTCGCACGGCGCGTGCAGTCTGGCTACCTGAACACCTACGCGCTCGTGATGCTGCTCGGCCTCGTCGCCGCCGTGACCTGGGTGCTTTTCTGATGGAGGGCTTTCCGATCCTCTCGGTGATGCTGCTCGTGCCGATGATCGGCGCGATCGCCTGCCTGTTCGTCGGCGAGAAGCCGGCGCGGCAGATAGCGCTGGTGGCGACGCTGATCGACCTTGCCCTCGGCATCCTGCTGTGGGCGAATTACGATATCGGCGGCGCGCAATGGCAGTTCGTCGAGCGTGCTCCGATCTTCGGCCAGTTCTCGTGGGCGCTCGGGATCGACGGCATCGCTCTGATGCTGATCGTCCTCAGCGTATTCCTGATGCCGATCTGCATCCTCGCCAGCCACTCGATCGACAAGCGCGTCGGCGAGTACATGGCGACCTTCCTGTTCATGGAAGTGCTGATGATCGGCGTGTTCGCCGCGCAGGACCTGTTCCTGTTCTACATCTTCTTCGAGGCCGGCCTGATCCCGATGTACCTGATCATCGGCATCTGGGGTGGGGCGAACCGGATATACGCGGCCTACAAGTTCTTCCTCTACACGCTGCTCGGCTCGGTCGTGATGCTGATCGCGATGCTGTGGATGGTCAACGAGGCCGGCACGACCGACATCCCGACGCTGATGGCCTACGATTTCCCGGTCCAGGCGCAGACCTGGCTGTGGCTCGCGTTCTTCGCCAGCTTCGCGGTGAAGATGCCGATGTGGCCGTTGCACACCTGGCTGCCCGACGCGCACGTGCAGGCCCCGACCGCGGGCTCGGTGATCCTCGCCGGCGTGTTGCTGAAGATGGGCGGCTATGGCTTCATCCGCTTCAGCCTGCCGATGTTCCCCGAGGCGAGCGCGCAGTGGATGTGGCTGATCTTCGCGCTGTCGATGATCGCCGTCGTCGTCACCAGTCTCATCGCGCTGGTGCAGGAGGACATGAAAAAGTTGATCGCCTACTCGTCGGTCGCGCACATGGCGATCGTCACGGTCGGCCTGTTCGCCTTCAACGTGCAGGGGTTCGAGGGGGCGATGATCGTCATGCTCTCGCACGGCCTGGTCTCGGGCGCGCTGTTCCTCTGCGTCGGCGTGATCTACGACCGCCTGCACACGCGCGAGATCGACCGCTACGGCGGGCTCAGCATCAACATGCCCAAGTACGCCCTGTTCTTCATGCTGTTCACGATGGCATCGATCGGCCTGCCCGGCACAAGCGGGTTTGTCGGTGAGTTCCTGAGCCTTGCCGGCATCTACCAGGTGTCGAGTTGGGTGACCTTCGTCTGCGCCACCGGCATCATCCTCGGCGCGGCCTACATGCTCTACCTCTACTGGCGGATCGCCTTCGGCGTGCAGAAGAACGCCGACGCCGCGGCCATGCCCGACCTGTCGGTGCGCGAATGGCTGATGCTCGGCCCGATCGCGGCCGCGGTGCTGTGGATGGGCGTCTATCCCGAGAGCTTCCTCGCACCGATGCGCGCCGACATCGCCGCGCTCAACGCCCGTGTGGCGCGAGCGGCGCCCGAGGGAGATGCGCGCCTCGTGATGGGCGAAGCGGCACGCGCAGTAGCTGAAGCGCACGAGGGGGCGCACTGATGGACTTCTCCGCTTCCCTCGCTCTGATCGTTCCCGAGATCGTCCTCTCGCTCTCGGGGCTCGTCCTGCTGCTCGCGGCTGCGTGGGCCGGCGACAAGGCCTCGAGCGCGATCAGCGTGCTCGCCTGCGTCGCGCTCGGCGCGTGCTTTTTCCTCGTCGCGCCCGCCGTCTGCGCGGGCGCCGCAGGTCCGGATACCGTCGCCTTCTACGGCCAGTTCCGCGCGGACGCTTTCGCCGGCTTCGCCAAGCTGCTGATCTACGCGGCGAGCGGCGCCGCGCTGGTCGTGGCACCCGCATTCTTCGGCCGGGCCGGTGCGATGCGCGCCGAGTACCCGGTGCTGGTGCTGTTCGCCGCGCTCGGCATGAGCATCATGGTTTCCGCAGGAGACCTCGTCACGCTCTACATCGGCCTCGAGCTCAACTCGCTGTCGGCCTACGTGCTTGCCGCGTTCCTGCGCAGCGACAGCCGCTCGGCCGAGGCGGGCCTCAAGTACTTCGTGCTCGGCGCGCTTGCGAGCGGCATCCTGCTGTTCGGCATGAGCCTGACCTACGGCTTCACAGGCACGACGAGCTTCGAGGGGGTCGCTGCCGCCCTCGACGGCGGCCTGTCGACGGGCGCGCTGTTCGGGCTGGTGTTCGTGCTCGCCGGCCTGGCGTTCAAGATCAGCGCGGTGCCGTTCCACATGTGGACGCCCGACGTCTACGAGGGTGCGCCGACACCGGTGACGACGTTCTTCGCCAGCGCGCCGAAGGTCGCCGCCGTTGCCCTCACGGCCCGTGTCGCGCTCGAGGCTTTTGGCGGCCATGTCGACGCCTGGCGCCAGGTGGTGATCTTCGCCGCGCTGGCGTCGATCATCTTCGGCGCCTTCGGGGCGATCGGCCAGCAGAACCTCAAGCGCCTGCTCGCCTACTCGTCGATCAACAATGTCGGCTTCATCCTGATCGGCCTCGCCGCGGCCACGCCGGCAGGCGCCAGCGCGATGCTCGTCTATCTCGCGATCTACGTGGCGATGACCGTCGGCAGCTTCGTCGCGGTGCTGATGCTCAAGACCGAGGACGGCGAGCCGCTCGAGGGCATCCCGGACCTCGCCGGCCTGTCGCGCACTCGGCCGGCGCTGGCCTGGTGCCTGATGATCCTGATGTTCAGCCTCGCGGGGATCCCGCCGCTGTTCGGCTTCTGGGGCAAGTTCGTCGTGTTCCAGGCGGCCGTCGAAGCCGACCTGATGGCGCTGGCCGTGCTCGGCATCGCCGCCTCGGTGATCGGTGCCTACTACTACATCAAGATCGTCAAGGTGATGTTCTTTGACGAGCCGGCCGACACCGTTCGGGGCAATAGCGACTGGGCGCACTGGACCCTGCTGGCGATCAGCACCGTGTTCATGTCACCGCTCGGCTACCTGGCGATCGGGTGGCTCGGTGCACTGGCGGACGGCGCCGCCGCGGCGCTGCTCCTCCCCGTCTGACTTGCCACTCCGCGTCGAGTTCGTCGCAGAGACCGGGTCCACCAGCAGGGACCTCATCGACCGGCTCGCCGCGGGCGAGGCGATCGCAGAGGGCTATTGGCTGGTAGCCGACCGGCAGACCGAGGGGCGCGGCCGGCAGGGGCGGAGCTGGCTCGGTGCGCCGGGCAACTTCATGGGATCGACCGTGGTCAACCTGCAGCCGAGCGATCCGCTTCCGGCAAGCCTCTCGTTCGTCGCCGCGATGGCGACCTACGAAGTCGTCGTAAGCCACCTGACGGCCCCGCAAACGCTGCTGGTCAAGTGGCCCAACGATCTGATGCTCGGTGGGGCCAAGCTCTCCGGCATCCTGCTCGAACGCGTCGGCGATGCGGCGGTAATAGGGATCGGTGTCAATCTCGCCGAGGCGCCGCGCCTCGCCGACAGAACCGCGCGCCACCTCGGCGAAGTCGGTCCGCCGCCCGAGCGCAATGACTTCGCCCGCAACCTGGCGATGAGCTTCGACCGCGAGCTCGATCGCTGGCGGCAGTTCGGCATCGAGCCACTGTTTGCGCGCCTGCTCGCGGCCAGCTATCCGCTCGGGTCGAGGCTGACCGTGCACGCCGGCGACGGGACTCGCGTGACCGGCGAGTTCCACGGGCTCGAGGCGGACGGGGCGCTCCGGCTGCGTCTGGCCGATGGGACCGTCCGTGCGATACACGCGGGCGACGTTACCGAGGAAGGAAGCTGAGCCATGCTGCTGGCCGTCGATGTCGGCAACACCAACGTCGTCTTCGCCCTGTTTGAAGGGCGCGAGATTCGCACGCGCTGGCGGATCGCGACCGACTCGCGGCGGACGGGCGACGAATACGCGGTCTGGCTGTTCCAGCTGATGGCGGTCGAAGGGATCGATCGCTCGGCCGTTTCGCAGGTGATCGTCTCGACCGTGGTCCCGCGCGCCCGGCACAACTTCGAGGTGCTGACCGAGAAGTATTTCGGCCTGACGCCGCTGTTTGCCGGCGAGGGTGCAGCCGACTGGGACTTCCCGATCGACGTCGACGAACCGCGCACGCTCGGAACCGACCGCGCGCTCAACGCGCTCGCCGCCCATGCGGCGCACGAGGGTGACCTGATCGTCGTCGACTTCGGCACCGCGACGACCTTCGACGTCGTCGACTTCAACGGCGCCTACAAGGGGGGAATCATTGCCCCCGGGATCAATCTTTCGCTCGAGGCGCTGGTCAGTCACACGGCCAAGCTGCCGCGGATCGCCATCGAGCCGCCGCGCAGCAACGAGGTGATCGGGCGCAACACGGAGGACCAGATGCACATCGGCGCGTTCTGGGGCTACGTCGCGATGATGGAGGGGCTGATCGCGCGCCTGCGCGCCGAGATCGGGCGCCCGGCCAAGGTCATCGCCACCGGCGGTCTCGCGCTGCTGTTCGACGAGCGCACCGAGATTTTCGACGCGGTCGATCCCGACCTGACGCTGCGCGGGCTGGCGCTGCTCGCGGAGAAGGCCTCCACACGATGAGGAAGGATTTCACGCCAGAAGACGAGCTGCTGTTCCTTGCGCTCGGCGGCTCGGGCGAGATCGGGATGAACGTCAACCTCTACGGCTGCCGGGGCAAGTGGCTGATGGTCGATCTCGGCATGAGCTTCGGCGCGGCCGAGTACCCGGGCACCGAGCTGATGTTCGCCGATCCCGAGTTCATCGAGGAGCGGGCCGACGACCTGCTCGGCATCGTCCTGACTCACGCGCACGAGGATCACATCGGCGCGGTGCCCTATTTCGCCGCCGATCTCGGCGTGCCGCTCTACGCGACGCCGTTCACCGCCGGACTGGTCACGCGCAAGCTCGAGGAGGCAGGGCTGGTCGACGAGGTCGAGCTCAGGGTCATCGACCGCGAACACGGCTCGATACGGCTCGGGCCGTTCGAAGTGACCTACATTCCGCTCGCGCACTCGATCGCCGAGGGCAACGCGCTGCTGATCGAGACGCCGTTCGGCCGCGTGTTCCATACCGGCGACTGGAAGCTCGACGAAGAGCCGCTGATCGGCGTCCCCGCCACCGAGGAGGAGCTACTCGAACTGGGCGACGAGGGCATTCTCGCGCTGGTCTGCGATTCGACCAATGTATTCAACTCGGCGTCTTCGGGCTCGGAAGGCGAGGTCTATCGCGGGCTGCTCGAGGAGGTTCACGGCCATGCGGGCAAGCGCGTGCTGGTCACCACTTTCGCTTCCAACGTCGCGCGGCTGCAGACGCTCGGCCGCGTCGCGCAGCAGACCCGCCGCCGGCTGTGCGTCGCAGGGCGCTCGCTCGAAAGGATTATCGAGGTCGCGCAGGAGAACGGCTATCTGCAGGATTTCCCCGAGACGGTCGATTTCGACACCGCGATGCGCCTCCCCCGCGGCGAGATCATGATCCTGGCGACCGGCGGGCAGGGCGAGCCGCGCGCCGCGCTCGCGCGCATCGCCGAGGACAATCACCCGCTGTCGCTGTCCGAGGGCGACGTGGTGCTGTTCTCGAGCCGCCAGATTCCCGGCAACGAGCTCGCTATCGGCCGCATCCAGAACCTGCTGGCGCACAAGGGGGTCACGATGGTGACCGACCGGCAGAGCATGATCCACGTCTCCGGCCATCCAGGCCGGCCCGACCTCGAGGCGATCTACCGCTGGCTGCGGCCGCAGATCCTCGTGCCGGTCCATGGCGAGGTCCGGCACATGAACGAGCAGGCTAGGCTGGGCCTCGCCACGGGCATTCCGACCGCGATCACACAGACCAACGGCGACATCGTTCGCCTCGCCCCTGGCAGGCCTGGCAAGATCGCCGAAGTGAGGGCGGGGCGCCTGGTGCTCGACGGGGACATAATCGTCCCTGCCGACGGCGAGGCGATCGTCACCCGCCGCCGGCTCGCGCGCGATGGCCTCGTGATCGTTGCGCTCGACGGCCAGGGCGGGGCGCAGGTCCACGGCATCGGCCTGCCGCTCGACGAAGACTATGCCGAGTTCGTCGCCGAGGCCGAGGCCGACGTCGCCGAGGCGCTGCGCAAGCTCAAGGGCTCGCGCGATCCCGACGCGATTACCGAGGCGGCACGCCTCGCCGCACGCCGCGCCGCCCAGCGCTGGTCGGGCAAGAAGCCCCAGATGAAGGTGCTGTTGCCCGCATGAAGTGGACTTCGATCCTCGCAATATACGCGCTGTTCTGGGTCATGAGCGCTTTCGTGCTACTGCCGTTCGGCGTGAAGACCCACGACGAAGCAGGCATTCCCAAGATTCCCGGTCAGGCCGACAGCGCTCCGGCCAACTTTCGCCCGGGCCGCGTGGCGCTCAGGGCCTCGATTCTCGCGGCCGTGCTCTGTGCGCTCTACGTCGCCAACTATATCTACGGGTGGATCACCGCCGAGGACCTCAACCCGTTCGGGGAACCGCCGCTCTAGGCTCAGCTCCGCAGCCGCTCGATCGCCTGCGCCAGCGCGACGTAGAGCTTGCCCATGTCCGAGCTCAGCAGCGTGACGGCCAGCGCATGGCCGTCGCGCGTCGACAGTACGCTGCGCAGCATCGCCTCGAAATCGTGAATGTAGCGGTTCACGGTCTCGCGGAAGTCCGGGTCATCCTCGTAGATTCCGGCGATCGCGCGGGCGTCGTGCGTGTCGAGCAAGCGGACGGCCCGGCGCGTGAAGATACCGCGATCGCCGCGCAGGTAGCTGGCCCAGGCGGTGTCGGAAACGTCGTGGGCGAAGACCTTCGAGATGTCGATCGCGCTCGAGTTCAGGCTCTCGGTGATCAGCGCCATGCGCCGCGAGAAGTCGTTGTCGACCTGCTCCTCGGCCCGCTGGCGTGCATAGGCGACGCGGCGCTCGAGGTTGCCGGCAAGCTCGTTGACCGCCGCAAGCTGGTCGCGCAGTTGCACGGCCGTCTCGCGGCCCGCGTCGGCTGCCTGGCGCGCCGCGGTCTCCAGCTGGGCGATCGCTTCCGCCGCGTTGTCGCGCAGCGCTTCCTCGATCGCTGCGCTGCTGTCGTCGGCGATGCGCTCTGCCAGGGCGCGCACCGCCTCGGCCTGTTGTTCGTGCAGGCCGGTGAGCACGTTGCGCGAAGCTTCCTCCAGCGTCGCGATTGCCTCGCCGAGCTCGCCGCGCGCTTGTGCCGCGAGCGCTTCGGAGCCGAGCGCGAGCTCTGAAAGGCGGCTTTCGAGCACGTTGAGCTGCTCGAGCGTCGCGGTGCCACCCTCGCGCGCGGCGGCGATATGGGCGGCGAGCGTTTCGCCCTTGCCCGCAGCCTCGTGGACCAGCGCCCGCAGCGCAGCAGCCTGCTGCTCGAACGCGGCAAGGCGCCGCTCCGCCTCGCTCATCGCCTGCGGCAGGTCGGTGCCGCTGTGCTCGGCGCTGGCGCGGATCAGCTCGAGCAGGCGCACGCTCTCGTCGGTCAGCGTGGCGATCTGGCGGCCGCTGTTCTCGAGCAGCGCCTGGCTCTCGGCCAGTCGCGATGCCAGTTCGCCGGCAGACGCCGAAAGGTCGTCCTGCGTCTGTCGGCCCTGTGAGGACAGCTTGTCCATCTCGGCGCCAAGCTCGGCCATGCGCTGCGACAGCGCTTCACCACGTTCGGCTAGCCCCGCGACATGGGCCAGGTGCTCCTGCTGCCGCTCCGTAATCTGGGCGTCGAATGCCGCAATGCGTTGCTGCAATGCCTCGAGCGCCGCGGCTTCGCGCGCAAGTTCCTCGTTCGAGCGCTGCTGCAACTGCGCCTGGAACGCCTCCGCACGCTCGGACAGGGCCGCTTCGATCCGCTCGGCTTCCTCGCGCAGGCTGGCGAGGCGCCGGCGGGCGCCGTCCATCGCGTTCTCGTCGACCTCGGTGATCCGCTGGATCGTCTCACGCATGCGCTCCTCGAGCGCGGTGACGGCCGCGGACCATGCCTCGGCGGCATCCCGCTCGCCATCGCGCAGCGTTGCCGCGAGCCGCGTTCCTTCCTCGTTGAGCAGAGCGATCCGTTCGCGGATGGTCTCGAGCGCGGCGGACTCGGCGCTCTCCAGCTCGGCCTTTCGCGCGGCGAGCTCCTCGTGAAGTGCATCGGCGCGCCGACGGATCGCGGCGAAGGCCTCGACCTCGCGTCCGTCGAGCTCGGCGCGGAAGTCCGCGCTGCGCTCGGCCAGCTCGGCGAACCGGTTGCTCGCGATCTGCTCGAGCTGCGCGGCCTGTGCTTCGAACGCCGACAGCGCCTCATCGATCTTCCCGCGAAGGGCGGTCACCTGGCGGGTGCTGGCCTCGCCGAACTGGTTGAGCCGGTTGAAGCCCGCGACGAGCTCGTCGAGCTGTTGCTTGGCGACGCCCCCAGCGTGGCCGATCTGACTGGCGACGTCGCGCGCGGAATTGGAGATTACCGGCAGGTCGTCGCGCAGACGATCCATGTTCTCGAGCGCGGTCGTGCTGACGCGGCCGATTGCCTCGACCTGTGCGCCGTTGTCCTGCACGAGCGCCTGAAGCCGGTCGGCGTGCTCCGATATGCGCTCGGCGGCGATGCGACCGAGCGATTCGAGGTCGCGCGACTGCGCGGCAATGAAATCGCGTGCGAGGCTGAGCTCGCGGTTGACCACCGCGAGCCGCCGCTCGAGCGCCGCGGATTCCCGCGACAGCGCACGCGCCACGTCGCCGAACCGCGCGGCTTCTCGGCGGCTGTTGCGCATCGCCAGCAGCCACAGCGCGACGACGAGCAAAACCGGGACCGACCAGTCGACAATCCATTCGGCCCAGCGTGCGGGCGGCGCACCGGCGAGCGCTTCCTGGCGGTGAATCCAGCCGAAGAACCCGCTCCATCCGACGACGACGAGGACCCCCAGCGTCGGTGCGATCCAGCCCAGTCGGGGCGGCTCCTGCTCCGGTTCTTCGTCCTCGACAACGACCTCGGTAAGGGCGTCCTCTGCCTGCGCCGCGCTCTCAGTGGCGAGTTCGCTCTCGTCGGGCTCTGCCTGGCTGACGACAGCGTCGGAGTCGACGGCCACGAGGTTCTTCCTGCTGGTCATGCCGGGCAAAATACCACAGCGGGATACATGATAAACCCCGCCTTAAGACTCTTCCACTACCTCCAGGGCATGGCCCACGAAGCCGCCCATTTCGACGCCACCCTTGCGGCCGCCGCGGGCGAGGACGCGGAGCTCCTGCGCGAGCTCCGCGCGGCTTTCGTCGAGAGCCTCGTCCAGCAGGTCGATCTGCTGCGTCGGGCTCGGTGCGACGGCAACTGGAGAGTCGCCGCGATGCGCCTGAAGGGCCTTGGCGCGAGCTTCCACGCGCCCGAACTCATCCGCCTTGCCGACGAGGCCCTGCTGGGTGCTCCCGGCGACCCCGCCGCGATCCGCCGTCTCGAGCGGTTCAGCGCCGAACTCAGCGCCTGACCCGCGCCCGCTTGGCAGGCGGTGAGCGAAGGCTTACCCGTTTTGCCGTGCGTGCCGCTCTCATTTCGATCCCTCGGACGCCTTTGCTGATTGCGGGCAAGTCGCTCGCACGGCGCCAGCTGGATTTTGCGCTCGCGGCCGGCTGCGAGCGGGTCATCGCGCTCGGCAACGGCGCTTCGCCCGAAGCGATCGCACTTCGCCACGCGAGCGAAGCCCGCGGCGCGCGGTTCGTGAGCATCGGCGACGCCCACGGCCTGCTGGGCGCCGTGCCGGCCGGGGACGAACTGCTGGTGCTGGCGCCCGGCCTGCTGCCCGAAGACCGCCGGGCGCTTGACGCGCTCGAACGCGGCACTGCGATCCTGGTGCTCCCCGCCGGCCCCGGCGTCGCCGCGGGGTTCGAGCGAATCGATCTCGAGCGCGCCTGGGGCGGGGCGCTGGTCCTCTCGGGCCGGCTCGTCGAGCGGCTTTCCGACCTCCCGCCCGACAGCGAGGCCACGGCTGCGCTGCTGCGTATCGCGCTGCAGGCGCGCGTGGCAGAGAAGCGGTTGCCCGAGGAAGTGCTCGCGGAAGGCACCTGGTCGATCATCGCAGAGGGCGGCGACGTCGCAGCCCGGCAGAAGGCATGGATCGGACGCAACCTTCCATGGCGGCGGGACTTCGGGCTGACTCGCTTCGTCGCGCGCTTCGGTCTCGAACGTTTCGCGATCCCGCTGCTCGAGGTTTCCCGTGCCCGGCTCGGGCTGCGCGCCGGAGTCGCTGCGGTGCTTGCTGCGGGAGTGGCGGCAAGCGCGTCGGGGTGGATCGCCACCGGCCTGGTCCTCGCCGCGTTGGGAGCGTTGCTGGCCGAATTCACTATCGGGTTCGCCTTGCTCGGCGATGCCCCGTTCGGGGCGAACGAGGGGCGCCGGGCCGATCGGTTCCAGTCCTGGCTGGTCGATGCGGCGCTGACGACCAGCGCGGTGCTGGCGATCGACGCCGAAGGGGTGCAGCGCCTGTTTCCGCCGCTTGCTCTGCTCGGCGTACTGCTCGCGTGCCGGCCGCAGGCCTGGCCGGGTGCGGCCTCACTGCTCGGCGACCGCGCGCTGCTGGCGATCTGCTTCGCCGTGGCCTCGGGATTCGGACTGGCGGAACCGGCGATCATGCTCGCCTCGCTCGCGGTCCTCGCGCTCGATGCCGCGGTTTTCCGCGCCGGATCGCGGCTAACGCCGGCTTAACCTCACCCGGCTATGGCAAGCCGATGAAAGAGAGCGGCGATGACTGAGCGGACCGCGGAATCGGTCGAACGCGCGCTGCACGAGGCCAGCGCGCGCGGCGACGCCGCGATCGCGGCCGTGCGTCCGGTCCTGCGGCATTTTCTCGCCGGTACGGACACCGAGCTGCTCAGCGATGAAGTCGTCGCCCGCGTGCGCGGCATGATCTGGCATCTTTCCGAACAGCTGTTGTTCGTCCAGGCCACGGCCGCCGAGATGCAGGACGTCGAGGCCTACATCGAGGCTCGCCAGGAGGCGCTTGCGCAGGCACTGTTCGAGAACGCCGACCTGCTGGCCCACGCTCACGGGCTGGCGATCGAAGCCGAGCTGGCCGATCGCGTCCAGCGCCGCGCCGGCATCGACACGGTGCTGACGCCGCTGGTTCAGGATCTCGCCGCCTCGGACGATCCTGACATCGCCGGGCTGGCGATGGCGGTCATCGCCGCGCAGGCGCGGTTTCAACAACAGCAACGGCGGATGGAGCTGCCTCTCAAGGAGCTTCCGGGACATATCCTCCACGCGGCGCTGCTCGTGCTTCGCGCCGAGGCACGCGACGACGATGTGAAAGCGTCCGAGGTCGCCGAACGAAAGCTGCGCGTTGATTACGACGAAAGCGCTGGGCGGCTCGGCCTCCTTGCGCGCCTGGTTCTCTCTCTCGGCACCGACACCGCGCCCGCGCTGCGGCTTGCCCATGCGGGTCTGGCGATCTTCGCGACGGCCCTGTCCCTGGCCCTGCAGCAGGATCGCTGCCTGGTGCTGCTCTCGCTCGCCGAGAGCCAGGGTGCGCGCTTCGCTCTGTCGTTGCGCGCCGTGGGCCTCGACCACCGCGCGATCGCGGAACAGGCGCTGAGCCTCCATCCTGACAGGCCGCCGCTCGAAGGGCTCGACCTGATCGCGCCGGAACGCGCCGCCGACCTGCTCCAGTCGTCGCGCAGAGAATGGGTGGCCTGAGCCAATGACGGCGGGAGCCTCCTTCGTGACCTGCGCGCGGAGCGACGCGCGCGACTGGCTCGTGGAGGCGGAAGAACCGCTCGCGGGCCTGCAGCTGCGCGCCGGCGGCGAACTGCCGGGCGTGATCGCCATGCCCGCCCTGCTCGAGCTGGTCCGCCAGGCGCGGGCCTACCAGCTCAAGCTCGCCCGCGCGATCCGCGCACAGGACGACCACGAGCTGGTCACGGCGTGGGCAGAGGTCACCCCCGACCCGTCGGGCGAAGGTTGCGACATCCGCGTCAGCAATTGGCAGGCTGAGCCTCTCCCGCTCGGCGATGGCGCCGAGACCGAGGGCCGCCTCGACATCGCCCGTCACCTCGCGGAGCTTTCGGCGAGGCTCGGGCCGCGGCAAGAAGTCCTTGCCGTTGACACCGGGACGCCCGAGCTCGAGCCGCTCGCGCGGCGGATGAGGGAATCTGCCGGAGCGCCGTGGACCGATTTCGTCGAACTCGAGGGCAACGCCCACGAACAGCCGCTGCACTGGCGCCTGCTCGACGGCACGCGGCTGCGGCTCGAGGGCTCGCGGCGACACTGGAAGGCCCACCTCGTGCCGCTCGGCCAGCCCGAACCCGGCAGCGCCGGCTTCGAGCTCCATCTCGTACCCGACGAGCCGTCGGAAGAGGCGATCCCCTCCGAGCCTGCCGAGCCCGAAGCCCAAGCGGTGTTCTCACCCGCGATCGGTCGCGAGATCGCGCCCGTGCTGCGACAGCCCATCGCGCGCATCATCGCCAACGCCGAGACGATCCGTACGCAGCTGGCCGGCCCGCTGGCCGAGGAATACAGCCGCTATGCCGCCGACATCGCCACGGCCGGCGAACATCTGCTGGCATTGCTCGACGATCTCGCCGACCTCGAGGTGGTCGAGGACGAGCAGTTCACCACCGCGCCCGACCGGATCGATCTCGCCGACGTGGCCCGCCGCGCCGCCGGCATCCTCGGGGTGCGGGCGCGCGAGCGGGGCATCACGATCGACGCCCCGAAGCCTGGCGAGAGCGCTCCGGCGATCGGCGAGTTTCGCCGCGTGTTGCAGATTCTGCTCAATCTGCTCGGAAACGCGATCCGCTATTCGCCCGGGGACTCGCAGGTCTGGATCCGGGTCGAGAGCGACGAGGGACGCGCACGAATCACCGTCGCCGACCAGGGAGAAGGCCTGACCGACGACCAACAGGCCCGGCTGTTCGAGAAGTTCGAGCGCCTCGGCCGCACGGGAGACGGCGGCTCCGGGCTCGGCCTCTACATCTCGCGTCGCCTGGCCCGGGCGATGGGCGGCGATCTCAGCGTCGAGAGCGCCCCGGGTCAGGGCGCGCGGTTCACGCTCGAGCTGCCCGGCTTCGAAGACCGCCGTGCGGAGCCGCGTTGAGCGTCAGCGCTGGTCGACAGGCACGTAGTCGCGCTGCGTCGGCCCGGTGTAGAGCTGGCGCGGACGGCCGATCTTCTGCCCCGGATCGGAGATCATCTCGTTCCACTGCGCGACCCAGCCGACCGTGCGGGCGAGGGCGAACAGCGCTGTGAACATCGTCGTCGGGAAGCCGATCGCCGAGAGGATCACGCCCGAATAGAAGTCGACGTTCGGGAACAGCTTCTTCTCGATGAAATACTCGTCCTTGAGCGCCATTTCCTCGAGGCGCAGCGCGGTCTCGAACACGGGGTCGTCGACCTTGAGCGCCTCGAACACCTCGCGCACGGTCTTCTGCATCACCGTCGCGCGCGGGTCGTAGTTCTTGTAGACCCGGTGGCCGAACCCCATCAGGCGGAAGGGGTCGTTCTTGTCCTTGGCCCGCTCGATGTAATGCGGGATCTTCTCGGGCGTGCCGATCTCGCGCAGCATGTTGAGCGCGGCCTCGTTCGCCCCGCCATGCGCCGGGCCCCACAGGCAGGCGATGCCCGCGGCAATGCAGGCGAACGGATTGGCGCCCGACGAACCGGCGAGACGCACGGTCGAGGTCGAAGCGTTCTGCTCATGGTCGGCGTGGAGGATGAAGATGCGGTCGAGGGCACGCTCGACGGCCGGGTGTACCTCGTACGGCTCGGCCGGGACGCCGAACGTCATGCTGAGGAAGTTGCCGGTATAGCTGAGCGCGTTGTTCGGATACTGGAACGGCTGACCGACGCTGTACTTGTAGGCCATCGCCGCAATCGTCGGCATCTTCGCGATCAGCCGGTGGCTGGCGATGCGCCGCTGGTGCGGATCCGAGATGTCGGTACTGTCGTGATAGAACGCACTGAGCGCCCCGACCACGCCGCACATGATCGCCATCGGGTGCGCGTCCCGCCGGAAGCCGCGGTAGAAGGTCGAGAGCTGCTCGTGCAGCATCGTGTGGCGCGTGATCGTACGGGTGAACTCGTCGAGTTCCGCTTTCGTCGGCAGCTCGCCGTTGAGCAGCAGGTAAGAGACTTCCATGAAGCTCGAGTGCTCGGCGAGCTGGCCGATCGGATAGCCGCGGTGCAGCAGTACGCCCTGCTCGCCGTCGATATAGGTCAGCGCGCTCTCGCAGCTCGCGGTGGAGGTGTAGCCCGGGTCGAACGTGAACATGCCCGCCTCGCCGTAGAGCTTGCGAATGTCGATCACGTCCGGCCCGGTGGTGCCCTCGAGCACGGGGAGGGAGAGTTCCCTGTCACCGACCGTCAGCTTCGCCTGCTTGTCCGCCAAATTGCGTCTCCTTGTTCGAAGTCCCTGTCAGCCGGCTGCCTGCGCGTCTATCCGCGCCAGGCTTTCCTCCTTGCCCAGGAGGGCCAGCACATCGAAAATTCCCGGCGAGGTCGTCTGCCCCGTCAGAGCCGCGCGCAGCGGCTGTGCGAGCTTGCCAAGCCCGAGCCCCTGTTCTTCCGCGTAGGCCTTGAGATTGGCTTCGAGCGCGGCGGTTGTCCAGTCCTGCTCGTCCCGCAGCCTCGCCGAGATTCGCCCGAGCAGGCCCTTCGCTTCCGAGTCGAGCAGCGCGGCAGCTTGCTCGGTCAGCTCGAGCGGCCGGGTCTTGAACAGGAACGCCGCGCCGCTGGCCAGCTCGTTCAGGTCGCGCGCGCGCGGCTTCAACACCGGCATCGCCTCGGTCAGCAGCCCGATGTCGGCTTGCGGTCCGATCCGCTCGGCAGCAAGCCGCGCGAGCCGGGCATCGTCGGCCTGCCGGATGTAGTGCCCGTTGAGGCTGAGCAGCTTCTTGAGGTCGAAGCGTGACGGGCTCTTGCCGACGCCCTCGAGGTTGAACACAGCGATCGCCTCCTCGGCGGTGAACTCCTCCTGGTCGCCGTGGCCCCAGCCGAGCCGCAACAGGTAGTTGAACAGCGCTTCGGGCAGGATGCCAAGTTCGTCGCGGTATGCGTCGACGCCGAGAGCCCCGTGGCGCTTCGACAGCTTGGCCCCGTCCGGCCCGTGGATCAGCGGCACGTGGGCATAGACGGGCTCGGGCCAGCCCATCCCGCGGATGATCGCGAGCTGCCGGAACGCGTTGTTGAGGTGATCGTCGCCACGGATGATGTGGGTCACGCCCATGTCGTGATCGTCGACCACCACCGCGAGCATGTAGGTCGGGCTGCCGTCGGAGCGCAGCAGTATGAAGTCGTCGATCTCGGCGTTCTGCATGGCGACGCGGCCCTGCACGCGGTCCTCGATCACCGTCTCGCCCTCGCGCGGCGCCTTCAACCGCACGACGAAGGGACCTTCGCCTTCGGTCGTGGCGTCGCGCCAGGGACTGTCGATGCGGAACGGGCGGCGTTCGGCCCGGGCACGCTCGCGCTGGGCGGCCAGTTCTTCCTGGGTCAGCCAGCACTTGTAGGCGTGGCCGCGTTCGAGGAGCTCGTGCGCGACTTCGGCGTGGCGCGCCCAGAATTGCGACTGGTAGTATTCGTGTCCGTCCCAATCGAGTCCGAGCCAGCGCATCCCGTCGAGGATCGCCTCGATCGCTTCCTGGGTCGAGCGGACCTTGTCGGTGTCCTCGATCCGCAGCACGAACCGGCCGCCATGGCGCCGGGCATAGAGCCAGTTGAACAGCGCCGTGCGAGCGCCGCCGATGTGCAGGAAGCCGGTCGGGGAGGGCGCGAAACGCGTGACGATCGGCCCGGCCGTGTCCGTCGCGGATTCGCTTCCACTTGCCATGTTCGAACGCTTCCTGTCCAATGACGTGATGGCCACGCGCCAGCCGACGGTTCCGCTGGGGGAAGAACCGGACGATGCTGCGATGCAGCAGTCGCCTTGGCGAAAGAGTGCGCGCTTGTCCAGCGTGGCCGACTACGTCGAAGCCTGGCTGGCGCGGGCCGGGTTCGACCGTGGGCCGTGGTTGGCGGTCGGTTTCGCGGGCGGGATCGCCGCCTGGTTCGTGCTCGCCACTCCGGTCGAATGGGTCCTCGCAGGCGGTGCCGGGCTGATGGCGGCGCTCGGCGCGGCCGCCCTGTGGCGCGGGAACGCATCGCGCCAGCACACGATGACTGCCTTCATCGCCCTCGGCCTGCTGTTCGCCGCCGGAGTCGCGGTGGTCTGGACGCGGTCCTCGCTGGTCGGCGCGCCGGCGATCGAGCGACCGCTCGCCGGCACGTTCGACGGCCGGGTGCTGCAGCGAATCGAGCAGCCGGCCGAAGGGCGTGTGCGCCTCGTGCTCGCCACGCGCGATCCGCGGAGCGGGGAGGCGATCAAGGTCCGGGTCAACGTCCCGCTCGAAATCGACCTGCCGGAGTTTACCGAGGGTGCGAGGGTTCGGCTCGATGCCCGTCTCGTGCCTCCGTCGTCGCCGATCCTGCCCGGCGGATACGACTTCGCGCGCACGGCCTGGTTCGAAGGTCTCGCCGCCACGGGCAGCGTGCAGGACGAAATCGAGCTGGTGGAACCCGGGGTACCCAGCGACACGCGTCTCGCCGCCCTGCAGCGGCGTCTCGCCGATCACGTCCGCTCGAAGCTCGGGGGCTCCCCGGGCGCGATCGCCGCGGCTTTCGCCAGCGGTGACCGCGGTGCCATCTCGCCGGAGGACGAAGAGGCGATGCGCGATGCGGGCCTGACGCATTTGCTGTCGATCAGCGGCCTTCACGTCAGTGCAGTCATTGCCGCGGCCTATCTCCTTGCAATCAAATTGCTTGCGCTCTGGCCTTGGCTGGCACTGCGCGTGAGGCTGCCGCTCGTCGCGGCCGCGATCGGCGCGCTGGCCGGTATCGGCTACACCCTGCTGACCGGCGCGCAGGTGCCGACCGTGCGTAGCTGCGTCGGGGCGATCCTCGTGCTGCTCGCTCTGGCGCTCGGGCGCGACCCGCTGTCGATGCGAATGGTGGCCGTCGGCGCGATCGTCGTGCTACTGGCCTGGCCCGAGGCGCTTGTCGGGCCGAGCTTCCAGATGAGCTTCGCGGCGGTGATCGCGATCGTCGCCCTGCACGAGAGCGCTGCCGTGCGGGCTTTCCTCGCCCCGCGCGAGGAAGGCTGGCCAGCGTGGTTCGCCCGGCGAGCAGCGATGCTGCTGGTGACAGGGCTGGTGATCGAGCTGGCATTGATGCCGATCGTGCTGTTCCACTTCCACCGCGCCGGCCTCTACGGCGCGCTCGCCAACGTCGTCGCGATCCCGCTGGTGACCTTTGTCTCGATGCCTCTGATCGCGCTCGCGCTGCTCCTCGACCTGGTCGGGGGAGGCGCACTCGCCTGGTGGCTGGCGGGCAAGTCGCTCGAGCTGCTGATCGACATCGCCTACCTGACGGCGGGCCAGCCCGGTGCCGTCAAGCTCATGCCGCAGATGAGCGGAGCCACGTTCGCTCTGTTCCTAGCGGGTTCGCTCTGGCTGGCATTGTGGCGCGGGCGGATGCGATGGCTCGGATTCGGTCCCATCACGCTCGCCACGGGCCTGCTGATGACGACGCCGGTGCCGGACCTGCTGGTTTCCGGCGACGGCCGGCATGTCGGGATCACCGGGGAGGGCGAGCGCCTGCTCGTCCTGCGCGACACCCGCAGCGCGTTCACCCGCGACAACCTGCTCGAACTGGCCGGCGTCGAAGGTGAACCGGTGCCGCTGGCGGAGTGGCCGGCGGCCCGCTGCAGCCGCGAATTCTGCGTCGTCGGGCTTACCCGCGCCGGCCGAACCTGGCAGGTGCTGATGAGCCGCAACCGCCAGCAGATCGAGGAGCGCGCGCTCGTTGCCGCCTGCGAACGGGCCGACATCGTCGTCTCCGACCGCTGGCTTCCCGCGAGCTGCCGTCCCCGCTGGCTCAAGGCCGACGCGCGGATGCTGTCACGGACTGGCGGGCTCGCAATCGTTCTCGACGGGCCGCACGTGACAAGCGTAGCCGAAAGCCAGGGCCAGCACGGATGGTGGCGGGGCAGGGGGCCAGACTGACCAGCAACGCCCTAGTGATACCGCCGCAGCAGCCCCGCAAGCTTGCCCTGGACCTGCACTTCCTCGGGCCGGTAGATCTGCGGGTCGTAGGCGGCGTTTGCCGGGTCGAGGCGGATCATGCCGTTCTCGCGCCGCAGGTACTTGAGCGTCGCTTCCTCGTTCCGCACCAGCGCGACAACGATCTCGCCGTCCCGCGCTGTGTCGGTGCGCTTCACCAGCGCGTAGTCGCCGTCGAGGATCCCCGCCTCGACCATCGAGTCGCCCGAGACTTCGAGCGCGTAATGCTCGCCGGGGCCGAGCAACGCGGCGGGAACCGGGAGCGAGCGGTCGCTTTCGAGCGCCTCGATCGGCACGCCCGCGGCGATCCGGCCGTGGAGCGGGAGCTCGATCACGTCGTTGGCCGGCTCGGGGTGCGTGCGGCGCGCCGTCATCTGCACGACGGTATCGTTGGCCGGAGCCGTGCGGGCGGCCGCGACGACGTTCTCGGGCTGACGCAGCACTTCGAGCGCCCGAGCGCGGTTGGGCAGCCGGCGGAGGAACCCCCGCTCCTCGAGCGCCGAGATCAGCCGATGGACTCCCGACTTGCTCTTGAGGTCGAGCGCGTCCTTCATCTCCTCGAACGAGGGCGAAATGCCGGTTTCCTCGAGCCTGCGCTGGATGAAGAGCAGAAGCTCGTGCTGCTTGGCGGTCAACATGGACAGGCTCTCCGCAAGCGTTCCAATTCAGGAACGAACGCGGAACAAGTAAGCAACAAAATCCTACAAGTCAAGCGATCCCGGCGTCTCCGAGCGGGTAGACCCGAACCTCCGCGCCGGCGGGAGCCGCGGCCGTCCCGATCGGCCGCTCGATCAGCGCGTTGGCCTGGGCGAGCGCCCTGAGCGCGCTCGAGTCGCGTTCACGAATCGGGGTCACGGTCGCGCCCGCAAGCTGAGCACGGACGAACTCGACTCGCTGGCTCCCGGGCGGCAACGGCTCGCTCGTGCGCGCCGTCAGCGATTGCGGCAGGCACTCGCTGGCGCCGGCTAGTCGGCGCAGCAGCGGAAGCACGAACAGCAACGCGGTGACGTAGCTCGACACCGGGTTGCCCGGCAGCCCGACAATCCACTGCCCTCCGCGGCGCGCGAGCAGCAGCGGCTTGCCGGGCCGCATTGCCACCCGCCAGAACTCGATGGTGGCACCCCAGGCCTCGAGCGCCGGGCGGACGAGGTCGTGATCGCCGACCGAGGCACCGCCGGTAGTGACCACGACGTCGGCGTCCTCTGCAGCCGCGAGCGCCTCCGCAAGCGCGTCGAGACGGTCCGCCACGGGGCCGATCCGCTTGGCCGAGACAACCAGCGGCCGGACGAGGGCAGCGATCATCGCGCCGTTGCTGGCCGGAAGCCGGTGGTCGTCCCAAGGCTCGGAACTCGTTGCCAGCTCGTCGCCGCTGTCGAGGACTGCGATGCGCGCGAGCCGGCCGACCTCGAGGCCAGTGCCGAGACCGGCGGCGATCGCCAGCGCGAGCTGTGCAGGCCCGAGACGCGTCCCGGCTTCGAGCACGACGTCGCCCGTGGAGAAATCGAACCCGCGCCGGCGAATGTGCCGGGCCGAGGCCTCGCCCCCCGGGGCGACAGCCAGCGCCTCGCCGTCACGTTGCGCCTCCTCCTGCAGCAGGATCGCCTCGCCACCTTCGGGTACCAGCGCCCCGGTGCTGATCCGCACGGCTTTGCCGGCCGCGATCCGCCCGGCGAAGGGACGCCCGGCGGCGCTTTCCCCGATCACCCGCCACGGCCCCGCACCGGCTACGGCATAGCCGTCCATCGCCGAAAGGTCCGCCGCGGGCTGCGTGCGTCGGGCGACGACCGGCGCCGCGAGGTAGCGGCCGAGAGCCGCCTCTGCTGGAAGGGCTTCGCAGCCCAGCGGACGCGCGAGATCAAGCAGCCGCGCCTGCGCCTCTTCCAGCGTCAGTGGCGGATTCATTCCGCCCGCCAGTCGCCGCTCTTGCCGCCGGTCTTCTCGAGCAGGCGGATCTCTTCGATCACCATACCCTTCTCGATCGCCTTGCCCATGTCATAGATCGTCAGCAGGGCGAGGCTGACCGCGGTCAGCGCCTCCATCTCGACTCCGGTGCGCCCCGTCAGCGAGGCGCGCGCGGTTGCCCGCACGGCGTCGTCCTCGAACGCGAAGTCGACGGTCACGGCGTCGAGCGCCAGCGGATGGCACAGCGGGATCAGTTCTCCGGTCCTCTTGGCCGCCATGATCCCCGCGATCCGCGCGGCGGCGAGTACGTCGCCCTTCGGCCCGCTGCCGTCGCGGATCGCTTCGAGCGCCCGAGCCGACATGCGGATGCGGCCGGTGGCCGTAGCGCTGCGAGCGGTCTCGGGCTTGCCGCCAACGTCGACCATCCGCGCCTGGCCGCGTTCGTCGAGGTGAGTGAGTTCGCTCATCGCCGAATCCCATGCCAGAGGAACGCGTCTCGGGACAGGGCTCTTGGCGCTAGGCGGCGCTCTCCGGGTGTTGTAGCATGCCGACAGCGCCTGCTCGCGGAGCCGTCATGAAGATCCTTCCGGTCGCCTTGCTTGTAGCCTTTGTCGTGCCCGCCGGCGCCATCGCCCAGGCTGACCATGCGCCTGCCTCGAACGAGACCGTGTTGCCGCAGGACCCGGCCGACAGCGAGGAGATCGTCGTCGAGGGCGAAGTGCCGGAAAAGCAGCGCCGCATCTGCGAGACCCGGACGGAGACCGGCAGCATCATTCCCAAGCGCGTCTGCCGCACCCGTGCGCAGATCGAGGACGAAGAGCGGATCGCCCGCGAATCGGCCGAAATCATCCGGCGCGACCGCGACACGCGCGCCTTCGTCCAGATGAGCCGCGAACAGGGCTCCTAGGCGTCGTCCTCGCCGGGGATCGGCGTGCTCGTGTGCAACGCCTCGCGCACGTAGAGCAGCTTGACCAGCACGAACAGCGTCACCGTCAGCGGTTCGGCGAGCAGCACGCCGATGATCCCGAACAGCAGGCCGAAAGCGAGCAGCGCGAACAGCAGCAACGCTTCCGGCAGCTTGACCGCGTGCTGCTGGATGATCGGCGTCAGCACGTTCCCCTCGACCTGCTGTATCAGCAGGAACAGCCCGGCGACCAGCGCCGCGTCGAGCGGACTTTGCAGCAGCGCGAGCAGGATCGCCGGAATCGCGGCGAGGATCGGACCGAAGAACGGCACGAACTCGAGTACCGCCGCCGCGAGCGCCAGCGCGAGGTACGAGGGGATGCCGAACAGCCACAGTCCGAGCCCCGACGCGGCGCCGACCAGCACCATCGCCAGCAGCCGTCCCTTGAGCCACAGGCGCAGCGCCCTGCCGCAATCGTCGAGCGCTCGCGCGGCGTTTCCTCTTCCACCCGCAGGCACGAGCTTGATCAGCCCGACGCGATAGATGTCCGGCCGCCAGGCAAGGAATATCCCGCCGACGATCAGGATCAGCAGGTTGGTGATCACGTCGCCGAGCGTGACCAGGAAGCGGCCGATGTCGCCGGCTGCGGTAGAGCCCGTGACGAGATCCTCGATCAGCTGCTCGAACCACAGCGAAACGCCGACGGTGGCGGCGAGATTGCGCGCTTCCTCCAGCGCCGCCGGAAGCGCGGCGGCGATCTCGCGCGCCTGCGTCGCCACTTGCGCGCCGAACAGGACTACGCTGGCAGCAAAGGCGCCGAGGATCAGCGTCGTCGCCAGGACGAGCGCCAGCTCGTCCGGGAGGTGGAAGCGCTCGCGCAGCGGTTTCGCCGCAGCGCGCAGGATCACTGCAAACAGGATCGCACCGAACGCCAGCACGACCACGAACCGCAGGTACCAGAGCACCCCGGCTACCGCGAGCACGAGCAGTGCCAGCAAGAGCCGCCTGACGAACAGCGCATCTCCGGCGCGCGGGCTATCCTCGCTCATCGGCGGTCGCATCTCCTCAACGGGTCGGCTGCGGAGGTCATCGCCGACGCGTCAGGCTCCATACGATCTGTCCTACGCCCAGGAGGACGAGGACCGCGCCGTAGGCCGCCCATTGCGGATCGTCGGCCATGAAGCTGTCGAGAAAGGCGACGTTGAGGCCCTGGAGTATCCAGATCCCTCCCATGCAGACCAGCAGCACCCCGAGGAGGGTGCTGACTGTCTTCATCACGACGTGGAACGCGGTGCCCATCGGTCTCTTCTCCCGCCGACCCGCACGGAGCATACGCGAACGGGGCCGGTGGGGCCATCGCTGCCGGCAACCGGGGTCAGGCCGGCAGGCCGAGCAGGTCTCGGGTCGCTCGGGCGACGTCGGGCTGTCTCATCAGGCTCTCGCCGACGAGGAAGCAGCGCACGCCCACGGCCGCCAGCCGCTCGCAGTCGACGTGGCTGTTGATCCCGCTCTCGCTCACCAGCAGCGCGCCTTCGGGTGCCAGCGTCGCGAGGCGCTCGGTCGTGGCGAGATCGGTGCGGAAGGTGCGCAGGTCGCGGTTGTTGACCCCGATCAGGCGCGAGTTCAGCCGCGCGGCACGTTCCATCTCCGCCTCGTCGTGCACTTCGACGAGCACGTCCATCCCTCGCTCGATCGCCGCCGCCTCGATCTCGGCCATCTCGGCGTCGCCGAGCGCTGCGACGATGATCAGGATCGCATCTGCCCCGATCGCACGGGATTCGGCGACTTGCCAGGGATCGACCATGAAGTCCTTGCGCAGCACCGGCAGGTCGCAGGCCGCGCGCGCGTCCATCAGGTAGTCTTCGTGCCCCTGGAAATAGGGCGCGTCGGTCAGCACCGAGAGGCACGCCGCGCCACCCAGCTGGTAGGCGATCGCGTGTTCGGCCGGGCGAAAGTCGGCCCGGATCAAGCCTTTGGAGGGCGAAGCTTTCTTGATTTCGGCGATAAGGCCGAAGCCCGCCGCCGCCTTGGCCTCGAGCGCCCGGCGGAACCCGCGCGGCGGCGACGCCTCGGCGGCCTTGCGGTCGAGGTCTTCGAGTGTGGCGAACGCCTGGCGCGCGGTTACTTCCTCGCGCTTGGTGGCGCAGATTTCGGCGAGCTTGTTCATCGCGTCGCGCCTATGCCGGGGGCGGAGGCCCGTGTCGATATGTCGCGTCTTCGCGGGAGAAATCAGCGCGTGCTGGCTATCCAGCAATCCAGCAAGGCCTTGGCGAGCCCCTTGTCGATCGCCTCGGCTGCCTCTTCTGCACCTTCGGTCCAGGTCTCGACCTCACCCGCAACCAGCAGAGCCCCCGCGGCGTTGAACAGCACCGCGTCGCGGTAGGGCCCGGGCTCGCCCGCCAGCAGCTTGCGCAGTTCCGCGGCGTTATGCTGCGGGTCCCCCCCGCGGATCGATTCGATTGTCGCCGTCGACAGGTTGGCCTCCTCGGCATGGACCCGCTGCATCAGCACCTGCCCATCGTCGATCACGGCGACCTCGTTGCCGCCCGCAAGGCTGAGCTCGTCGAGGCCCTCGTCGCCGGCGACCACGAAAGACCGTTCGGTACCGAGCCGCGCCAGAGCCTCGGCGTAGATCGGCACGTAGGCGGGGCGAGCGATGCCGACGAGCTGGCGGCGGACGCCCGCCGGGTTGGCCAGCGGCCCCATCAGGTTGAAGATCGTCCGCCGTCCGATCGCACGCCGGATGGGCATGATCCGGCCCATCGCCGGGTGGTGCTTGCCGGCGAACAGGAAGCCGATGCCGAGGTCGGCGAGTGTCTGCTCGGCGGTTTCCATCGCGCGGTCGAGGTCGAGCCCGAGCGCCTCGAGCGTGTCGGCGGCGCCGGCCTTCGAGCTCGCGGCGCGGTTGCCGTGCTTGGCCACGGGCACGCCGCAGGCGGCGACGACCAGCGCGACGGCGGTCGAGACGTTGAGCGTGTGGTGCCCGTCGCCACCGGTACCGCAGACGTCGATCGCGTTGGCGGGCGCCGAGACGGGAATCAGCCGGGCGCGCATTGCCCGGGCGGCCCCGGCAATCTCTGCGGCCGTCTCGCCCCGGTCGGACAGGGCGACGAGGAATGCGGCGATCTCCTCGTCCGAGGGAACGCCGTCGAGCATTGCGCCGAAAGCCGCCTCGGCTTCGTCTTCCTCCAGCGGCCGGTCGACGGGCGGCAGAACGCTCACGCCAGCGCCTTCGCTTCGATCCCGCAGATCCGAAGGAAATTCGCCAGCAGGTCATGCCCGTGCTCGGTGGCTATGCTCTCGGGGTGGAACTGCACGCCGTGGATCGGCAGCTCGCGGTGGCGAAAGCCCATCACGGCGGTGCCGTCGAGCCCGGGCGTTTCGCTCGTCGCGTTGACCACCAGGCACTCGGGAATGTCCTCGACGATCAGCGAATGATAGCGCGTCGCTGTGAACGGCGAGGGGAGGCCGGCGAACAGCCCGGTGCCGTCGTGATCCACCGGCGAGGTCTTGCCATGCATCAGCCCGCCGCGCGTCACGCGGCCGCCGAAATGCTGGCCGATCGCCTGGTGCCCCAGGCAGACCCCGAGCAGGGGCTTGCCGGCATCGGCGCAGGCGGCGACGAGGTCGAGGCTGACCCCCGCCTCGTTGGGCGTGCAGGGCCCCGGCGAGATCAGGAAGCCCTTCGCGCCGCTCGACAGCGCCTGCCCCGCCGAGATTGCGTCATTGCGTACGACATCGACCTCAGCACCCAGTTCCATCAGGTAATGGACCAGGTTGAAGGTGAAGCTGTCGTAGTTGTCGATGACGAGGATCATGGCGCGGCCTACTGCCCGAATCCGGGCTCCGCGGCAATGCGGGCGGCCTCGCGTGCTGCGGCCAGCAGCGCAGCGGCCTTGGCCTCGCACTCGCGCTGCTCGTAGGCCGGGTCGCTGTCGGCGACGATGCCTGCTCCGGCCTGGACGTGCATCACCCCGTCTTTCACCACCGCGGTCCTCAGCACGATGCAGCTGTCGACCGAGCCGTCGGGGGCGAAATAGCCCACGCCGCCGGCATAAGGCCCGCGCGTCTCGGGCTCCAGCTCGGCGATGATCTGGCAGGCGCGAACCTTCGGCGCGCCGGAGACGGTGCCGGCGGGGAACCCGGCGAACAACGCGTCGAGCGCGTCCTTGCCCGGTGCGAGGCGGCCGACCACGTTGCTGACGATGTGCATCACGTGGCTGTAGCGCTCGATCGTGAAGCTCGCGGTGACCTCGACGCTGTCGGCGGCGGCGACGCGGCCGACGTCGTTGCGCCCGAGGTCGAGCAGCATCAGGTGCTCGGCGCATTCCTTGGGATCGGCGAGCAGGCTGCGCTCGGCCTCGCGATCCTCCTCGTCGGTCTTGCCGCGCGGGCGAGTGCCGGCGATCGGGCGGATTGTCACTTCGCCGTCGCGCACGCGCACGAGGATTTCCGGGCTCGAGCCGACCACGGCGAAGCCGGGGAGGTCGAGGAAGTAGAGGAACGGCGACGGGTTCACCCGCCTGAGCGCGCGGTAGAGCGCGAACGGCGGCAGGGTGAAGGGGCAGGTGAAGCGTTGCGCCAGCACCACCTGGAAGATGTCGCCCGCGGTGATGTACTCCTTGGCCCTGAGCACCATCGCGTGGTAATCGCCCGCGGCCATGACCGGCGTCAGCGCCATCTCGGGCAGCGCGACATCCCGATGCGGTGGAGGCGGGGGGCTGTCGAGCCGGCGCAGGGCTTCGTCGATCCGCTCGCCGGCAAGCGTCACCGCCCGCTCGGGATCGCTGCCGTCGGCCCATAGCGGGGCGATGCAGAACAATTCGTCGGTCAGGCCGTCGAACACGAGGATCAGCGTCGGCCGCGAGAACAGCATGTCGGGCAGCGCGAGCTCGCTTTGCGGCGCGCGCGGCAGCTTCTCGACGAGGCCGATGGTCTCGTAGCCGAAGTAGCCGACCAGGCAGGCGAGCGCCGGTGGCAGCGCCTTGGGCACGTCGATGCGGCACGAATTCGCGAGCGCGCGCAGTTCGGCGAGCGCGTCGCCCGGGAGCCGCTCGAACGCCTCACGGTCGTGACGCCAGTCGCGGTTGACCTCGCAGGCGTGGCCCGTGGCTCGGAACACGAGGTCGGGATCGAGCCCGAGAAGGCTGTATCGTCCCCGCACCGCCCCGCCTTCGACCGATTCGAGCAGGAAGTCGCCGCGGCCCGGCTCGATAAGCTTGAGCGCCGCCCCGACCGGCGTCTCGGTGTCGGCGACGAGCTTGCGCCAGACCAGCGCCGGCTTGCCCGCGGCGAGCTGCTCGCGGGCGGCCGCGGCATCTTCGGGAAGCGAACCGAACAAGGTGCGGACCTAGTCTGCCTGGCCGCCGGTGAGCTGCCGTTTGACGGCATCGATCGCCGCCTGGTTGCGCTCAACCCCGACCTCCCGCTGCGCCGCGTTGACGAACTGGCGCACGTACTCTTCGCCCGTGACCCGTCCGAGCTGCTGCAGCGTCGCGAGCACCAGCGGGTCATTCGACTCGAGCTGCCCGGCCTCGATCTTGGACAGCTGGACGACGTACCAGCCGGCATCGTCGGCCGCTTCGAGCTTCTTCACGGTGCCCTGGGCCATGCTGAACAGCAGTGCCAGCGACGGCGGCACGCGGCCCTCGCGAGCAAGCTGCTCGCGGGTCAGGTTGATCGGCTCCGGCGCAGGGAGCGTCCGCTTTTCAGCCGCGACGGCGGCGGCCAGAGTCGAGCCGCGCGCAACGCGGGCCTCGATCCGGTCCGCCGCGGCCTTGGCCGCCTTCGCTCCCTGGTCACGCCGCCACAGCGCGATCACGTCGTCGCGAATCTCGGCGAGGGGGGCCGTTGCCGACTGGGTGATCTCGGCCACGTCAAAGGCGATATACCTCTCGCCCGCGGCGAGCGGCGCGATCTGCGGTTCTTCCTCCGGCATTTCGAAGGCGACCGACAGAACCGGGCGGAGGACGTCCGGCACCATCTCTCCCTGCCGCCCATAGACGCGGCCGTCGGCGAGCGTCGGCGGGGTGCGGGACACCTCGAGCCCGAGCTCGCGCGCGATATCGTTCAGGCTTTCGCCTCCGTCGAAACGATCCTCGAGCTCGGCCGTGAGGTCGTCGAGCGCGGCGCGGCGCTGCTCCGCGGCAAGCTCCTCGGCGATATCGCCGCGAACCTGCTCCAGCGTCCGCGCCGGACGCCGGTCGATCTCCCCGACGCGCAGCACGTACCAGCCGAGCCCGCCGCGTGCCGGCGTCGCCAGCGCGCCTGACTGCGCCGCAAAAGCAGCCTGCGCCACCGCTGCCGACGCGCTGTTTGTCAGCTCGGCCTGGGTGAGGGGGCCGATCTCGGTGGTCGCGAGCCCCTTCTCGCGTGCGGCGGCGTCGAGCGACTTGCCGGCGTTGACCTCGGCGACGATTGCCTGTGCCGCCGCCTGTGTGGGAACCACCAGTTGGGTGAAGCGGCGCCGCTCGGTCGCGGCGTATTCGGCGCGGTCGCGCTCATAGCGGGCGCGGATCTGCGCATCTGTAGGCGCCGGCAGGTCGCCGATCGCCTCGGGCCCGAAGGTCACGTAACGGATCACCCGTCGCTCGGGCCGGATGAACCGGCTGCTGGCCTCGCGGTAGAACGCCTGCAACTGGGCCTCGGTCGGCTCGCCTGTCGGAGCGAAGGCTGAGCTCGGCAACAGCGCCAGTGCTCCCTCGCGCCGTTCGCGCAGAAGCGAAGCATAACGTCGACCCGAACTTTCCGGCATCATCGGCGAGAACGACACCGGAGTGAGCAGCTGACGTGCGAGGAGCCCGCTCTCCAGATCCTTGCGCACCGCCGCTTCGCTCAGTCCGCGCTGGGCCAGCGCGGCACGAAACGCGTTCTGGTCGAACGTGCCGTCGATGCCTCGGAACCCCGGCGCCTGTCGCAATTCGCTGTCGACGAGCCGCTTTCCGGCACGCATGCCATGCTCGCGCGCGAACTCGGCAAGGGCCGTTCGCTGGAGCAGTTGCTCGAGCACGTCCTCGAACCCGCCCTGCGCGACGAAGGCCTGCATCGTCATCGTCGGGTTGGTCTGCCGGACCTGCTCTAGTGCGTTGCTCGCGGTCATCGAGAGCTCGGCCGCGTCGATCCGCTCGTCGCCGACAACCGCGATTCGGTCACCCCCGGAGATCCCGCCGAAGGTGCCGGTATTGGCCACGTCCATGCTGGCGAAGGCGAACGCGATCAGCCCGAGGAACGCGAGCGTCACCACGATCCCGAACTTGGACTTGAAGAAACTGCGGAACAGTTGGAGCATGGAGCGGCAATTCTCGGCAGGCAGGCGTGGACGCGCCGGACGGACGCCGGTGCATGAAGGCGCGGCTTTATCCCGCATGCGGCGTTGCCGCAACAGCCCACGGCTGACCGCCTCGCACCCTGCAACTGCGGTTTTGACATCGCTTGCGCGGGAGACTAGCGGGCTTCGCACTCCGGGCCCCGAGGGGTCCGAACATCACGAGAAATCAAGGAACCAGGACCGGTCTCATGGCCCAGCGCCCGTACATCGTCGGCAACTGGAAGATGCACGGCACCCGCGCCATGCTCTCAGAGGCGCGCGCGATCGATCGCGCTGCCGAGCGCCTGATCAAGGCCGAGGTCGCGCTAGCGCCGCCGTACACGTTGATTCACGCGATCCGTAAGGAAGCGGGGTTGATCGGCGTCGGTGCGCAGGACTGCCACGCGGCCGATGGCGGCGCGCACACCGGCGACATCTCGGCAGCCATGCTCAAGGACGCCGGGGCCGGCTTCGTTATCGTCGGCCATTCGGAACGTCGCGCCGATCATGGTGAAACTGACGCCGACGTCCGCGCCAAGGCCGAGGCCGCGCTGGCGGTGGGCTTGTCGGTCATCGTCTGCGTCGGTGAAACCGAAGCCCAGCGCGACGCGGGCCAGGCCGAGGCCGTGGTCGCCGCGCAGCTCGAGGGCTCGCTTCCGCGCGGCGAGCATGCGGCCGAGAAGGTCAGCGTGGCCTACGAACCCGTTTGGGCGATCGGCACCGGCCGCACTCCCACGGTCGAGGACGTTGGCGCCATGCATCGCTCGATCCGCCAGCGGCTGATCGAGATTTACGGCGATGCCGGCAAGCAGGTACGGATCCTCTACGGCGGCTCGGTCAAACCCGAGAACGCCGGCGAGCTCCTCGCTGCCGACGAAGTGGGCGGGGCCCTGGTCGGCGGGGCCAGCCTGACCGCCGAGAGTTTCCTCGGCATTATCGTCGCTGCCGCCGAGTTGAGCGAGGCTTGAGGGCAGCTTGCCCTGCGGCGCGCTCGCGCCTACATGCCGCAACACGCCATCCTAGAGAGTTCGCATGTCGCTTTTCATCTTCGTCACCGTGGTCCAGGGGCTCGTCGCCGCGGCGCTTGTCGGCATCGTGCTGATGCAGCGCTCTGAGGGCGGCGGGCTTGGCATCGGCGGCGGGGGCAGCCCGGGCGGGCTGATGAGCGCGCGCGGCGCGGCCGACTTCCTCACCCGCACGACCAAGTGGCTGGCGGTGATTTTCGTCGTGCTGGCGATCCTGCTCGCCGCGCTGGCGGTCGATGCGACCACCGGTAGCGAGATCGACGAGACGCTCGACCGGGCCGTCGCCCCGGCAAGCGATCCGCTGGCGCCGGTCGGGCCGCAAGGCGAGGGCCTCAATGCGCCGGTGGTCGACGTGCCGCCGGCTGCCGAGACCGGGACGGCGCCAGCCGACGATCCGCTGGCGGACGTCGCCCAATAAACTCCGCCCGCCGTCGCGGGCTTTCATCGCATCGTTGTGAAATTCGCCGGCGCGACCCTTGCGCCGCATGCGCAAGGCAGCTTAAGGCCCGACTCCCATGGCGCGGTATATCTTTATCACCGGCGGCGTGGTTTCCTCGCTCGGCAAGGGTTTGATGGCGGCAAGCCTCGCGGCGCTGTTGCAGGCGCGCGGGTTCAAGGTCCGCATTCGCAAGTTCGACCCTTACCTCAACGTCGATCCGGGGACGATGAGCCCCTACCAGCACGGCGAGGTCTACGTGACAGACGACGGGGCCGAGACGGACCTCGACCTCGGCCACTACGAGCGCTTCACCGGCGTCTCCGCGCGGCAGAGCGACAACGTCACCTCGGGGCGCATCTACCAGCAGATCATCACCCGCGAGCGGCGCGGCGACTACCTCGGCGCGACCGTGCAGGTGATCCCGCACGTGACCGACGCGATCAAGGAGTTCGCGCTCGCCGAGACTGACGACCTCGACTTCGTGCTGTGCGAGATCGGCGGCACCGTGGGCGACATCGAGAGCCTGCCGTTCATCGAGGCGATCCGTCAGCTGCGCAACGACCTCGGCCGCGACATGACCTGCGTGATCCACGTCACGCTGGTCCCGTACATCTCCGCCGCAGGCGAGCTGAAGACAAAGCCGACGCAGCACTCGGTCCGCGAGCTGACAAGCCTCGGCGTGCAGCCCGACGTGTTGCTGTGCCGCTGCGAGCATCCGCTGCCCGAGGGCGAGCGGCGCAAGATCGCACTGTTCTGCAACGTCCGGCCCGAGGCGGTCATCCAGGCGCTCGACGCGACCAGCATCTACGCCGTCCCGCTGCAGTACCACGCCGAGGGGCTCGACGATCAGGTCCTGCGGCATTTCGAGCTCGAAGCGCCTCCGCCCGATCTCGCCAAGTGGGAAGACATCGTCGACCGCTACGAAAACCCCGAGGGCGAGGTGACGATCGCGGTGGTCGGAAAGTACGTCGGCCTGCCCGACGCCTACAAGTCGCTCAACGAGGCCCTGGTCCACGGCGGCATGGCGAATCGGGTGCGGGTCAACATCCGCTGGATTGACGCCGAGATCTTCGAGCAGGACGATTCGGAGATCGCTGCCCAGCTCGAACCGATGCACGCGATCCTCGTTCCGGGCGGGTTCGGCGAGCGCGGCTCGGAGGGCAAGATTGCCAGCGTTCGTTTCGCCCGCGAACGCAAGGTACCGTTCCTCGGCATCTGCCTCGGCATGCAGATGGCCTGCATCGAGGGCGCGCGGAACACGGCGGGGATCAAGAACGCCTCGTCGACCGAGTTCGGCGAGACGCCGGAGCCGGTGGTCGGCATCATCACCGAGTGGATGAGCAAGGAAGGGCTGCAGAAGCGTTCGGCTGAGGGTGACCTCGGAGGCACGATGCGGCTCGGCGCCTACGACGCCGTGCTTTCGGGGAACAGTCACGTTTCAACGATTTACGGCGGCGCGACGGTGATCTCCGAGCGCCACAGGCACCGCTACGAAGTCAACTCGGCCTATCGCGAGCCGCTCGAGAAGGGCGGGCTCGTGTTCTCGGGCATGTCGCCCGACGGCCTCCTGCCGGAGATTGTCGAACGGCCCGATCACCCGTGGTTCGTCGGCGTCCAGTTCCACCCGGAGCTCAAGAGCCGCCCGTTCGAGCCGCACCCGCTGTTCGCCGGCTTCATCGCCGCCGCGGTGCGCCAATCGCGCCTGGTGTAGAGCCGGGGCCGTTTGGCGGTTCCGCGAACGGCCGCAATTTGGACTTCGTCCTCAGAATCCACTTGCGTTGGCGGCCCGGCAAGTCGTAGCCGATCAAGTTGGTCGCAGGCCGGCCCGACTACGTCGCCGAGGCGGCAGCGGTGCAGGGCAGGCGATCGACTTGAAGGGGAGTTCTTGACCGGCTGCACGCGGTGCGGTGCGCAGGGGCACAATGTACCGCCGGCGTCCGGTTCGGTCTTGCCACTTCGATCTGGCCGTCTTTTGCGACCCGGACGGTCACTTTGGGGGGCAGGTCGGCGCGCCTGCGTCGAGGGGGCGGAACCCGCAAGGGCTCCGCCCCCGAACCGTTTGGGTCCGTGCCGCCGCGTTAGGCGGCGTCGGCCTCCTTGCGCTCGTCGGAGACGACTTCGAGCGCCGGCTGCGACGGGCGGCCGATGGCGATCTTCTTCGGCTTCATCGCCTCCGGAACCTCCCGCACGAGGTCGATCGTCAGCAAGCCGTCAGCCAGGTCGGCCCCCGCGACATGGACGAAGTCGGCGAGCTCGAAGCGGCGCTCGAACGCCCGGTTGGCGATGCCGACATAGACCATCTCGGCATCGGACTGCTCTTCGCGCTTGCGGCCCTGGATCACGAGCAGGTTCTGGTGCGCCGTGATCTCGAGATCCTCGGGCTTGAAGCCCGCGACGGCGAGAGTGACGCGGTAGGCGTCTTCGCCGCGGCGTTCGATGTTGAACGGGGGGTAGTTGTCGCCGCTGCCGCTGTTGCGGATCTGGTTCTCGAGCAGGTCGAACAGCCGATCGAAGCCGACGGTCGAGCGGCGATAGGGGGTAAAGTCGAAGCGGGTCATCGTAACAAATCCTCCATTGAGCAATTTGAACGGTTGGTGCAGGCCCGCCTTGCGGCGCCCGCATGACGCAACGCCCTCGCGGCGCGCTGCGACAGGTGCTAGATATTTTTCGCCTCGGCCCTTTCAAGAGGTCCGAAACGCGTTCGGCAGGAGTCCGCGTGAGTCAGCCAAAGGTCGAAATCTACACGAAAATGTTCTGCGGCTACTGCTATCGGGCCAAGCGGCTGTTCGAGAGCAAGGGCGTCGAGTTCGAGGAGTACGACATTACGCTGGGCGGTCCGAAACGGGCCGAGATGCTCGAGCGCAAGCCCGATGCAATGACCGTGCCGCAGATCTTCATCGACGGCCAGGCGATCGGCGGTTCCGACGATCTCGCCCGGCTCGATCGCGAAGGGAAGCTCGACGCGCTGCTGGGTCTCGCATGAGCCGCATCGCCGTCCTGCAGATGACCTCGGGAATCCAGCCCGAGCGGAATATCGCCGTGATCCTCGAGGCGATCGGCGAGGCGCGCGAGGGCGGGGCGGAGATGCTGTTCACCCCCGAAATGTCGCTGCTGCTCGACCGCGATCGGGCGCGCGCCGCGGCGCATCTCGGGAACGAGGCGTACCGCGGCACGATCGAGCGCCTGCAATCGGCTGCCGCCGGGCACAGTCTGTGGCTCTCGGTCGGCCTTCCTGTCGCGCGCGGTGACGGGCGTCTCGCGAACCGCATGCTGGTGTTTCCGCCGAACGGCGAGGCTCCGGTCGCCTACGACAAGATGCACATGTTCGACGTCGAGCTGGCGACTGGCGAAAGCTGGCGCGAATCTGCCGCCTATGCGCCCGGCGAGCGGGTGGTAACGGTATCCGATACGCCGGCCGGAAAGCTCGGTCTCGCTATCTGTTACGATCTCCGATTTCCCGCCTTGTTCGAAGAGCTTGGCCAGCAATCCTGCGACACGATCTCGATCCCGGCCGCGTTCACCGTGCCGACCGGAAGGGCCCACTGGCACGTGCTGCTGCGCGCTCGCGCGGTCGAGGCGAGCGCTTACGTCGTCGCGCCCGCGCAGGTCGGCGTGCACGAGGACGGGCGTGCGACCTACGGCCATTCGCTGGTGGTCGATCCCTGGGGCGAAGTCGTGCTCGACCTCGGCGGCGAGGCGCCCGGCCTCGGCTTTGCCGAAATCGATGCCGCGCGGATCGCCGACATTCGCCGCCAGCTGCCGAGTCTTGCCAACCGCCGCCCGATCCCTAAATCGACCTGAAATGATCGTATTTGACCTCTGTTGTGACGCCGGACATCGGTTTGAGGGCTGGTTCGGCTCGTCGGAAGACTATGCCGCGCAGCAGGAGCGCGGTCTCGTTTCCTGTCCCGCCTGCGGATCGACCGCGGTCGGCAAGGCGCCGATGGCGCCCGCCGTCCCGCGCAAGGGCAACAGCCAGCCTGCGCTGCCGGCGGTTGCGGATGTGAAGCAGCCCATGGCGAACGGCCCGATGCCGCCGGAAGTGGCCGAAGCTCTGGCCAGGCTCGCTGAAGCCCAGGCGCGCGCGCTGAAGAACTCGAAATGGGTCGGCGACGCTTTCGCCGAGCAGACGCGCGCGATGTACTATGGCGAGCGCGATCCCGAGACGATTCACGGCAACGCCTCGCTCGAAGAGGCCAAGGCGCTGTTCGACGAGGGCATCCCGGTCGCCCCGCTGCCGTTCCCCGTGGCGCCTCCGGAAGAGCTCAACTAGCCCGCACTCAACGCACCGCGCACGTCCGTCAGTGAGGTACGTGGAGATGGATGGCGCGCCGGCATGAATATGACGGCCACTCATGTCATTGGGAAATTTCGGGCTTCACTGAGCTGTTGACGGCGGTTTGCGCCAATTGCCGCCGTAGGGGATCCGTCTCGTTGAACCCGAAAGCGACCGCTTGGCCGGCTAATGGGGCTTTCGCCAGACACCTGAATCAGGTCTACAAGGACGTCGACAGCCCTAGTTTTGTCAATCGTGACGCAGAGAGGTGACCAACGCCACAGTTGACCTCTGTGGGGCATGACTGTCTTTGATGGCCCTCGGCACACGCGCCCGGAGCCGCGCGACATGCGGGCTTCAGGGACAGATCGATTCGCTCTTCGATCCGACGCGCCGCTGGACCAGGGCACCGAAGGAGCGAACGATAGGGGGCGAAAGACGTCTGCCGTTTGGCGGATTCGTGGGTGACCGCATATGGGGGTGCACGGGGGATGCAGGTCGGGAATGGGGCGGCTGACAAATACGGAACCGCAGCGCGGAAGTCCCGGCTCGTGCAGGTCGCGTGGGCAATGCATGAATGGGCCTGCCAACCCTATTTCACCCTTATCGTCACGTTTCTGTTCGCGCCGTATTTCGCGGTTCATGTAGTGGGCGATCCCGCGGCGGGGCAGGCCTCATGGGGCTATGTTCACGCAGCCGCGGGCCTCGCAGTAGCGATCTGCGCTCCCCTTCTGGGCGCGATGTCAGACGCAGCCGGGCCGAGGAAGCCATGGATTCTGGCTAGCGCGCTCATGGCCGCAGCGGGCTGCGCGATGCTCTGGACCGCCACTCCCGGCTCGGCGATGGCGCCGATAGTGATCGCGCTCGTGTTCGCAGCCGTCGGTATCGAGAGCCTGTACGTTTTCGCCAACGCGATGCTTCCCGATATAGCGGCGGACGATCGCATCGGAGCGATTTCCGGCATGGGCATAGCGTTTGGCCAAACGGCCGGCGTGGTCGCACTGCTTCTCGTGCTCGTCGCCTTCGCACTGCCCGGGACGACGGACTTGCCCCTGGCCCCGGCCACACCGCTTCTCGGGCTCGATCCGGCGACGTTCGAAACCGAAAGGATTGTCGGCCCCATCGCAGCGCTGTGGCTCCTCGCCTTCCTGCTGCCGCTGCTGCTTTTCGTGCCGGACCTGCGCGCAAACGGCTGCCGGCTTCCAGTTGCAGTGAAACAGGGCGCCCGGAAGCTGATGCGCACAATTGCGCATGCGCGAAAAGAGGAAGACATTGCGCTTTATCTCACGGCACGGCTGACCTTCTACAGCGGCATGAACGCCGCGTTCTTGTTCGGAGGCGTCCTGGCAGCGGGATTGTTTGCCTGGGGTCTGGTGGAGCTGACGCTCTACGGGGTGCTGACTAGCCTGTTTGCCGCGTTGGGTGCGCTGCTGGGCGGTGCGGTGGACAGGCGCCTCGGCTCGCGCCGAACCCTGATCGGTGCCTTGTCGCTCGCGGCCGTTACGCTCTGCCTCATGCTGTCGTTCGACGCCGGTCGAATGCTGTTCTTCTGGGAGCCGCAAGCCGCCGGGACCAGTTCAGTGTTCGCCACCCTCCCGGAGAGAGTATTCCTGTCGTGCGCCGCCATCTTCGGTGCGCTTGCCGGCGCGGTCATCGCTACCAGCCGCACGCTGATGGCGCACCTTGCACCTGAGGACAGCCTGGCGGAATTCTTCGGACTCTATGCCTCCGTCGGCCAGGCAACGGGGTTCGTCGCGCCCCTGCTGGTCGGCGCGCTGACGGCCTGGTCGGGCAGTCAGCGGATCGGGCTGTCGATAGCGATCCCGCTGATCGCGGCCGGCGCCGTCATGCTCGTGTTCGTGGGCGATCGACGCACATCGGGGGAGCATCGTCCGCGGTCCGCGGTTGCTTCATAGGCAAACAGCCGCATAAACAAGCTGCTACTCGTCGCCTCGAGAGGAACAGCATGGAGTTCAGGCGCTTGTCGTCCGCGGACCTGCCGGTTCGAGAGCGCATTGCCGCGTTCATGGATACCTATGCAGCCGTCGAGCGGGTCGACATTGAGCTCGATGACGACGTTCCGCTTCAATATGAACTTGCGGTGCGGACATTGCCCGATGCCGTCGTGCTCGATGCGCAGTGCTCTCCGGGCGAATCCCGCCGTAGCCGCGCGCAGAGCCGGGACGGAAAGGATGATCTCGTCCTGAGCGTGATAACCGGTGGGCGCGTACTCCGAACAACCGATGATGGCGAACTCGATCTCGGACCCGGCGAGGCCTATCTGGGTTTCAATGACCGGCCGAGCCACCACCGGCTCCACGACAACCCCGGCTTCCTCGATATAGCGATTCCACGTCCGGTCCTGGCTCCGCTGGTCGGCGATCTTGACCGCGCCAGTCAGGGCAAGCTGCCACAGACGCCGGAGCTGAAACTCCTGACCGGCTATTCTCGAATGCTGACCCGCGAGGTTCGCGAGTTGCCGGCTCACCTGGCTGCTCTCTGCTCGGCACACCTGATCGATCTCGTCGTTGCCGCCTTGGGACCTGCGCGAGATGTAGCCGAAATCGTCAAAGGAGGCGGCGTGCGAGCGGCCCGGCTGGCCGCGATCAAGGCGGACATTGGACGCAACCTCACCTCACCCGAACTGAGCATCGGGGAAGTCGCACGACGCCACGGAATATCGCCGCGGTACGTCCACGCGCTTTTTGCAAGCGAAGGCAGCTCGTTCTCGGCCTACGTCCTCGAGAAGCGCCTCGAGCTCGCGCACTGGCGCCTCTCCGCCCGACGCTTTGCGAACCAGTCCATTTCCGCGATCGCTTACGACGCCGGGTTCGGCGACCTGTCCTATTTC
>CALCBC010000057.1 GCA_937898525.1 uncultured Sphingomonadales bacterium
GTCCCAGCCCCACAGTTCGGCCTGCCAGTCCTGCTCGGCATTGGCGGCGGCGAACAGCGCAGCGGCATCGGCGGCGGGCTCGAGCGCTTCGAGCGCGACGGAGAGCGAAGCCGCGAGCGGGGCCAGCGTGGCGATGGCGGCGAGCGCGAAGTCGTCGTGCGCAGCGAGAATCTCGCCGAGGCGCGCGATCGTGGCCGCGGGCTGCGCGCGGTGGACGATCCCGCTGACCCGCTCGAGCCGGACCCCGTGGCGCGCCTCGAACGCGGCGACGAGCGGCTCCCACAATTCCTGCTGGCGGCGGTAGAGCGGCTCGTCGGGATCGGCGCGGTAGCACAGCGTATCGGTCTCGGCGTAGCGCAACAGGTCTGCGATGATCCCGTCCCGGCCGGGGGCGACGCGGTCGATCGCGTAATCGGCGAGATCGCGCAGCGGGAAGCCGCGCGGGTCGACCTCCTCGCCTTGTGCGCGCCATTCGGCGGCGAGCGCCTCGGCGAGCACTGCGCCGGGCACCAGCTGCGGCTTGCCGCCCTGGGTGCGGATGGGGCGGCCGTCGAGCGTGACGCGCCAGGCGCCCTCGAAGGGCTCCACCGCGGCGTCTTTCCAGAAGCGCTTCATTCGCGCGGACTGCGCCACTTGCGGGCGAGGACGATCGGCATGACGAAAGCGTCGAGCATTCCCACAACGGCAAACGCATAACCGGCCACGCGATTGTAGTCCCCGGCAATGATCACGGCATCCTGCGTCATCAGCAGGCCGAGGACCGCGAACGCTACACCGCCTACGCGCATCAACTGGATGACCATCCAGCGCCCGAAGGCCTTGTCGCCAGCTTCGTCGGGCGGGCGGCTAGCCATCGAGCATTTCCCCCAGGTGCGCGGGTGTTTCGGCGACGGCTTCGGCGCCCGCGGCGAGCAGTTCGTGCGGCGCGTGATAGCCCCAGGCGACGCCGATCGCCCGCGTTCCCGCGCTGCGCGCCATCTCGATGTCATACACGGTATCGCCGATCATCACGGTGTCGGCAGGGGCGGCGCCGGCTTCGGACATCGCGGCTTCGAGCATCGCCGGGTGCGGCTTCGACGGGTGGCGGTCGGCGGTCTGCAGGGTGACGAACAGGTCGATCACGCCGTGCGTGGTCAGGCAGCCGGTGAGGCCGCGGTCGGACTTGCCGGTGGCGACACCGAGCGCCCAGCCGTCGCCGCGGAGCCGCGCGAGGAGTGCGGTGATGCCGTCGAACAGCGGCTCGTGCACGAGGCCGCGCTGGCGGGCGGAGAAGAATGCCTGCTTGTAGGCGGCGACCACCTGCGCGTGCGTTTCCGGCGGGTGATCGGGGGCGAGGCGCGCGATCGCGCCGGGCAGGCTCAGGCCGACGATGCGGCGCACCTGGTGCGGGTCGGGCGCGGCGAGGCCGCTCTCGGCGAAGGCCTGCGCCATCGCCGCGCAGATCGCCGCCTGCCCGTCGCTGAGCGTGCCGTCGCAGTCGAACACGGCGAGACGGACGGTCATTCGGCGAACCGCCGCATCAGCGCCGCGATCGCGCGCGAGCCCTGCGCCTCGAGCGCGTCGGCGACGCGCAGGCGCTCCTCCGGCGGCTTGTTCTGCGACAGCTTGAAGGTCGGGCGCCAGGCGCGGATCTCGAGCTCGAAGCCGACGATGCCGCGGGCGAGCTTGTCCCACAGGTCCTGCGGAACGTCGCCGGGCCGCCACGGCTCGCCCTCGGCGATGCGCGCTTCCTGCTTCTCGCCGATCGTCTCGAGCAGCCCGTGGAGGCCGTCGTCGTCCATCTGCCGCACCGGGCCCTCGAGCTCGAGCGCGACATAGTTCCAGGTCGGCACCTGGCCGCGGTCGGAATACCATCTCGGGCTGACGTAGGCGTCGGGACCGTTGACAACCGCGAGCGCGGTGCGGCCGGCGATGTGCTTCGTCAGGGCGTTGCCGCGTGCGAGATGGAAATGCAGCGCCCCGTCTCCGGTCGAAACCAGCGGGACGTGCGCCACGCGCGGGCCGTCGGGCGTCTCGGCGAAGACCATGCCGAAGCCGACCTCTTCGATCAGCGATTCGAGGAGGGCGCGGTCGTCGATGCGGAACTGCGGATTGGGATGCATCAGCGTTTGCTTCCTCTGGGCTTGCTCCTCGGCGCGCCCAGCGTCCGGCTTCGCCGTTCGCCGCGGCGGGCCTTGCGGTAGGTCTTGGCGTGTGCCCTGGCGGCCTGCTTCTTCGCCGTGCGCGAGGGCGCGGGCGGGCCGCTGTCGGGTTCGGCCTCGCCGGCGTGCTCGTCGAAGCCGAGCTGTTCCATCGAGGCCGCGAAATGCTCGGGGAGGTCGGCGGTCACGTCGAGCGTGCCGCCACCCGGCGCGTCGATGACCAGGCGGCGAGCGTGCAGGTGCATCTTGCGGCTGATCGAGCCGGTCAGGAACGCCTCCTGCCCTCCGTACTTGCCGTCGCCGACGATCGGGTGACCGATCGCCGCCATGTGCACGCGCAGCTGGTGGGTGCGGCCGGTCAGCGGCTGCAGCTCGACCCAGGCGGCGCGGTTGCCGGCGCGGTCGATCACCCGGTAGCGGGTTCTGGCCGGCTGGCCGTTTTCCATGTCGACGTGCATCTTCTCGCCGCCGGTGCCCGGTTGCTTGGCGAGCGGCGCGTCGATCGTGCCGTCCTCGATGTCCGGCACGCCGACGACGAGCGCCCAGTAGATCTTCTTCGCCGAGCGGCCCGAGAAGCGCTTCGAGAAGAACGCCGCGCTGCCCGGGGTACGGGCGACGAGCAGCACGCCCGAGGTATCCTTGTCGAGCCGGTGGACGAGGCGCGGGCGCGGCTCGTCGTCGCCGTGAAGCGCGTCGAGCAGGCCGTCGACGTGGTTGAAGGTCCCTGTGCCCCCCTGCGTGGCGAGGCCGGGCGGCTTGTTGAGAACCAGCGCGGCCTCGGTCTTGTGAATGACCATCGCTTCGGCCTGCTCGACCTGTGCCGGGGTCAATTCGCGGCGCTTCGGCCTGGGCTTGCCGCTCTCGCCGCCCGGCGGCACGCGCACGACCTGGCCGGGGGCAAGGCGGTCCTCTGGCTTCACCCGCTTGCCGTCGACGCGGACCTGCCCGGTGCGCGTCCAGCGCGAGACCGTGGCGAACCCGACCTGCGGCAGGTGGCGCTTGAACCACCGGTCGAGGCGTACGCCGTCATCGTCGGGCTGGACCGTGAACTGGCGGACTTCGCCGGAGGGGCTGGCGTCGGTCATGCCGCGAGCCGCATGATGATCAGGCCGATGTAGAGCGCCGACAGCCCCGCGAGCACCGAAACCGCGCCGTAGACGAACCCCTGCGCCGCCTGACCGCGCTCGATCAGGGTCATCAGCTCCAGGCTGAACGCCGAGAAGGTCGTGAACCCGCCGAGCACTCCCACTCCGAGCAGCAGGCGAGCCGGCTCCCCTTCGCCGTGACGGGCGAAATACCCCGCAAGGAGCCCCATCGCGAGGCTACCGAGGATGTTGACCGTGAGCGTGGCCCAGGGAAAGGTGGACACTGCCTGCGGCCCGAGCCAGTGGGTCATTCCCCTGCCGACCTGGTAGCGCAGGACCGAGCCGATCGCCCCGCCGAGAGCGACGTGAAGCGAGGCGGCGAATGGCGAGGGAGCATCCATGCGGCGCGCTGTAGCCCGATTGCCACGCAAGGCAAACCGTCGCCGCGTCGACGCCTAAAACCTTGCCCTCGGCGCCGGTTTCCCTTATGCGCGCCCCGGTTCGAGCCGGTCCGGTTGCGGATTCGGCGCGCTTTTCGTTGGAATCATTCTGGTGCAACCCGCGCCGATCACGCGGGCTCTCCCGGTCGGAAATGGCAAGAGGTGGCTTAGGTTTATGCAGATCATCGTCCGCGACAACAATGTCGAGCAAGCCCTGCGCGCGCTCAAGAAGAAGCTGCAGCGAGAGGGCGTGTACCGCGAGATGAAGCTGCGCCGCCACTACGAAAAGCCGAGCGAGAAGCGGGCCCGCGAAAAGGCCGCGGCGATCCGCCGCGCCCGCAAGCTCGAGCGCAAGCGCGCGGAGCGCGACGGCGTCAAGTGAACTGCCGGCCGCTTCCGGCCATCCGAGTTCGCTTGCTACCGGGAGAGAGCTAAGCCAAAGGGGCGTGGGGGCATAATCCCGCGCCCTTTCTGTTTCAGGACCCCGCCCATGGCCGAAGTCACCCGTGTTCCCTTGCAGCCGGTGAGCCGCAACTCGCTGATCATGCTGTTCCTCGGCATCGTGCTCGGCGTCGCGCTCTCCGCCGCCTATGCCTGGTTCACCGTTCCGCGGGTCGATGTCGACACGATCACCGCGGGAACCGGCGGCAATCCGAAGCCGACCGACGTCGTGTTCGTGAAGTACGTCGGCAAGCTCGACGACGGCACGGTGTTCGATCAGTCGCAGGATATCGCGCTGCCGATCCCGGGCATTCTTCCCGAGGGGACCCCTCTGCCGCTCGAGCAGATGGTCCCCGGCTTCCGCGAAGCGGCGGTGCAGATGCAGAAGGGCGGCAAGTACGAGGTCTACATCCCGGCATCGCTGGCCTACGGCGAGACGGGCCGAATCAACCCGCAGACGGGCGAGGGCGTGCCGCCGAACGCGAACCTGACGTTCGAGATCGAGCTCGTCGACTTCATGCCGATGGCCGACGCCGAGGCGAAGTTCCAGCAGCTGCAGATGATGATGATGCAGCAGCAGCTGCAGCAGGGTGGTGAAGCCGACGGCGGGGCCGACACGGCGGAGTAGGCGGGCTCTCGAGGGCGGCTGCGCTGTACGCAGCCGCTTCACTCTCACACCCACACCGATCGAGCCCCTCCTGGGGCAAGCCTCCGTTCGCTTTTCCCATCGAGGAGGGGGACGGAGCATCGACCCACCCCACCAGCCTTCGCCAACGTCGCATTTCACCAGGCCCTCACGAATTGCTCATGCCCGGGAGCCGACTTTCAGGCATAAGTGTCGCCTTGGCGGGAGAGGGAGCCGGGCATGAGCGAAGCCGAAGCGGGCGGGGCCGGATCGGGCGTTTCGCAAGCGGAGCGCGGCGAAGCTGAATGGTCCCTGCGGCCGTGGCTGATTGCGGGCCTGTTCGGTCTTGCGGGGCTGCTGATCCACTTTGCGACCGATGGGCACGACGACGATTCGGTGCGCGTCGCGCTGGCGGCGTTCCTGCTGTTCGGCGCGGTGGCCGCAGGCTTCACGCTCGAGCCGGGACGGTGGAAGGCGCCGTCGCTGTTCGCAGTGCTGATCGGCGTGATCATGGCGGGGCTGGCCTGGCGGGCCGTGCGTTATGGCGAGAGCCTGCCAGATGAGGAGTACGGGTTCGCCGCGGGCGTAGTGGCGAGCGCGCTGGCGTTGCCGCTGTTCCAGTCCGGGTTTCACCGCACGCGGCTGAGGACGCCCTATCCGGAGGTGTTTCACCACGTCTGGACCGACGCAATCAGCGCTGCCGGAACGCTCGCCTTCACCGGGCTGTCGTGGCTGGTGTTGCTGATCCTGTCCGAGCTGTTCCACCTGCTCAAGATCGACCTCCTGCGCGACGCGATGGGAGAGGGCTGGTTTGGCTGGACGTTCTCCGGGCTCGCCGCCGGCGCGGCGCTCGGTACCTTGCGCAACCAGCTCAAAGTGCTGGGTACCTTGCAGACGGTAGTACTGCTCGTCGCCTCGCTGCTCGCGGTGCCGGTCGCCGCGGGGCTGGTGGTCTTTCTCCTGGCGAGTGCGGTCTCGGGTCCGCAGGTGCTGTGGGACGCGACGCGCAGCGCCACGCCGGTGCTGCTGATGTGCGCGGCGGGCGCGTTCGTGCTGACCAACGCGGTGCTGCGCGGGGCCAACGAGGCGATGAGCGGATCGCGCGCG
>CALCBC010000058.1 GCA_937898525.1 uncultured Sphingomonadales bacterium
CCGAAGCAGCACTTCGGCTTCGAGGCGGCCGCCTGGTACTGGCACTTCGTCGACGTCGTCTGGCTGTTCCTGTTCGTCGTCGTTTACGTCTGGGGCGGCTGGGGCGCCGAATACCACTAGGCCGCGCCGATGGCCGATACGCCTGACGGCACCAAAGGGCAGCCCGGCCTCGCCGAGGCTGCCCTTTTCGGTCTCTGCCCGGGTTGCGGCTCGAAGACCCTGTTCGCCGGCTGGGTCCGCTTTGCCGACCGGTGCCGCGTCTGTGGGCTCGAGCCGGCGCGGTTCAACGTCGGTGACGGGCCTGCCGCGTTCTTGACTATGATCGTCGGCGCGCTGATCGTCATCCTCGCGATGTGGCTGCAACTTGCCGTCGGGCCGCCCTGGTGGGTCCACGTGCTGTTGTGGGTGCCGCTGACCACCGCCGGCGTTATCCTCGGGCTGCGGCTGGCCAAGGCCGCGCTGCTGCAATCCGAATTCCGCAACAAGGCTGGCGAGGGGCGCGAGCGCAAGTGACCCGCCGGGTTCCGGTCGTGCCGACGCTGATCGTGGCCGCAGCCGTGGCAACGATGGTCGCACTCGGCATCTGGCAGCTTCGCCGAGCCGAGTGGAAGGGCGAGCTGATCGACCGCTACCGCGAGGCGCAGGCGATGTCGGCCAGCGTGCCGTGGCCGCGCGATCCGGCCGGCCTGGAGCAGGTACTGTTCCGCTGGAGCGAGTTCGATTGCGAACGGGTGCTTGGTATCCGCACCACCGCGGCCACCAGCGCGTCGGGCGAATCCGGCGTCTCCCAGGTGGCCCGCTGCGAAGTCGAGGGCGGCGGCGAGGCCGAAGTCGCGCTCGGCTGGTCGAGGCCGACGCAGCAACTCGAATGGGATGGCGGTCGGGTCAGCGGGATCGTCGGTCTGGGCGGCGTGCTTCACGCGACACCTCCGGCGCCTGGGCTCGAGCCGCTCGCGGTGCCCGACCCCGGCGACCTGCCCAACAACCACCTCGCCTACGCCGGCCAGTGGTTCTTCTTCGCACTGACGGCGGTGGTGATCTACGTCCTCGCGTTGCGGCGGCGGTGGCGCGGCTAGGCTATTTGTACATCCCCTCGCGCAGGTTGATGCCGTGCTCGAGCCATACCTTGAGCGCGCACAGCATCTGGCTCCAGCCCTGGCAGTTGCCGTAGCTCGCATCGAGCGCACCCTGGGTCTCGCGCCAGCCTTCCTCGGCGATCTCGACCAGCGTGCGCCCGTCTTCGAGCGCCTTGAAGGTCATCGTGACCGTCGTGTTGTAGTCGACGTCAGTCACCCCGCCGCCCTCGACATTGGGCGGCTCGCCTTCGGCCGCCTGCCATTCGAGCACTATCCTCTGGTCGGGGACGACCTCGATCACGCGGACCGGGAACGCCCCCGGATAATCGTGGAAGTCCCACGTCACCGTCGCGCCGGTTTCGAGCCGTCCCTTCGCCCCGCCTGTGGTGAAGTAGCTCGACAGCTGCCGTGGATCGACGACCGCCTCGAACACTTCGTGCACGGGCTTCGCGATCCGGGCCGCCACCCTGAATTTCAGCTCCATCGCGCGAACCTCTCGCTTGAGTCGCCGTCGATTATGTTATAAAAATATAACATGTCAACCGAGGCCGATCTGGATGCCGTGTTCAAGGCTCTCGCCAATCCCGTGCGCAGGCGAATATGCGACGAGCTGAAGCTGCGGCCGCTGACTACCAAGCAGCTCTGCGCGAGCTTTCGCGAGCTCGATCGCACCACGGTCATGCTGCACTTGCGCGTGCTTGAGGAGGCCGGGCTGGTTGTCCCGGTGCGCAACGGGCGGGAGCGCTTCAATTACCTCGACGCGATGCCGATCCAGGCGATCCATGAACGCTGGATCGGTCCGCTCGCGGCGCAGGCCGCGGCGAAGCTGAGCGGGCTCAAGCGGGAGCTGGAAGGCGATCGGGCCGGGCCGGAACGAGCCGACGCGTAAGCATCCACCCTTTCACGGGAGGGGATTGTGGCGGGCCAGTCAGCCACCAGCGCTTCGCGAGAATGAAACGGCCCCCTCCCAACCCGGACGGGGAGAGGGTCAGTATCAGCCTAACTGGACCGGCTCGCTTGCCACCCCCGCGACCCGCCGCTAACCGCGCAGCCACGATGGAATACGTATCCACCCGCGGCAGCGCTCCTGCGCTCGACTTCGAAGGCGTCACGCTCGCCGGGCTGGCGTCCGACGGCGGCCTGTACCTGCCGCGGGAATGGCCGCGGTTCAGCGAGGCGGAGATCGCCGCGCTGGCGGGCCTGCCTTACACAGAGCTCGCTGTCCGAGTGATGGCGCCTTTCGTTGGCGACAGCTTGAGCGAAGACAGACTGCACGAGCTCTGCGCCGAAGCCTATGGCCGCTTCGCCCACGCGGCGGTCACGCCGCTGAAGCAGCTCGACGAGCGCCAGTGGCTGCTCGAGCTGTTCCACGGCCCGACGCTCGCCTTCAAGGACGTCGCGCTGCAGCTGCTCGGGCGGCTGTTCGAGGAGTTCCTTGGCCGCCGCAACCGGCGGCTCACGATCGTGGGCGCCACCAGCGGCGACACCGGCTCGGCCGCAATCGACGCGGTCGCCGGCCGCGAGAACGTCGACATCTTCATGCTCCACCCGAAGGGACGTGTCAGCGACGTCCAGCGGCGGCAGATGACCACGGTGAAAGCGCCCAACGTCCACAACATCGCGATCGACGGCTCGTTCGACGACGCCCAGGCGATGGTGAAGCGGATGTTCGGCGACACGGCCGTGACCGGACGCTTCAACATCGGCGCGGTCAACTCGATCAACTGGGCGCGGCTGATGGCGCAGGTCGTCTACTACTTCGCCGCCGCGCTCCAGTTCGGTGCGCCGTTCCGCAAGGTTGCCTTCAGCGTGCCGACCGGCAACTTCGGCGATGTCTTCGCCGGCCACGTCGCGGCGCGGATGGGGCTTCCGGTCGAGCGGCTGATCGTCGCCACCAACGTCAACGACATCCTCCACCGTGCGCTCGCCAACGGCGACTATTCGGCGGGCACCGTCACTCCGACCGCCGCGCCGTCGATGGACATTCAGGTCAGCTCGAACTTCGAGCGTCTGCTGTTCGATGTCGGCGGGCGAGACGGCAAGGCGCTCGCCGAGCAGATGCGCGGGTTCGAGGCGAGCAAGGCGATGCGCCTGACCAACGCCCAGCGCGAAGGCGCCGCCGCGCTGTTCTCGAGCGCGCGTGCCGACGCCACCGAGATGGCGCAGGCGATGGCCTGGGCGTACCGCGAATGCGGCGAAGTGATCGATCCGCACACCGCGATCGGCGTCCACGCCGCCCGCGCCGCCGAGCTGCCGCGTGAGGTCCCGGTGGTCACTCTGGCAACGGCGCACCCGGCCAAGTTCCCCGATGCGGTCGAGCGCGCCACCGGCCAGCGTCCGGCCTTGCCGTCGCGCGTCGGCGACCTGTTCGACCGCGAGGAACGCTATGTCGAGCTGCCCGGCGACTACGCTGCAGTCGCCGCCTACGTCGCGGAGCACGCGACCCCGTCTGCGTGATGCAATCGGCGCTCGCAGAGGCGCAGGGGCGCAGACAGTCCCGGTTCACGCGGAGACGCGGAGCCGCGGAGAGCCTCCGGCAAAGCCGCTTTGGTCATTCTCGCCGCTGGCAAACCTCCTTCTTCTTCTCAGCGTCTCCGCGCCTCCGCGTGAAGCGATCATCGGACGAGACCAGCCAATGGCCGAGCTGATCGAGCAACCCCTAGTCATGGAGGGCCAGGGCTGGGCCGATTACGGGCTTGTCGACAGCGGCCAGGGCCGCAAGCTCGAGCGCTACGGTCGCTACCGCTTCATCCGCCCCGAAGGCCAGGCACTGTGGTCCCCGCGGCTTGCCGAGTGGGACGCCGATGGCGAGTTCGTCCCCGGCTCCGACGAGGACGGCGGCGGCCGCTGGCAATACACCAGGTCCGTTCCGCGCGAAGGTTGGCCCCTCTCCTGGAACGACGTCCGCTTCACCGCGCAATGCACCCCGTTCCGCCACCTCGGCTTCTTTCCCGACATGGCGCCGGTATGGGATTGGATGCGCGAACGCCTCCGTCATTCCGGCGAAAGCCGGGACCCCGTGCAGGAAAGTTCCACGTCGGAGGCACGCGGCCCCCGATCGGGTCCGGGGCGGCGGGGGTGCCTCAACCTGTTCGGTTACACGGGCGTCGGCACGCTCGCGCTAAGCGAGTGCGGCCCGGTCACTCATGTCGACGCTTCGAAGAAGTCGGTCGCCCAGGCGCGCGAGAACGCCGCGCTTTCGGGCCTCGCCGAGCGGCCGATCCGCTGGCTGGTAGACGACGCCGCCAAGTTCACCGCGCGCGAAGTCCGTCGGGGCCGGCGATACGACGGGATCATCCTCGACCCGCCCAAGTTCGGCCGCGGCCCGGACGGCGAGGTCTGGCGGCTCGAGGAAGGACTGCCGCCGCTGATCGCCGATTGCCGCAAGCTGCTCGACCGCGACAGTCGCTTCCTGTTTCTGACGGTCTATGCCGTGCGCATGAGCAGCCTTGCGATAGGCGGCCTGCTCGCAGAGCATCTTGCCGACCTGCCGGGCATGATCGAGCACGGGGATCTCGCGGTGCGCGAGGAAGGTGAGAGCGGTCGCCTGCTGCCGACCGCGATCTTCGCCCGGTGGAGCTGCTGAGGGGCTACGGCTTCGCCGGCTCGAACGGGGGCGGCGTCAGGAACCAGCCCGCGCCGAACATGCCTTCGAGCCCGATTGCCGCGTCGGGGTCGCGCAGGTAGTCGAACAGCTCGTCGAAATCGCTGCGCTGGTCGCCGGCGATGGCGATCACGCAGACGTCGAGGTTGGCCTCGAGCCGCAGCGTCTGCTTCCGGTCTTCGGGGTGGCGGATCAGCAGCAGCGGGTCCCGGCCGGTCGGGTCGAGTCCCGAGAACTCCAGAGCGTCGGCCACTTCGCGCACCTCGTTGGCGTTCGCCTGCGACAACCACAGCACGACGATCCCAGACTGGCGCAGCTGCGCGAGCCCCTCGGCGAGACCGGGCGAGGGGAGCCCCGCTGAAGTCGGCTTGAACGGAGTCGAGCCCTCGTCGAGGTCGACGATCACTGCGGGCTGCTTTTCCGGGCAGGCGAGGCGTCGTTCAACGAGGCGGCTGCTCGCGGCAGGATCGAGCAGTGCGGAATCTGCGCGCTCCTGGTCGTTGGCGCGGCTCAGCGCGTAATCGATGAACCCCTGCCATGGATTGTCGGCGGGAATCGGCCCGGAGGGAGGAGGCAGCTCGGTGAGGTCAGTCAGGACCACGTCAGGAGATACGGTCACGCGCCCCTCCTCGCCGGTTCGTCTGGGCACCGGGGTGGCCGCGCGAACGCGCACATTGGTGCCGACCATGCCGGCCGCCGCGGCGACCGGAACCAGCGCGGCGGCAGCGATGCAGCCGCTGAGCAACGGCAACAGCGCCAGCACGGCGAGCCCCATCAGCAGGCGGCGATGTGGCAATGACCCCTCGGCACTCACGACGCCCTCCTAACCGCAAGCGGCCGCGGCTGCCCAGTGCCAAAAGGCAGAGCCGCGCCGGCCCGTTGCGCCCGCATGTTTACAGACCGGCCCGGCGCTGCCATTCGCGCTGCCCATGGCCGACAGCCTCACTCTCGAGCTCGCCGACTTCGAGCACATGGTCCACACCGGGATCTACTCGGAGGAGACCGGCAAGCCGCAGCCGCTGCGCTTTTCGGTCAGCGTGCGGCTGAGACCGATCCCGCACTACGACGCCGACACCTCGCTCGATGCGAGCAAGAACTACATGGACCTGAAGTTCGCCTGCTCTCAAGCGCTCGGCGACACCCATTTCAAGCTGATCGAGGCGGTCGCCGACCACGTCTGCGAGACGCTGTTCCTGCAGGATGCGCGGGTCGAAGCTGTGACGGTCAAGATCGTCAAGCTCGCGCTCAGCGAGGCGGACGAGAAGATCGGCATCACGCTTCATCGAGAGCGGCGCTGATGGGGCAGGTCCTCCTGCAGGTTACTCGCCTCGCGGACACCCCGACGGAAGCGGCTGCCCGGTTCTACGCCGAAGAGGTTCCGCGAGCGCAGGAATTGCTCGGGGGGGACGAGACCCTCGACGCGCTGGCGATCGTCTTTCCCGATGGCGGCAAGGCGCATCTCGCCTGGCAGCTGGCCGCCGTCCAGTCGCTGGCGAGAGAACTTGCCCCGGTGCGAGTGAACGGCCTTGCCGGGGGAGCACCCGACGCGATCGACGAGGCCGTGGAGTGGCTTGCGCACGCCCCGGGCGTCACCGGGCAGGTGCTCACGCTGTGAAGCCCTGCTTCCGCCCGCTAAAGCCTGCCGCCCTTTCAATCTTCGCCCATTGGCTCCACAATAGCGCGCAATGAGCTGCTCCTCCCCCCTCGTCGACGCGTTCAACCGGCGGGTGACCTACCTGCGCCTGTCGGTCACCGACCGGTGCGACTTGCGCTGCGCATACTGCATGCCCGAGAAGATGCAGTTCCTGCCGCGCAAGGACGTGCTCAGCCTTGAGGAGCTGCACAAGCTCGCGTTGGCGATGATCGACCGCGGCATTGCCAAGATCCGCCTGACGGGCGGCGAGCCGCTCGTCAGGCGGGACGTGATCGAACTGGTTCGCGCGATCGGCCGCAAGCTCGAGAACGGTCTCGAGGAACTCACGCTCACGACGAACGGTACCCAGCTCGCCCAGTTTGCCGACGATCTCGCTTCAGCGGGCGTCAGGCGGATCAACGTCTCCCTCGACACGATGGACGCCGGCCTGTTTGAAAAGCTCAGCCGCCGCGACAGGCTCGGCCAGGTGCTCCAGGGGATCGCCGCGGCGCGCGAGGCCGGGCTCAGGGTGAAGCTCAACACCGTCGCGCTCAAGGGTCTCAACGAAGAGGAGATCCCCTTCCTCATCGAGTGGGCGCACGCGCACGGGCACGAGATCACGCTGATCGAGGTCATGCCGCTCGGCGAGGTCGAGGGCGAGCGCGTCGACCACTACCTGCCGCTGACTGCCGTGCGCGAAGCGCTTGAGCACCGCTGGACGCTGACACCGAGCGATTACCGCTCGGGCGGCCCGGCGCGCTACGTCGAGGTCGCTGAGACCGGCGGCCGGCTTGGTTTCATCACCCCGCTGACCAACAACTTCTGCGCCAGCTGCAACCGCGTGCGCGTAACCGCTACCGGCGAGCTTTATGCCTGCCTCGGCGGTGCCGAGAAGGTCGACCTGCGCGCCGCGCTACGGTCGGCGGACCCCGATGCGAGCCTTGCCGCCGCGCTCGACGAGGCGATGCGGATCAAGCCCGAGCGGCACCATTTCCGCATCGCGCGAGGTGTCGGCCCGGCGCAGCCGCGGCACATGTCGCTCACCGGGGGCTGAGCCGTGGCGGTCAGGCTGGTCTTCCTCGGCAAGCTGGCCGACCTCGCGGGCGCGCCCGAGGCCGAGGTCGTCGGGCCGCTCGACTGGAACGGCCTGATCGAAGCTCTGCCTGGCCCGCTCGGCGAGGTGGCGAAGGGCGAAAAGGTCAGGCTCGCGGTCAATGGCGCGGTGCTGTCCGACAAGTCCGCGCTCGCCGCCGCGGATGGCGACGAGATCGCCCTGCTTCCCCCCGTCAGTGGCGGCTGACATGGCGCGCGACGTTCGCCTGCTGGAGCATACGCTGGAGCCCGGAACGGAGTTGGCTGCCTTCGCCGCGGCGCACCCGGCGGCAGGCGGCATCGCCAGCTTCATCGGCAAGGTCCGGCCCGACGACGGGGTCGAACTGCTCGAGCTGAGCCATTACGAGCCGCTGACGCTTCCTGGCATGGTGGCGCTGGCCGAAGAGGCACTTGGCCGCTGGGCGCTCGACGGCATCCTGATACGGCACAGGATCGGCCAGATGCGTCCGGGCGACCCGATCGTGCTCGTCGCCGCTGCGGCGCGGCACCGGCGCAACGCGTTCGAGGCGGCCGACTTCGCTATGGACCATCTCAAGTCGGACGCCTGGTTCTGGAAGCGCGAGAAGCGCGCCGGTGAGTGGCGCTGGATCGAGCCGCGGGCCGAAGACCATGCCGACCTGGCGCGCTGGGGACGCCGAACGTCCGTTTGATCGGCGTCAATGCTCCCGAGACCGTGCGGTGTCACGCGTACCGCACAAGTCAGGAGCGAACGCATGGCCGAACGACTGAACCGCCAGGACGTCGCCGAAAAGGCGATCATCCACGAGGCGCCGGCGCTGACGCTGCCGGCCACGATCGACCGCACCTTCGAGCTTCCCGCCGCGCTCTACGTCGGTACCGCCGGGGGCTATCTCGGCTTTCTCGCGCTGATGACCATGACCTTCGGCAATCCCGGGCTGGTCCTGCCGATGGCGATCTTCGTTCTGTTCATCCTCATGGGATTCGGCGTGGCGGGGATGTGGATGTGGATGAAGCCCGACCACCCGCAGGCGCTGACCGCCTGGAGCCGCTTCCGGCAACGGGGAATCATGACGGCCTTCGGTCACGCCTCCTCCGGTGCTGCGGCGGTGCAGGTGCTGCTCCTGCCGGGACTGGTTTTCGTCTGGGGTCTGGCGATCGCGACTATCGCCGCCGTGGTCCGCTAACGGGAGCTAAGCGGCCTCGAACCCCAGCCGCGCGGGATCGAGAATCTCGATCCCGCGCGCACCCTTGCGCCGGATCATTCCGTCACGCTCGAACTTGGTGATCGCCCGACTCACGGTCTCGATCGTGAGTCCGAGCATTCCCGCGATCTCCCCTCGCGTCAGTGGCAGCTCGAACTCGCGCGCGGGATGGCAGGACGAATCGCTGGCTGCTTCGGCCAGGCCCATCAGCAGCCCGGCGACCTTGGATGCAGCGCTGCGCCGCCCGCTGAGAGCGAGCAGCTCGCGGCTCTGCAGCAGGTCTTCCTGCGAGCGCCGCAGCAGCGCCTGGGCGAGCTTCGGGTTGAGCTCGACCGCGCGGCCCATCTCGCTCTTGGGAAACACGCACAGTTCGCTGTCGGTCAGCGCGATGACGTCATGATGAGCGAACGGTGCGAATAGCTCGCCGATGAATCCCGCCGGATGGACCAGTGCCAGAATCCGTTCGGTCCCCTCCTCGTCGACCGTTGCGATCTTGAGTGCACCGCTGAGCAGCGTCGCGCAGGCGGCGTTCTCGTCGCCCGCGGCGAACAGCGTCTCGCCGCGCCTCAGCTTGCGAGTGCGGCCTGCGCGGGCGAGTGCCTCGCGCTCTTCGGGGTCGAGTACCGAGCAAGCGGCGCGGTCGCGGACCGGGCAGTGTTCGCAGTCGAGAGTCATTGAGGCAGCTCCGCCTGTAGCGCCGCGAGAGCCTGGTCCTGCTCGGCGACCTGCGCCGCGACTTGCCCGCGCGCCGCATCGATCCGCTCGAGCGAGGCGCCCTCCAGCGAGGATTCGAGATGCAGCCGATCGAGGTCGGCGAGGGCGATCGTCGCCGGGCTTCGGCTGCCTTCGAGGTCGGCAAGCGCGATATGCGCGCGGGCCCAGGAATCGTCTCCGGGGGCGGCGCGCGCTGCCGCGGCGATGGCGCTGCGTGCCTGAGGGAGGGCGGCCAGGAACGCGCGGTGGGCGGTCGCCGCGTCGCCAGTGAGCCGATCCAGTTGATCGAGTACCGTGGAGGCAGGCGGGGGAGGCACATAAGGCTCCGGTTCCGCGGGCTGCATCGTGCCGGTTACGCGCTCGGCGTCGCGGATTGCCAGGCTCGGGTATCGCGCCGAGGCTGCGCAGGCACTGAGCGTGCATCCGAGTGCCGCAATCAGACAGGCGCGGTTGAAATCCATCGCCTGTGCCTTAGCTCGCCACTGCCCCTGACGCCAGCGCGCCGGATGGGGACGAAATTGCGCGGAGGCGGCGTTGACAGAGGGGCCCCATTCGCCTAACGGCGGCGCACTTGCGGTGCCCTCCGGGCGCCTTTTTTGTCGTTCATACGGGCCTGCCCGAGAGAACGGCAGTCGAAACGAACGGATTTGATGACCATGTTCGCAGTAGTGCGCACGGGCGGCAAGCAGTATCGCGTGACCGCCGGAGACAAGATCGCGGTCGAGAAGCTCGCTGGCGATGCCGGTGACACGATCGTGCTGGGCGACGTTCTGCTCGCCGGTGACGGCGAGAAGCTGGCCGAAGCGGGCAAGGTCACCGTCTCCGCCGAGATCATCGCCCAGGCGAAGAGCGAGAAGGTCGTCGTCTTCAAGAAGCGCCGCCGGCACAATTATCGCCGCAAGGCCGGGCACCGCCAGCAGATGACCCTGCTGCGCATCCTCTCGGTCGGCGATTCGAAGGCCGCGCCGAAGAAGGCCGCTGCGCCGAAGGCCGAGGAAGAGCCGAAGGCCGAAGCCGCGCCCAAGGCCGAGAAGGCCAAGGCTCCGGCGAAGGCCGCCGAACCGAAGGAAGCCAAGGCAGCAAAGCCGGCTGCCAAGAAGGAAGCCGCGGCCGAAACGCCCGCCGAGAAGAAGGCCCCGGCCAAGAAGCCGGCGGCCAAGAAGCCCGCCGCGAAGAAGTAAGAGGTAGTTCGAGATGGCACACAAGAAAGCAGGCGGTAGCTCGCGCAACGGTCGCGATTCGGCCGGTCGTCGCCTCGGCGTGAAGAAGTTCGGCGGTCAGGACGTGATCGGCGGCAACATCATCGTGCGCCAACGCGGGACCAAGTTCTACCCCGGCGCCAACGTCGGCATGGGCAAGGACCACACCCTGTTCGCGCTCACCGCGGGCAAGGTCCGATTCCACGACGGCAAGCTCGGCCGCAAGTATGTGTCGGTCGACATGATGGCAGACGCCGCCGAATAGACGGATGACTCAAGGAAAGGGTCATCCACCGGGATGGCCCGCCGGGCGGCGAAACGCCCGGGCGCAGAGGGAGATCGGGCCAGCCCGTTCTCCCTTTTTTCGTCTCCCTCGCAAAGCCACTGTCACATCGGTCTGTCACGACGGGCCGGGGGCAGGAGAGGAGGACGACGATGTTCCTGCGTACCGAACGCCTGTTCCTGCGGCCGCCCTGGCCCGAGGATGCGCCCGAGCTTGCCCGGGCGATTGGGCACGAGGCGGTTGTGCGCATGCTCGCACGCGTGCCGTGGCCCTATAGCGAGGATCATGCCCGCGAGTGGATCAAGGCCCAGCGCGATCCCTGCCTGCCCAACCTGCTGATCACCCTGCCCGACGAGGGCGGGCGGATCGTCGGTTCGGTCGGCCTGCACGAGGACGGGGGGCAGGTCGAGGTCGGCTACTGGATCGAACCCGGGTCGTGGGGGCGCGGCTATGCCACGGAAGCGCTGTGCGGCCTGCTCTCGCTTGTGCGGCTTGTCGGCCACCGGCGAGTCGTCAGCCGCCACGCCGTGGACAATCCGGCTTCGGGCCGCGTGTTGTGGAAGGCGGGATTCCGGCCGACCGGGCGCGCGCGGCCGTTCCGCAGCCTCGGGCGCGCGACCGACGGGCTTGTCGCGCCCGAATATGCCGTCGACCTGGCTGACTCCAGTACGGTGCGTCCGTGCCGGTCGATACCGAGCGTCTATACGCCCGGAGTCATCGCGGCGTAGCCGGCGGGAGGAACCGTTCCACCACCTCGCGGGCGAGCCGCGCCGGTCGGAGCGTGGTCGATCGAGACAGCACCAGCTGCTGCGGACTTCGGCCAGAAGCTCCTCACCGCGGCGGATCACGGTGGTGAACTGCGACCGGGCGCCCCGCATGCCTTCGGCGATGACCTCGGCGACCAGGCCGTCCTCGAGGAATGCAGGGCGCCGGTACGAGATTTCGTGCTTGAGCGCGACCCACAGGTGCCGCGCGACTGCTTCTGCCGGCGCGACGGCTTCCCAGTAGCGTGTCACCGCGTCCTGCACCCAGCGCAGGTAAACCGCGTTGTTGACGTGGCCCATGTGGTCGATGTCGCGCGAATCGACCGTGATCGGGTGCGCGTACATCACCCGAGGCTCGCCGCGGCGTAGGCGCTGTCGTACTTTCCGATCAGCGCGCGGTCGTCGCGCTTCCACGGATGGAAGCCGGGAAGGAAGTAGGCGCACCAGGCCGGGAACACGCGGCGCAGGATGCCGGGCCAGCCGACGAGGTACCAGGCCAGCGCCACCTTGGCGCGCAGCCCGGTGATGCCATCCTGCGCGAGCAGATCGCTCGCATCGAGGAAGCGGTTTCGGATGAAGCGCCGGGTGATCACCAGCATCGACAGCGCCTTGACCTTCCACCGCTTCCACCGGCTCCAGTCGCGCGTCACGTGCAGCCAGGTGTCGTAGGCGACGCCCTTGTGCTCGAGCTCCTCGACCGCGTGCCAGCGCCACAGTTCAGCCTGCTCGATCTCGGCGCCGACGAAGTGCTCGGGGTGGGCGAGGAACTCGTGTGCGAACATGGCGGTAAAGTGCTCGAGCGCCATCGTTACCGCGAGCCAGGCGACCTTCGGTCGCGCGTAGACGTCGGCGATCAGCCGCTCGACCCGCGCGTCGATCGTCGACATGTCGTAGCCGGCCGCTTCCGCCGCTCGATTGAATGCGAGGTGCTCGCGCGTGTGGTTGACCTCCTGCCTGATGAATGCCCGGATCTCTGAGGCGAGCTGCGCCGGCACGCCCTCTCGGAACGCCTTCACCGCATCGATGAACAGCGTCTCGCCGCGCGGGAACGTCGCCGACAGCGCGTTGAACCAGGCTGTCGCGATCGGGTCGCCGTTGAGCCACCAGCGCGGGGGCGTTTCGCCGCGGCCGAAACGGCGGTCGCGCACGACGATGCCTGGCACCTTGCTGCCGGGTTCCGTGGGGCCTAGGTCTATCGGGGTCTGAGCGTTCATGGCCTCCAAAGATGGGTTTAACTGACAGACATGTCAATTAGGAGACGGCTACCGCCCGAGGAAAGCCGCCGCGCCGCGGTCGAGGCGGCGCGGGCGCTGCTGATCGAAAGCGGCCCGCAGGCCGTCACGCTAAAGGCCGTCGCCGCGCGCATCGGCCGCACGCATGCGAACGTCCTGCATCATTTCGGCTCGGCTGCCGGACTGCAGCAGGCGCTCGCCGCGCACCTCGTGACAACCGTTTGCGAATCGATCGGTGAAGCCGTCCGCGCTACGCGCGCCGGCATTGGCTCGCCGCGCGAGGTGGTCGACCTCACTTTCGATGCGTTCGACCGAGAGGGCGGAGCGGCACTGGTCAGCTGGATGCTGCTCACCGGCAACGAGAACGCGCTCGACCCGCTCGTCGACACGATCCACGCATTGATCGACGAACTGCACCCGCAGGAGCACGCCGACGACACGGCACGGCCGATCCATGAAGTGACCTTCACGCTCGTCCTGATGGCGCTCGGCGACGCGATGATCGGCGAGCGCCTCGCGGGCTCTCTCGGCGTCCGCCGCGCGACGGCTCGCGACCGGGCCGAGGCCATGCTGACGCAGTCGATGGTCGAGGTGGGGGACTGGAAGGGGTAGAGCCCTAGCGGGAGTTGGATGGAGGCTCCGTCGCTCCGAGATTCAGCCACTCCGGCACCAGCGCCGGATCGAGATCCTCGACCCGCAGGTGGTCCACCGCCAGCCCCAGTTCCGGATAGATGACCTTGCGCCTCTTCTCGTCCGACCGCGCGAGGGGCACCACCAGCACCCGCCGGTTGACCTTCTGCCGCCAGTTCATCCGCGCGGTGTTCTCCTGGCCGACATAGCAGCCCTTCGAGAATGACACGCCGTTGAGCTCGGCCGCGTTGGCTTCGAGCCACAGCACGTCGCCCAGCTCGGCGCGTCCCTCGGGCACGCCGAGCGCGAGGCGGTGGCGCAGGTAAGCGTCGTCGACCGGCGCGTCCTCGTCGGAGACAGCGGCGATCCAGCGCTGGCCGAGCGCGGGGAACCGCGGATCGGGCGCGCCCCCATCGCCCAGCTCGGCCTGCCAGTAGACGCCGAGCGACGGATCGATGGCAATCGCAAGCTTGCGCCGCAGCCGATAGAGCGACAGCCGCCTGACCAGATCCTCGGCGGCCTCTGCTTCGCAGTCCAGCAGCAACGCGCCGTCGCCGCCGGGCCAGACGAAGAAGTCGAACAGCATCTTGCCCTGGGCCGTCAGCAGGGCTGCATATACCGGCAGCGTGCCAGTGACGTCGTTGGTGACAAGTCCCTGAAGGAACTGGGCAGCGTCTTCGCCTTCGGCATCGGGTGCGACGCGAATGACCGCGCGCGAGAAGAGGCGTTCGTGACCCATGGCCGATCAAGTCGGGCGGCCACTGGCGATAGTCAAGCCGCTGTGCCATGGGCCGCGCGATGAGCGACGCGCTGACTATCCGCCGACCCGACGACTGGCACGTCCACCTGCGCGACGGGGAGATGCTGCACGCGGTCGTCGGCCACACGGCGCGCCAGTTCGCGCGCGCGATCGTGATGCCCAACCTCACGCCGCCTGTGACCACGGCGAGCGCCGCAGTGGCCTATCGCGAGCGCATCCTCGCCGCTGTGCCCCAAGGCGCGGCTTTCACGCCGCTGATGACGGCCTACCTGACCGACCGCACCGATCCCGACGACCTCGCCGCCGGGTTCACCGACGGCGTGTTCACCGCCGCCAAGCTCTATCCGGCGGGTGCGACGACCAACTCGGCGAGTGGCGTGACCGACATCGCCAACATCCGCCGCGTGCTCGAGCGCATGCAGGCCATCGGCATGGCGTTCTGCGTCCATGGCGAGGTCACCGATCCGACGGTCGACGTGTTCGACCGCGAGGCGGTGTTCATCGATCGCGTGCTCATCCCGCTGCTGCGTGAGCTTCCGGGCCTCAAGGTCGTCTTCGAACACGCCACGACCGAGGAGGCCGTCGCCTTCGTGGAGAGTGCGGGTGACAACGTTGCGGCGACGATCACGCCGCAGCACCTGCACCTCAACCGCAACGCGATGCTGGTCGGCGGCATTCGCCCGCACGCCTATTGCCTGCCGGTAGCCAAGCGCGAGAAGCACCGCCTTGCCTTGCGCCGCGCAGCGACCTCGGGCTCGCCGAAGTTCTTCCTCGGCACCGACACCGCGCCACACCGTCGCGAAGCCAAGGAAAGCGCATGCGGTTGCGCGGGCATCTTCAACGCGCCCTTCGCACTCGAAAGCTATGTCACCGTGTTCGACGAGGAAGGCGCGCTCGATCGCTTCGAGGCCTTCGCCAGCGAGAACGGCGCACGCTTCTACGGCCTGCCGCTCAACGAGGGCACGGTCACGCTCGAGCGGGCGCCTTGCGAGGTGCCGGCGGAAATTGCGGGTGTCGTGCCGTTCCACGCCGGTGAAACGCTCGGCTGGCGTTTCATCCCTGAAAAGGGGGACAGTCCCTCTTCTTGAGTGCCGATTCAGGCGGGCACAGGCTCGTCAGGCCTCCGCCCGCGCAGCAGGTCCCAGGTGAACAGGCCCGCCGCGATCCAGATCAGCACGTAGCACGCGAGCTGGGCCGGGCGCAGCTCCTCGCCGAACACCGTGAGGCCCAGCACGAACACGATCGTCGGCGAGCTGAACTGGAGGAACCCGATCACCGTGTAAGGCATCCGCCGTGCGGCGGTGGCGAACATCATCAGCGGGACCGCCGTCATGGGCCCGCTCCACGCCACCGCCAGCGCCACGTCCCAGCCCTGGAAGATGGCGGAGCCCTCGGGCGCGATCCAGTACCAGCCGACGATTCCCAGCGCGACCGGGTAGAGGATCATCGATTCGACGGTCAGCCCGGCAAGTGGCCCAGCCGCCACGGTCTTGCGCAGCAGGCCGTAGACTCCGAACGTCACCGCCATCGAGACGCTGAGCCACATCGTCGTCAGCGCCCCGATCGCGAGGATGCCCACGCCTAGTCCCGCCAGCGCCACCGCGGCCCACTGCCGGCGCGTCAGCCTCTCGCCGAGCACGACCAGCCCGAGCAGCATCATCATCAGCGGCAGGATGTAGTAGCCGAGGCTGGCCGCGTAGACGTGCCCGTTATGGATGGCCCAGACGTAGAGCCACCAGTTCACCGCGACCATCGAAGCGCTGCCGAACAGGGTCAGAACGGCGCGCCGGTCGCGCAGGACGCCGACGAATTCCTTCCAGCTCCGGGTCGCCGCGACGAAGACCAGGCATAGCGGCAGTGTGAACACGAGCCTCCAGGCGACGAACTCGAGCGGGGGCACGGTCTGCACCAGCAGCAGGTACAACGGCATCGAGCCCCACACCGCGTGCGCGCCGAGTGCGTAGGGAAGGCCGCTGGCAGGGCTGGTCGAGGAGCGATTCACGCGCGTTCGCCTAGTGGCGGGCGGCACCTCCGGCAAGCAATGCGAAAAAAATGCAAACCTGACGACCGGGTTGCGCGTTGTTCAGGAAACGCGGCGTAAAGCTTAACGCAACAGGGTTTGCAGGAGTCGAAACAATGAAGAGCCCGATCCAGTTCATGTCCCTCGCCCTGGCGGCGGCTGCCGTCTCCCTGCCGGCGGTTCCGGCCGCGGCGGCCGACTTCCAGATCCCGGGCTATCACCCGTCAGCGGTGGAGACCGACACCTGGGAGCGCCACCGCAGCGATCGTCGCGGTCGCGACTACGAGCGCCGCTACCAGGGCCGCTACGCCTACGGAGAACCGGTCCATCGCAATACCCGCGTCTGGCGCGGCAACGATGGGCGTCGCTACTGCGAGAAGAAGGACGGCACGACCGGCCTGATCGTCGGCGGCGCGGTGGGTGCGCTGCTCGGCCGGGAGATCGACGGCGGCTACAACCGCTCGACCGGCACGATCCTCGGCGCTGCCGCCGGGGCCCTGCTCGGCAAGGAGATCGCCGGCGGCACGCGCTGCCGCTGAGCGGCCGGCACGACCACCGGCCTGGGATCTTCCCCCCGTTGGTCCCCGGCTGGAGCGCGGCCTTTCGATCAAATCGATGAACGGTCGCGCCGAGGCGCCCGTGAGGCCATCCGCCCCACGGGCGCTTCGCTCGTGTACTACCCGGGCGGAGCAATCACTTTTCAACGCCGAGATGCTATGGCGCGCCGATGCGCGGATCGATCCGAACCTCGGCTCTTGCGGCAGCGGCATTGCTGCTTCCCGCCTGCGGCGGCGGGGAGGAGCCGCGACAGGCGCACGCCGAGCACGACCCCGCCACCGTCGCAGCACTGGCCGATCCGATAACGATCGATCCCGACCTGGCCCGTCAGAACAGGGCCGACAGCGTTGCTTCCATTCCCTCGTACGACGGCTCGCTTCCGACGATCGACAACAGCATTGAAGCGGTCGCGGCCGCGCGAGCGGAGGCGCTGCAGCTGCTCGGCGGTCCGGCAACCCTGCGCAAGGCCCCGCCTCCCGAGCCGATTGCCGGTGAAATCCCGGCCGGCGCCGAGCTGAGCGCCGCGGCACGCGCGGCGGTGGCACCCGGCGCCAATGCCGACTGCGCGGCACGGGTCCAATACACGATGCGCTGGGCTGCTCGGCTGCCCGCGGCGTTCCCCGTCTATCCGCGCGGCGCAGTCCAGGAAGCGGCAGGAACCGACGACGAGGGATGCTCGCTGCGCGTGGTGAACTTCGTCACGCCCGTGCCGCTCGATGAAGTCATGGATTTCTATTACAGCCGCGCGATCGCCGCAGGCTTCTCCGCTCAGCGCGTGCTCAAGGATGGCGACGACGTTCTCGGCGGTGTGAAGGGAAAAGCCTCGTACACGATCTTCGCCAGACGCCTGTCTTCGGGGAACACCGAGGTCGACCTCGTCACCAGCGGCGCCTGAGGGTCATTCATTTGGACTTGAAGCCGACGCCGATGCTGGCGCGGGGCTGCTCCATCTCGGTGCTGGCGACCGGGTAGGCGCAATAGTCCGCGGCGTAGAACGCCGCCGGACGGTGATTGCCTGAATAGCCGATCCCGCCGAACGGCGCCGCCGAGGAGGCGCCGTTGGTGGGACGGTTCCAGTTCACGATACCGGCCCGAATGTGGGACCAGAAGCGATTGTAATCGTGTGAATTGCCACCGATCAGCGAGGCGGACAGGCCGAAGCGGGTGTTGTTCGCCTCGGCGATCGCCTGGTCGAAGTCGTCGACGCGCAGGACCTGGAGCAGCGGGCCGAACAGCTCGACGTCGGGCCGCTCCGCCATGTCGGTGGTGTCGATGAGTGCCGGCGAGAGGAATGGCAGGCCTTCGCGCAGGCGGCGCATGTGCACGAGCGGCTTGCCGCCGTGTGACATCAGGTAGAGGAAGCTCTCCGTCAGCAGGTCGGCGGTCAGCTCGTCGATCACAGGACCCATGAACGGTGCGGGGTCGTCGAACGGGGCGCCGACGATGATCCGGTTCATCAGGCTCTTCAGCTCGTCGATCACCTCGTCGTAGAGGCTCGACTTGACGATCAGCCGGCGTGCTGCCGTGCAGCGCTGTCCAGCGCTGGCGAAGGCAGACTGCACGATCAGCATCGCCGCGTCGCTGATCTTGGGCGTGTCCCACAGGACGATGGGGTTGTTCCCGCCCATCTCGAGCGCGACGATCTTGCCGGGGTTCGAAGCGAGCTTGCGGTTGATCGCAATGCCGACCTGGGCCGAGCCGGTGAATAACACCCCGTCGATCGCCTCGTGCGCGACCAGCGCCTTGCCTTCCTCCGGCCCGCCAATCAGCAGCTGCGCGACATGCTCCGGAATGCCGGCGCGGTGGAAGCATTTGAGCAGGAACTCGCCGCTCGCCGGCGTCTTCTCGCTCGGCTTGAGGATCACGGCGTTGCCGGCGATGAGTGCCGGTACGATGTGCCCGTTCGGCAGATGCGCGGGGAAATTGTAGGGGCCGAGCACGGCCATCACGCCATGCGGCTTGTGCCTGACCGCGGCGGTTCCCTGCAGCGCGCTGTCGAGCCTGCGCTGACCGGTCCGCTCGGCATAGGCGCTGATCGAAATCTCGACCTTGGCGATGACCGAATCGACCTCGGTCCGCGCCTCCCACAAGGGCTTTCCGGTCTCACGCGCGATCAGCTCGGCGAAGGCGTCCTGCTCTTTGCGGGCCTCGTTGGCGAACCGGCGCACGAGCTCGATCCTGCGGGCGAGCGGCTGCGCCGCCCATTGCGGCCACGCCTTGCGTGCGCGCGCGACGGTCTCGTCGACATTGCCGATCCCGCCGCGCCACAGCTCCGCGCCGGTAGCCGGTTCGTAAGAAACGATCTCGTTATCGCTCACGGGCGTCTGGTGTCGCTCTGGGGAAGGCTGGATTGGCCGGGTGATAGCTGCTGCGCTTCGATCACGCCAGACCGCCCGGGCAGTGAGCAGCCGGTACCGGCGAAGGACCCAGCGCCCGGCCCAGCTCGCGCACGGCTTCGACCTTGGCCGTCAGCGGTGTCCAGTCGTCGCGCTCGGCGATGGCCGACCAGATTTCCTCGACCTCGTCGATCAGCATCGTCTCGGGCGCGTCCCCGGACCAATAGGGGTGATCGTCGACTACCGGCAGGTATCCCTCGAGTACCGCAGCCAGCGGACCGTCCGCGCCGCGTCCGCCGCGATGCGCAAAGAAGAAGGCGTCGGGGCCGAGTTGGCGCTCGCGCATCGTCCGTTCCGACGCTTCGATCAGCGCGATGTCCTGCTCGATCCCCCGGCTTTCGACGCCGAGCCGCCAGGTGAACCGTCGCGCCATGGCGGCGTGGTAGAGATCGGGAAAGCGCTCGAAAGCGGCCACCAGCGGCGGCGCGTCGGCCAGCTGGCGCAAGGCGATCGCCAGCTGCGCGAGGTTCCAGCGGATCGCCTCCGGCTGGCGCCCGAACGCGTAGAGACCGCCGTGGTCGAAGTAGGCCGCGGTGAATCCTGGGTTCCACTGCGGCAGCCAGCGCCACGGGCCGTAGTCGAAGCTCTCGCCCGTCACATTCATGTTGTCCGAATTGAGTACCCCGTGAACGAACCCGGCGACCATGTACGAAGCGGCGAGATCGGCAAGTCGCTCGACCGCCTGGTGCATCAGCACCACTGCCGGCTCGTCACGCCCCGGCGCGTCTTCGGGCGGCTGGGGGCCTGGAAATTGTGCGAGACAGTAGTCGACGAGTTCGCGCATGTGCGCGTCCTCGCCCAGCACCGCGAGCCGCTGGAACGTGCCGATACGAATGTGCGAGTGGCTCAGCCTGACGAGTACCGCCGAGCGCGTTGGCGACGGCTCGTCGCTGCGAACCAGCTCCTCGCCGGTCTCGATCACGGAGAAGGTTTTCGAGGTGTAGACCCCGAGGGCTTCGAGCATCTCGGTCGCGAGGATTTCGCGCACCGCGCCCTTCAGCGTCAGCCGCCCGTCGGCGGTGCGGCTGTAGGGTGTCAGCCCGCTGCCCTTGGTGCCGAGATCGAGCAGCCGCTCCTCGACGTCGCGCAGCTGGGCGAAAGTGAACCCGCGTCCGTCGCCGATCTCCGGGTTGTACACGCGGAACTGGTGCCCGTGATAGCGCAGCGCGAGCGGCTTCGGCAGGTTGTCGGGCAAGGGCTCGAAGCGGCCGAAATGTCGCACCCACTGCTCGTCAGACAGATCGCCGAGGCCGACAGCCCGATCCCACCGGCGGTTGCGGAAACGCAGCTCGGTCTTCGGGAAGTCCGCCGGTTCGACCGCGTCGCCGAGCCACTCGGCCAACGCGAGGATCGGCGTGTCGGGCCGATAGGGGGCGGCTTGCGGTTCCTCGCGCATCTTTGCATTAGTGGGGCCACACGAGCGGGGGAACAAGCCGACCCATGCCAGAAATCCCTCCCGCGTGGAGCGAGGGCGAATGGACCAGCGACGACGGTCTGACGCTGCGCTACCGCGATTACCCGGGCCGCGCCGACCGTCCCCCGATTCTCTGCATCCCCGGACTCACGCGCAATTGCCGCGATTTCGAGCCGGTCGCGGCGGCATTCGCCGGCGAGTGGCGAATCATCGCGATCGACCTGCGCGGGCGAGGCCAGAGCGACTACGCGCGCGATCCGGCAAGCTACATGCCGGCGCAATATGTGGCCGACGTCGCCGCGCTGCTCGACCAGAAGGCTATCGATCGCGCCGTGATGTTCGGCACCTCGCTTGGCGGGATCGTGATCATGCTGCTCGCGGCGGTGGCACCCGAGCGGCTGGCGGCCGCGGTGATCAACGACATTGGTCCGGAGGTCGAGACCGCTGGGCTCGAGCGCATCAGGGAATACGTCGGGCAGGGCCGCAGCTTTCCGACGTGGATGCACGCGGCGCGCGGGTTGAGGGAGCAGGCCGGCATTGCCTACCCCGACTTCGCGATTTCCGACTGGCTCAGGCTCGCCAAGCGCCTGATGGCCGTCGGTCCCGGCGGACGGATCACTTTCGACTACGACATGAAGATCGCCGAACCGTTTCATCGCCCGGAGGGCAGCGCCCCGGTCGACATGTGGCCCGCGTTCCGGGCGCTGGCGGGAAGGCCCGTGCTCGCGCTGCGTGGCGATCTGTCGGACATCCTCTCGGTTGCGACGCTCGCGCGCATGGCGCGCGAAGTGCCCGGCCTCGAGGCCGTCACGGTGCCGCGCGTTGGTCACGCCCCGACGCTCGAGGAGCCGGTCGCGCAGCAGGCGATCTCGGCGCTGCTCGCCAGAGTCGCATGAGCCGAACCGTGCGCATCCTTCACCTGCACTCGTCGTTCGATGCGGGCGGCAAGGAACTGCGCTGCGTGCAGCTGATCAACGCCTTCGGGCGCGAGTTCGAGCACGCCATCGTCTCCGGCGATCCCGAGCGGCGGTCGGCCGCGGCCGGGCTCGATCCCCGGATCAGAGTCGTCTGGCCGAATTTCCCGCCGCTCTCGGGCAAGCCTTGGCCATCGCGGCTCAAGAAGCTGGCCGCTGCGATGGCCGGCTACGACCTCGTCTGCACCTACAACTGGGGCGCGATGGACGCGGTGCTCGCGCACACGATGTTCGCGGACGTGTTCAAGCTCGCCCCGCTGGTCCACCACGAGGATGGCTTCAACGAGGACGAGGCGGACGGGCTCAAGCCGAGCCGGAACTTCTACCGCCGGATCGCGCTCGGGCGCTGCTCGGCCCTCGTGGTACCGTCGCGTACGCTTGAGCGGATCGCACTGGAGACATGGTACCAGCCGCGCAGCAAGGTCCGGCTGATCCCCAACGGGATCGACACCGCGCGCATGGCGCGCAAGCAGAAGCGCGACGCGCTGCCGCGAGTGATCAAGCAAAAGGGTGAGCTGTGGGTCGGCACGCTGGCCGGCCTGCGCAAGGTCAAGAACCTGCCCGCGCTGGTCCGCGCGTTCCGTGCGCTGCCTGAGCCCTGGCAGCTGGTCATCGTCGGCGAGGGTCCCGAGCGTGCGGCCATCCTTGCTGAGGCAGAAGCCTGCGGCCTCGAGCATCGTGTGCACTTGCCGGGCTTCGTCGCCGATCCGGCGAAGGCGGTCGGCTTGTTCGACCTGTTCGCGCTGTCGTCGGTTTCGGAGCAGTTCCCGATCTCGGTCGTGGAGGCAATGGCTGCGGGACTGCCGGTGGCCGCGCCGCGGGTCGGCGACATCGCTTCGATGGTCGCAACCGAAAACGGGCCCTTCCTCGTCGCGCCCGGCGACGAGGAGGGACTTGCCGTGTCGCTCGCGGCCCTTGCCGAGGACGCGGACCTGCGCCTCCGCATCGGTGAAGCGAACCGCGCGAAGGCCCGTGCCGACTACGACCAGAACCGCATGATCGAGCGTTACGGCGCGCTCTATCGCGGGCTTGCCACCCCGCAATAGGGCGCCGGCCTTCATCGCGCATTCAGCGCGCGGGGGACAGGGCTCGCGAGGACAATTGAAAAGGCGGGCTCATCCGCTAAACAGCCCGCCAAAATCGGTAAGTTTCACCTCCTGCCAAGCCCGGAATCGACACGCTCAGTGGCTCTCACTCCCGAATCCCCGAACAATCGCGAGCAGAAGCTCGAGCGCGAGCAGGAAGTCCTGATGCGCGAGGTCGACGAGGCCGTGCGCAAGGCCGAGCTCGACAGCTTCGCCAGGCGCTACGGCTTGGCGATCGGCGGAGGGATCGTCCTGGCGCTGGGCCTGTTCGGCGGCTGGCTGGTCTGGACCGACTACCGCGAGGGACAGCTCGAGGAGCGCTCGGAAAAGCTCGTCGCGGCGTTCGACATGATCGACGCCGGGCGTATCGAGCAGGCTGCCGGCGAGCTCCTGCCGTTGTCCGAAGAGGGCAGTTCGGCGACGGCGGTTTCGGCCAAGTTCGCCCGCGCGGGCATCGCCTTGCGCGATAACCGGCGCGACGAGGCGATCGAGCTCTACGAGAGCATCGCCGACGACGAGGATGCGCCCCGGCCTTACCGCGATCTTGCGGCGATCCGCTCGATGGCGATCCAGTTCGACGGAATCGATCCGCAGCGTGTGATCGACCGGCTCAAGCCCCTCGCCACACCCGGAAACCCGTGGTTCGGCAGCGCCGGCGAACTCGTCGCCATGGCTTACCTGAAGCAGAACAAGACGGACCTTGCCGGGCCGCTGTTGGTCGCGATCGCGCAGGACGAGAGCGTGCCGCAAACGCTCCGTTCACGGACCCGCCAGGTTGCCGGCCAGCTCGGTTATGACGCGATCGCCGATGTCGACGAGACGCTTGCCGAGGTGCGCGAGGGGGGCGGGGCGCCGGGCCTGCCTGCAGTGGCTCCGACCGAATGAAGGTGGACCGACAGATGCATTCGATCTCCCGCCCGTTGTTCCGTCTGCCGGCCTTGGCGCTGGTGCTGGCCGGCCTTGCCGCCTGCAGCTCGATCGGTATCGGCGGCAACGACGACAAGAAACGCACGCCGACTATCGGCAACCGCACGCCGATCCTCTCGCGGATTGCCAACGAGGTACGGGCCGACCCGACGCTGGCGAACGTCGCGGTCGTGCTGCCGCCGCCGCAGGTCAACAGCGAGTGGGCGCAGCCGGGCGGGAACGCCGCGAAGTCGGCGGGACATCTCGCACTCGGCGACGCCCCGACCCGCCTGTGGACGGCGAGCATCGCCGGGGCGAGCTCGACCCGGCGTCTCGCCACCGCGCCCGTGGTCGGCGGCGGGATGCTGTTCGCGGTCGACACCCAGGGCGTCGTCCATGCGTTCGACGCGGAGACCGGAGCGCGGCGGTGGACGCACCGGGTCGAGGTAGAGAGCGACCTGCGCCACTCGACCTTCGGCGGCGGTGCCAGTTATTTCGACGGCAAGGTCTATGCCTGCAACGGGGCCGGCGACGTCTTCGCGCTCGATGCGCAGACCGGCGCGGAGCTGTGGCGCGTCAAGCCGGCCGGGCCGCTGCGCGGATCGCCGACGATCGCGTTTAACGCGGTCTACGTGATGACCACCGATAACCAGATTCATGCGCTGAACATCGCCGACGGCACGCCGATCTGGGACAACGCGGCCGCGACGGGGCCGTCGGGCGTGTTCGGCGTCGCCGCGCCGGCCGCCGGGCAGGGCACCGTGATTGCCGGCTATTCGTCGGGCGAGCTGGTTGCCTACCGCTACGAGAACGGTCGCGATCTGTGGTCCGACGCGCTCGCGCGGACCTCGATCTCGACCCAGGTCGGCACGCTGACCGACGTCGACGCCGATCCGATCATCGACAACGGCCGCGTCTACGCTCTCGGCCAGGGTGGCCGCATGGCAGCCTACGAGCTCGTCACCGGCCAGCGTCTGTGGGAGCTCAGCCTCGCGGGGATTTCCACGCCGGCGGTTGCCGGCGAATGGATTTTCACGCTGACCGACGATGCCCGCCTGCTGGCGATAGCGCGCACGACCGGACGCGTGCGTTGGGTCACCCAGCTCGAGCGGTGGCGCAATCCCAAGAAGGAGACCGGACCGATCTTCTGGACCGGCCCGGTGCTCGCCAACAACCGGCTGTGGATCGCCAGTTCCGAAGGCATCGTCCTGTCGGCCGACGTGACCACGGGTGAGACCGCCGAATTCACCGACCTCAACAACCCGGTCTCCCTGCCGCCGATCGTCGCCAACCGCATCCTCTACATCCTCGACGACAGCGGGCGGATCACCGCCTGGCGGTGAGGCGGCTCTTACCGGCGCCTTAACCCTTCTGCGCTAGCTCCGGCGCGATGAGCGCGCCAGTTCCAGCCGCGCCGCGCCTGCCCCCGAGTGACGTCTCTCCGTGGGTCGGGCTCGTCGGCGTTGCCGCCCTGTTCGGGTGGATCGCCTTCGCGCGCCTGTGGCCCGAGATCTCGGGCGCACTCGACTTGCCCGGGCCGCGCGAAGTCCTTTCGGGGCCCCATTCGGCGCTGACGGCGATGATCGTCACCGGGCTCGCGATGGCCGCCTGGTCGCTCGCGGTCGACAAGGTGCACCGCAACCCGTCGACCGGGATCGACTGGAGCCGGCCGAGACCGCTCCGGGCAGTCATCGACGTCTCGGTTACCAAGTTCGTCGGGCTGTGGATCACCTGGCTCGCGATCGCCGGGGTCTACTGCCTCGGGCGGTGGTACTGGGATGGGCAATACCTGTTCGCGATGCGCGTGCTTGCCATCGCCGCTGCGCCGATGGTCGTGCTGTCGGTGCCCTACGTGCTGTGGCTCGACCGCTACCTCGTCGAGCCGCGCGACCATGCCTGGCACTTCGGCGCGATGCTGATCGGCCGCGAGCCGTGGGATCCCGGCGAGGTAAAGCGCCACTGGCGCGCGTGGATCATCAAGGGTTTCTTCAGCGCCTTCATGATCTCGATCCTCCCGCCGGGTTTTGCGGCGGTGGTCGAGGCGGACCTTTCCGCGATCGCCGCCGATCCCGTGCGGCTCGGCACGGTGCTGTTCGAGCTCTTGTTCGTGGTCGACGTGCAGATCGGCACCGTCGGTTACCTGCTGACGCTGCGCCCGCTCGACGCGCACATCCGCAGTGGCAACCCGTTCCTCGCCGGCTGGATCGCCGCGCTGCTCTGCTACCCGCCGTTCGTCTACGGCTTCATGGGGCAGGGCGGGATCATCCAGTACGAGTACCAGACCGCGAACTGGGGGTACTGGTTCGCGGGCCACGACGCGCTGCTGTGGGCCTGGGCCACCTGGTTGGTGTTCCTCACCGCGATCTACGCGTGGGCGACGGTCGCCTTCGGCGTGCGGTTCTCGAACCTCACCTATCGCGGGGTCCTCACCAACGGACCCTACCGCTACACGCGCCATCCCGCCTACCTGTCGAAGAACCTGTTCTGGTGGTCGTCGGCGATGCCGTTCCTCGTCACCACCGGTTCGCTGCTCGAAGGCGTGCGCAACGCGGTCTTCCTCGGCCTGATCGGCGCGATCTACTTCTGGCGGGCCAAGACCGAGGAGGCGCACCTGCTGGCGGAGGATCCGAAGTACCGCGAGTATCACGCGTGGATGGAGCGGTACGGCCTCATCACCGCACCGCTGACTCGCGCGCTCACCCTGGTACACCCGCGACGCCTGCAGGCGCAGCCGGCCGAGTGAGGATTCAGGCGTTGCCGACCACGAGACACGCCGCGGCGACCAGCAGCCCGGCGAAACGGTTGGAGCGGAACCGGGCGAGCGGGTTGGCCGGATCGGCCGGGTCGAGCGTGAACGCCTGCCACATCAGGTGCGCGCCGGCTGGCAGCAGCGCCACCAGCGCGAGCCAGTCTTCGCGCAGCAGCCAGAAGGCGAGGCCCCACAAGGTCAGCGCGAGGCAGTAGAACGCGATCACCCCGGGCTGGACATTGTTGCCGAGCCGCAGCGCGCTCGAGCGGATGCCGACGAGCGCGTCGTCCTCGCGGTCCTGCAGCGCGTAGATCGTGTCGTAGCCGATGCACCAGAAGATCGCGCCGGCATAAAGTGCCGCCATGACGTCGAGCCGGTCCGATCGCATCGCGATCCAGCCGACCGGTGCGCCCCAGGTGAAGACCAGCCCGAGCCAGGCCTGCGGCCACCAGGTGATCCGCTTCATGAATGGGTAGGCCGCCACCAGCACGAGGCTGCCAAGGGCAACGAACTGAGCTTCGAGCCGCAATTGCAGCAGCACGACCAGCCCCACGACGCAGAGCGCGAGCAGCCAGATCCACGCCGCCTTCACGCTGACGCGGCCGCTCGCCACCGGGCGGCTGGCGGTGCGCGCGACCTGGCGATCGAGCTCGGCATCGACGATGTCGTTGTAGACGCAGCCCGCCCCGCGCATCGCGATCGCGCCGAGCAGCAGCCACAGGACGAGCTGCCATTGCAGCCCCGCGCCGGTCAGCCAGACGCCCCAGGCGCAAGGCCAGAACAGCAGCCACCAGCCGATCGGCCGATCGAACCGCGCGAGCAGCGCGAGATCGCGGAGGCGCTCCGGCAGGCGCGCGACCAGCCCGCGATGCTCGCTGTCGGGGACGATGGTCTCGCTCATTGCAGCGGCCCTAGCCAACTCGTCCTCCCCGCGAAAGCAGGGACCGCATGACATGGACGCGCCACCTGCGGCACGAGATCGCCTCAGCGGGGACGACGGGCTGCTGGGGTTGAGAGCGATGGCGAAGTGGCCGGCAGGTGCGACGCTCCCGCCACGCGGTCCCGGCTTTCGCCGGGATTGCGGGGGCTGTAAGCGAGGTGCGTGGTGACTCGCCCGCGTTCCTCCCGTCTTGCCGCTGCCGTCCGCGCCGCGCTGGCCGAGGTCGCTGATCCGTCCCGGGCGCCGGGGATGCAGGCCTACATGAAGTCGGCGATGCCATATCTTGGAGTTCCCGCGGACCCGCTGCGCAAGGCGTGTCGCACGGTTTTCGCCGGGCTCGACTGGCCCGATAGCGACGCCTGGCATCGGGACGTGCTTGCGATCTGGCGCGGCGCAGCCTTCCGCGAGGAGCGCTATGCCGCGATCACGCTGACCGGAGTTCGCGCGGCGAAGCCCTATCAGGACCTCTCAGCGCTGCCTCTCTACGAGGAGCTGATCGTTACGGGGGCGTGGTGGGATTACGTCGACGTGATCGCCACCCGGCGGCTGTGGACGCTGCTCGTCAACGAGCGCGCAGCGATGCGCAAGGCGATGCTCGCGTGGAGCACCGATGCCGACCTGTGGAAACGGCGCAGCGCGATCCTCTGCCAGATCAGGGCCAAGGACAAGACTGACCTCGAGCTGCTCTACGCCTGCATCGAGCCTTCGCTCGATTCGAAGGATTTCTTCCTGCGCAAGGCGATCGGCTGGGCGCTGCGGCAATATGCCTGGACCGACCCGGAAGAAGTGCGTCGTTACGTCGCGGGGCACGCGGATCGGCTGAGCGGGCTGTCGCGCCGCGAGGCGCTCAAGAACATCAGGGGCATCGCCTGATGCCGGCCACGCCGGCCTGGCCGCCGCGGAGCTCACCACGGCTGTTCGTCACGACGGAACTTGCCGAGGGTCGACCCGTGACGGTCGACGGCAATCAGGCCCACTACCTCTCGCGGGTCATGCGTGCGAGCGAGAGTGATATCGTGATATTATGCGATGATATCACTGGCGAGTGGGCCGCCGAGGTCATGTCCGTCGGCAAGCGCGAAGTCATGCTCGCTCCGACGCGATTGTTGCGCCCGCGCGAGCAAGTTCCCGACTTCGAACTCTGTGCGGCCCTGCTCAAGAAGGACCGGTTCGATATGGTGCTCGAGAAGGCGACCGAACTCGGCGTGCGGCGCATCCGGCCGGTCCTCGCCCGGCGCTGCGTCCCCGACCGCCTCAATCCCGAGCGGGCGCTGGCTATCGTGGTCGAGGCGGCCGAACAGTGCGCGCGGACGGCGCTGCCCGAACTGCACGAGCCGGTGAAACTGGACGCGCTGCTGCGGGGCTGGTCCACAGACCGCACGCTGTTCTTCGCCGACGAGCTTGGGGGCGAGCCTGCCGCCGAGGCCTTTGCGGCCAGTTCCGGCCCGGCGTCGCTGCTGATCGGCCCGGAGGGCGGTTTCGAGGATGCCGAGCGTGAAGCGGTCCGGTCGCTTGCCCAGGCCCACCCGATCTCGCTCGGGCCGCGAATCCTGCGCGGCGAGACGGCGGCAATCGCCGGTACGGCGCTGTGGATGGCAACGGCCGGGGACTGGCGGTCGGCCGTGACAATTTGAGACTGGCGCACCCTTCGCGCGTCGCCTAACGGCGCGCCATGAGTACGCGGCAGGGGCCGGAAGGGGAGGAAGCGCCGATCGAGCGGCGCGAGCAGCTCGTGGCGCCGATGCAGGCCGGCGAGAAGCCGCGCGCGCAGTGGCGCATCGGCACCGAGCACGAGAAGCTCGTCTACCGGCTCGCCGATCACGCCGCGCCGTCGTACGACGAGCCCGGCGGCATCCGCGACATCCTCATGCAGATGCGCCAGTTCGGCTGGGAGCCCGTCGAGGAAGGTGGGAACGTCATCGCGCTGTCGGGCGCAGACGGCAATGTCAGCCTCGAGCCCGCCGGGCAGCTCGAGCTGTCGGGGGCGCCGCTCGAAAACCTGCACCAGACCTGCGCCGAGACCGGCCGTCACCTCGACCAGGTCAAGCAGGTCGGCGAGACCTGCGGCGTCGGCTTCCTTGGCCTCGGCATGTGGCCAGACAAGCGGCGCGACGAGCTGCCTGTCATGCCCAAGGGCCGCTATGCGATCATGCTGCGGCACATGCCGCGGGTCGGCAATCTCGGGCTCGACATGATGCTGCGGACCTGCACGATCCAGGTAAACCTCGACTATTCGAGCGAAGCGGACATGGCGAAGAAGTTCCGCGTCGGCCTGGCCTTGCAGCCGCTGGCGACCGCGCTGTTCGCCAACTCACCGTTCACCGAGGGCAGGCCCAACGGGTTCCTCAGCTACCGCAGCCACATCTGGTCCGACACCGATCCGGCGCGCACCGGGATGCTGCCGTTCGTGTTCGAGGACGGGTTCGGCTATGAGCGCTACGTCGATTACATGCTCGACGTGCCGATGTACTTCGTGTTCCGCGACGGCAAATACATCGACGCGGCCGGGCAGAGTTTCCGCGACTTCCTCGAAGGCAAGCTGCCCGCGCTCCCGGGAGAGCTTCCCCGACCAAGCGACTGGACCGACCATTTATCGACGGCGTTCCCCGAGGTTCGCCTCAAGAGCTTCCTCGAGATGCGCGGCGCCGACGGCGGGCCGTGGAACCGGATCTGCGCGCTGCCCGCCCTGTGGGTCGGACTGCTCTATCACGAGCCCACGCTCGATGCGGCGTGGGACCTCGTCAGGAGCTGGACGATGGAAGAACGCGAGGCGCTGCGTAGCGCGGTGCCCCGTCTCGCCCTCGATGCGCCGATCCCGGGCGGCGGTACCTTGCTCGATCTCGCGCGCGAGGTGCTGCCGATCGCGCGGGCCGGCCTGGTCGCGCGCGCGCGGCTGAACAAGGCTGGCGACAGCGAGGCCGGGTTCCTCGAGCCGCTCGAGGAGATCGTCGCCAGCGGCAAGGTTCCCGCGCAACGCCTGCTCGACAAGTTTCACGGCGAGTGGGCAGGCGACATCACCCGCATCTACGAAGAGAGCTTCTGATGATCGCCGTGCTCGGCAGCTTCCGTTTTCCGCCGGAAGCGATCGAGCAGGCCCGGCCGCTGATGTGCGCGGTGATCGAGGCGACGCTGGGCGAGCCGGGGTGCCGGGCCTACAGCTATGCCGAGGACGTCGCCGACCCGGGCCTGTTCCGAGTGGTCGAGCTGTGGGATAGCCGCGAGGCGCTGTCAGCCCACTTCGACGCGCCGCACATGAAGGTCTGGGCCGAGCAACGCGCAGCGCTCGGGCTTTTCGACCGGCAGGTCGCGGCGTACGAGATGGGCCCGCCGGAAGAACCATAGCTCCGGAGATCTGAGCGGCTCATTCATAGCTGGCGACCTCGAACTCGATCCCGTCCCAGTCGAAGAAGTAGAACCGGCGGCCGGGCGCGTAGTCGGCGTGATTGAAGGGTTCGAGGCCGTGCTCGATCACTACGCGCTCGGCGGCGTCCAGATCGTCGACCAGCAGGCCGACGTGGTTGAGCGGGCGGCCCTTGCGCTTGCCCGCGTGATCGGCGCGGTCGGTATAGAGTGCGAGGTAGGTCTCGTCCTCGCCGACATGGATCGTTTCGCCGCCATTGATCGCCGGACCGCGCCAGCGCTGGTGCCAGCCGAGCAGCTTCTCGAACAGCGCTGCCGAGCGCTCGATATCGATGACGGTGAGGTTGACGTGCTCGATACGTCCTTGGGGCATTTGCCAAACTCCTGCGACAAGGCATTGTTCTATCGTGCATTTTTCCACCGACTCGTCGGCGCCACGAATCAGTCTGCTTGCGCTTGTGCAACCTCAAGCTAACTTGAGGTCAAACGAAATCGGGAGAGGGTCGCATGGCCGAGCACCGTTTCATCACCATCGGCCAGCTGGCTGCCCGCACCGGCGTCGCCGTCTCGGCGATCCGCTATTACGAGGAGAAGGGGCTGCTTCAGTCGCTGCGTACACGCGGCAACCAGCGGCGATTCCTCCGTTCCGACATCCGCCGGGTGAGCTTCATCCTGATCGCCCAGAAGCTCGGCCTCGCGCTCGCCGAGATCGAGCAGCAACTCGCGCGGCTGCCGCAGGGTCGCGCGCCGACCCTGAGCGATTGGCAGCAGATCAGCCGGCAGATGCGCTTCGAGATCGACCAGCGCATCATGTTGCTGACGCGCACGCGCAACCAGCTCGACCAATGCATCGGCTGCGGCTGCCTGAGCCTGCAGAAGTGTCAGCTCTACAACAAGGACGACCGGTTGGGCGCCAAGGGCGCGGGGCCCCGCGCGATCCTCGACTGAAATGTCGGGAGGGTTCGCCGCCGACGGTCCAATGGGGGGAGGGGCAGACCGTCGGCGGCGAAGAGTGTGAGCGCGGAAGCTGTCGCGACCGAAGGGTCACTCGAAGACTCGCGACGGCTAGCTTGCGACCCTGAAGGGCTCCGGACCCCGCACTCGCTGGTCACGGACGCGGGGCACCTAGGCGCGCAATCGAGCCGCGGCTTTGCAGTTGGCGCCAACCCGTTGCCAATTGGCACCGATATCGGCGCGTTCGTGCTGAGTGCAGCCCCGCACGGACGCTGGACTGGCCGTTCCGGCGAGTCAGGCGGCAGCCTTCAGCTCGTCAGCCAGCGTCGCCCGCAAGCGCTCGAGCACCGCCTCGTGAATCAGCTGTTCGAACTCGATTCCGGCGAGCTCGCCTTCGACCCAGCTAACGGTCGCGGGCTGGAAGCCGAGGCCGGGAAGCCGCACCAGGATTCGATCCCCGGGCTGGGCCGACCAGGCGCGACGACGCACGAGGCAGCCGATCGGGGAGAGGTCGAGCACATCCAGCTCGACTTTCACGCCCGACTGCGAACGACAGGTCGCCTTCATCGTCAATGTCCCTGAATCGCGTGTTCGGGCGGCGCGCCGCCCAGTCCAGGAATTGTCGCGTCACAACCTTCACGCGGGCTTGATGGATCGGGCCAATTTGGCCTGAGCGATCATCGTGAACAGTCCGGTAACCGAGGTCAGCGCGTGGCCCGCCGCCAGCCATTTCGCTCGGACGCGCAATCGGTTAATCCCGTCGAGCCAAGGGGAGGGGAGGACATCGGCATGGCGGGATTTGGGCGGAACCTATGGCGGGGCGCGACCGGCGTGGCGCTCGGGATTGGGGTGCTCTGCGCCGCCGGGCTGCACGCACAGCAGGACGTCCCGCGTCACGAGGGGGGCGTGCCCGTCGCGCCGACCGGCGTGGCCGATAATCCGCTGCCCGAGGGGCCGTTTCACTACCGGACGGCTGAAGGCATGGACATTCGCGTCGAAGTGGTCGCGCGCGACGCCGAATACCCGATGGCGCTCACCTTCCTGCCCAACCCGACATGCTGATCGTGACGCGAAAGGGCGAACTGCACCTGCTGCCGGAAGGCGCTTCGCGCACTC
>CALCBC010000059.1 GCA_937898525.1 uncultured Sphingomonadales bacterium
TGGCGCTGGACGGGCGAAGGCCCGCGCTTCGTCAAGCTCGGCGGTCGCGTCGTGTACCGCCTCGAAGACGTCGAGGAGTACGAGCGCGAGCAGATCCGGGCGAGCACCGCCGACCACCCCAGCAAGCCTGCGGCGTGAGGGGGCGGTGATGACGATCTCCAACCGCATCTCCCTCGATGAGCTCCGGCGCATGGCCGTCGGCGACATCGCCGCTCTGCCCGCCGAACAGCTCGCCCTCCTGCAGGACGAGGCCGCCGACGCCCTGCGCCGCGCCAAGACCGTCTGCGACTGGCTCGATGGGGCCGTCGCGCTCAAGTACGGCGATCGTGCCCACGCAACGCGCCAAGCCGCCGGCAAGGACACCGGCACGGTCCGCTTCGATGACGGCGCGGTCACCGTGATCGCCGATCTGCCGAAGCGCGTCGACTGGGACCAGGACAAGCTCGCCGCTCTCGTCGAACGCATCCGGGCCGAGGGCGACGACCCCACCGAATACGTCGATGTCGCGATCAAGGTGCCCGAACGCAAGTTCGCGGCCTGGCCGAGCCACATCCGCTCCGCCTTCGAGGACGCGCGCACCGTCCGCACCGGCAAGCCCAGCTTCCGTCTTTCCCTGAACACCGAGGTGACGTCATGAGCATCACGAAGAAGCTCGCGGTGCTCCGCGAGCACCATTACGGGCTGGACAAGCTGCCCGAGACCATCCGGGTGCCGGCCCTTGGCGAGCGTCGCGACGAGACCGTCAAGCCGGTCGGGGCGGCCTCGATCGACGACCTGGCCTTCGCCCTCATCGGGCTGAACGAGCGGGCATCGGCGCTCTACCGCGAGATCGACGCGGTGCGCACCCTCCACGACGAGGCCCGCAAGGCCGGCGCGCTGGGAGCCGACGTCGCGATCGACGCCCTGATCGCGGCGAAGGGAGGCAAGTGATGGCCCTCCCGATCATCTCCGCCGATCAGCGGCTCGCCGAGCCGCGCGGCATCAAGGGCACGATCTTCGGCAAGTCCGGGATCGGCAAGACCTCGCTTCTCTGGACGCTCGACCCCGCCACTACATTGTTCATCGACCTGGAGGCGGGCGACCTCGCCATCGAGGGATGGTCCGGCGACAGCGTCCGGCCGCGCACATGGGCCGAGTGCCGCGACTTCGCGGTCTTCATCGGCGGCCCCAATCCGGCGCTGCGGGACGACCAGGTCTACAGCGAGGCCCACTTCGCGGCGGTGTGCGAGCGCTTCGGCGATCCGGCTTCGCTCGACCGCTACCACACGGTCTTCATCGACTCGATCACCGTCGCCGGGCGGCTCTGCTTCCAATGGTGCAAGGGGCAGCCCGAGGCGTTCTCGGAGAAGACCGGCAAGCCCGATGTCCGCGGCGCCTATGGCCTGCACGGCCGCGAGATGATCGCGTGGCTCACGCATCTCCAGCACACGCGGGCGAAGAACGTCTGGTTCGTCGGGATCCTCGACGAGAAGCTCGACGACTTCAATCGGCGCATCTTCCAGCCGCAGATCGACGGCTCGAAGACCGGCCTCGAGCTGCCGGGCATCGTCGATGAAGTTCTGACGATGGCGGAGATCAAGGACGAGTCCGGCGCGCCGTACCGTGCCTTCGTCTGCCAGACGATCAACCCATGGAACTTCCCGGCGAAGGATCGATCCGGCCGTCTCGACCTGATCGAGGAGCCGCATCTCGGCCGCCTGATGGCCAAGATCCGCGGCCCCGTGAAGCCCGCCTCCGAGCGGCTGGCCTATCGCAGCGCGCCCCCGGCCGCGACGGCGCCGACCTCCGACGCACCCACCCATTCCGAAAACGCCTGAACGAGGAGACCCCAGCCATGTCTGGATCCTGGAACGACTTCAACGACGCCAAGCAGAACAGCAACATCATCCCCAAGGGCACGCTGGCCAAGGTGCGCCTGACGATCCGTCCGGGCGGATTCGACGATCCGGCGCAGGGCTGGACCGGCGGATACGCCACGCGGGGGACCACCGGCTCGGTCTATCTCTCGGGCGAGTTCACGGTTCTCGAAGGGCCCTACGCCCGGCGCAAGATCTTCACCCTGATCGGGCTCTACAGCCCCAAGGGGCCGGACTGGGCGAACATGGGCCGCAGCCTGATCCGCGGCATGCTCAACTCCGCGCGCGGCATTTCGGACAAGGACACGTCCGCTCAGGCCCAGGCCGCGCGTCGCATCAGCGGCTTTGCCGATCTCGACGGGCTCGAGTTCGTGGCGCGGATCGACATCGGCACCGACACCAACGGCGAGGAGAAGAACGAGATCCGCGCGGCCGTGACGCCGGATCACAAGGACTATGCCGCCCTCATGGGCGTGCCCGGTGCGGCACCGCAGCCGCAGGCTCAGCCTTCCCAGCCCTCCATGCCCCAATCTTCAGCACCGGCGGCGGGCACGCGCCCGTCCTGGGCGCAGTGAGGCGGCCATGCTGCTGCGTCCCCGCCAGAAGCAGTTCGTCGAGCGCAGCGTCCGCGCGCTCGGCGAACACGGAAACACCCTCGGCGTCGCCCCGACCGGAGCCGGCAAGACGATCATGCTCTCGGGGGTCGTCGGTCGCATGGTCGGCGAAACCCCGAAGAGCACGGGCGCCAAGGCCTGCGTGCTCGCCCACCGCGACGAGCTGACCGCTCAGAACCGCAGCAAGTTCGGCCGGGTGAATCCCCGCATCACGACCTCGGTCGTCGATGCGAAGGAGAAGTCCTGGGCTGGACAGGTCACCTTCGCGATGGTGCCGACGCTGGCGCGCGCCGGTAATCTCGACCAGCTGCCCGCGCTCGACCTCCTGGTGATCGACGAGGCACACCACGCGGCCGCCGACAGCTATCGCCGCATCATCGACGCCGCGCTGCAGCGCAATCCCGAGTGCCGGGTCTACGGCGTCACGGCGACGCCCAACCGGGGCGACAAGCGCGGTCTGCGCCCGGTGTTCTCGAACGTCGCCGATCAGATCCGGATCGGGGAGCTCATCGCGTCCGGGCATCTCGTGCCGCCGCGAACCTTCGTGATCGATGTCGGCGTCCAGGACCAGCTCACCAAGGTGCGCCGCACGGCCGACGATTTCGACATGGCCGAGGTCGACGCGATCATGAACCGGTCGCCGGTCACGGACGCCGTCATCCGCCACTGGCGGGAAAAGGCGGGCGAGCGCCAGACGGTGGTGTTCTGCTCGACCGTGGACCACGCGCGCAACGTGACAGCCGCCTTCAACGCGGCCGGTGTCGCCGCCGGGCTGATCCACGGCGACATGGCCGATACCGACCGCAAGACGACCCTCGACGCCTACGCCGCCGGAGAGCTGCGGGTCGTCGTCAATGTCGCGGTGCTGACCGAGGGCTGGGATCATCCGCCGACGGGCTGCGTCGTGCT
>CALCBC010000060.1 GCA_937898525.1 uncultured Sphingomonadales bacterium
CTGCCCGCCTGGGTCGCGCCGCGGACGAAGCTCTGGTCGATCTTGATCTTGTCGAACGGCGCCTTCTTCAGATAGCCGAGCGACGAATAGCCGGTGCCGAAGTCGTCGAGCGCGAGGCGCACGCCGACACGCTTCAGGGACGCGAACATCGCGTCGGTGTCGGCATCGTCGTTGAGGAACACGCTCTCGGTGATCTCGAGCTCGAGCCGCGAGGGGTGGATCCCGGCCTCGGCGATGGCGCTGGTGACGATCGCCGGGAGCTGCGGGTTGGCGAACTGCAGCGGCGAGACGTTGACCGCGACGCGCACGTCCTCCGGCCAGCTTGCGAGGTCCTTGCAGGCGGTGCGCAGCGCCCATTCGCCGATCTGCGTGATCAGGCCGGTGTCCTCCGCGGTCTCGACGAACCTGTCCGGCGGGATCCAGCCCTTCTTCGGGTGCTGCCAGCGCAGCAGCGCCTCGAACCCGACGATCTTCTCGGTCGCGGTCGAGACGACCGGCTGATAGTAGAGCTGCAGCTGGCCGTGCTGGATCGCGTCGCGCAGGTCGCGCTCGATCCGCGCGCGCTCCTCGGCCTCGGCGTGGAGGTCGTCGGCGTAGAAGTGGAACCGGCCGCGCCCCTGGTCCTTGGCGGCGTAGAGCGCGAGGTCGACGTTGCGGATCAGCTCCTCGCTGGTCACGCCGTCGTCGGGCGACAGGGCTATGCCGACGGAAGCACCGATGACCACGCGCTGGCCGTCGATAACGTAGGGCTGTGACAGCGTCTGGATGATCTCGGTCGCCAGCGCGCCGAGCCGGGGCCGCTCGATGCGTCCGGGGACGATGACCTGGAACTCGTCACCGCCGAGACGCCCGACCTGCCCGTTCTGCCCGACCGCCCGTTCGAGCCGCTGGGCGACCTGCTTGAGCAACGCGTCACCCGCCGGATGCCCCATCGTGTCGTTGACGTGCTTGAAGCGGTCGAGGTCGAGCAGCAGCACGGCGCAGTTGCGGTTCTTCTGCTGCGGCGACGCGAGAATCTTGTCGAGCGTCTGCGACATGTGGAAGCGGTTGGCGAGCCCGGTCAGCGAGTCGTAGTGCGCGAGGCGCGAGGCCTGTTCCTGGCTGCGCCGCTTCTCGGTCAGGTCGGTGCCCGAGCCGCGGAAGCCGACGAAGTTGTCGTAGTCGTCGTAGATCGGCCGGCCGCTGACCGACCACCAGCGCTCCTCGGTGCGGATCGCGGCCTTCACCGGCAGCTCCTGGAACGCCGAGCGCGCCGAAAGGTGGAACATCAGCGTGCGCTCGCCTTCCTGGCCCGTCTCGAGGTCGAACAGCGTGACGAGCGGCTGGCCGATCAGCGATTCCGGCGTCCGGCCGAGCGCGTGCGCGACCGGGGCCGAGACGTAGGTCAGCAACGAACGCCGGTCGGTCTCCCAGAACCAGCCCTGGCGCGTTTCCTCGTAGTCGGCGAGAATGTCGCGCGCCCGCGTCTGCACCCGGTCGCGCGCCCGGCGCGCCTCTTCCTCCGCCAGCTGCTCGCGCACCTCGTCGCGGCTGACGATGATCGAAACGACCAGCGCGACGAGCAGCGCGAGGATCCCGGTCAGCGACGGCTCGAGAAGCACGGCACCGGACCACAGCGCCAGTTGCCCGGCGAAGATCAGCCCCGGCTGGCGCCGGAGGTAGGTCGACGCGATGCAGCCGACCGCGATCAGCGTGGCGACGGTGATGTCCCCGGGAAGCCCGTGGCCGTCGGTCCACTCGATCATGCCGAAGCCGAACAGGAACAGCGGCGCGACCACGACGCCGAGTGCCGCGACAACCCGGGCAACGATCGTGCGGCGCCTGACCCGGTCGAACACCAGCGGGGCTCCGGCGGCACCGGCCACGGCCAGCGCGAGCGCCGGCCACACCGGCGACGGGGGGACATGCCGCATCGCGAGAGCGCTGCCGCCAACCGCCGCCACCATGCACAGGACGAGGTAGGGCCAGCTGCGCGGAAACCACTGGCGGCCGTCGTCGCGGTCCGCGGGCAGCGCCAGCGACCGGTCCGGCCGCGGCCGCCGGCGCGATTCCTGCCGGCGGTCTCCGGTAGGCGGGGTCTCGGGCGAGCCCTGCGCACCCTCGAGCGCCGACGCATGCGCGCGCGTTCGTCCCCTGGCAGAGGTGCTGGCTTTCCGGGCTCCGGCCATGATCCGGAAATGCACCCCCCGGCTTTGAGAAATCGTTAAACGCCAGCGGCTTTCGGCAAGCACGAGCGCCCTTGCGGTGCGGTTTTGCACGGTTACAACTCGTGCCCGGGAAACGGCGGGAGAGGACCGCGTGAGGCACTTCGCGATCATCGGCTCGGGACCCGCGGGCTACTACACGGCCGAAGCGGCGCAGAAGGCGTTCGGCGACGAAGTCCGCGTCGACGTGTTCGACCGCTTGCCGGTCCCTTACGGGCTGATCCGCACCGGCGTCGCGCCCGACCACCAGTCGATCAAGGCCGTGTCGAAGCGTTACGAGAAGGTGGCGCTGTCGGACAACGTGCGCTTCGTCGGCAACGTCACGGTCGGCCAGGATATCAGCATCGCCGAGCTGCAGGATCTCTACGACGCGGTGATCCTCGCCACCGGGGCACCGCACGACCGGCCGCTCGGCATTCCCGGCGACGATCTCGGCAACGTGTTCGGCAGCGCAGCGTTCGTCGGCTGGTACAACGGGCATCCCGAATTCGCCGGGCTCGAGCCCGACCTGTCCGGGAAGACCGCGGTGGTCATCGGCATGGGCAACGTCGCGCTCGACGTCGCCCGGATCCTGGCCAAGACCCCGGCCGAGTTCGCCGGCAGCGACATCGTCGCCCATGCCCGCGAGGCGCTGGCTGCCTCGCAGATCGAGCGGATCGTGATCCTCGGCCGGCGCGGGCCGCACCAGATCATGATGACGCCGAAGGAACTCGGCGAGCTCGGCGAGCTCGAGCGGGCGGCGCCGCACGTCAAAACCGCCGACCTGCCCGCGCCCGAGGAAGACGCGATCCTCGAACCCGGGCTGCGCAAGTCGGTCGGCCTGCTGCGCGCCTTCGCCGCGACGCCCGAGTATATCCGGGCGGAGAAGCCGGTGGCGATAGAATTCGTCTTCATGTCAGCGCCCAAGGCCCTGATCGGCAACGACAAGGTTGAAGCGGTCGAAATCGCGAAGACCCGTCTCGTCCACGGCCGGGCCGAGGGCACCGGCGAGACCGCGGCGATACCGGCCGATTTGGTGATCTCGTGCATCGGCTACCGCAGTTCACCGATACCCGGGGTACCCTTCGACGAGCGTGCCGGCCGCTTTGCCAACGACGAGGGGCGCGTACTGCCCGGCATCTACTGCGTCGGCTGGGCGCGTCGCGGGCCTTCCGGCACGATCGGCACCAACCGGCCCGACGGCTACTCGGTGGTCGAGAAGATCGAGCAGGATATCGCAGACGGGACGCTGGGCCCGGCGCGCAAGCAAGGGCGGGAAGGCTTCGACGCGCTGGCCGAACAGCGCGGACTCGACATCGTCACCTTCCGCGACTGGAAGAAGATCGAGGAAGCCGAGGAGCGGGCGGCGCGAGAAGGCGCCCCGCGCGAGAAGTTCGTCGATATCGAGGCGATGATCAGGGCAAGGGGATAGCTACCCCGCCTGCCGAGCCAGTGCGACGCGCCTCACGTCGGTCCATCCCGATGTGAAATAGCCGAACACCGTCGCCGGCCCGATTACCGACAGGGCGATCAGCGCAAACGCCCCCCATCACAAGTTCCCAAGACGCATCACACCCGCATCGGCATCAGCACGTACAGCGCCGGGCTCTTTTCGTCCTGGCGGATCAGTGTCGGCGCGCCCGGATCGGCGAGGTGCATCTCGACGGTGTCGCCGTCGATCTGGCCGAGGATGTCCTTGAGGTAGTTGGCGTTGAAGCCGATCTCGAAGGCTTCGGCGCCGTAATCGGCAGGGACTTCCTCGGCCGCGGTCCCGTTGTCGGGGCTGGTCACCGAGAGCGTGACCTTGTCGTGCTCGAGCCCCATCTTGACCGCACGGGTCTTCTCGGTGGCGATGGTCGCCACGCGGTCGACGCCCTCGTAGAAGGTCTTCGGATCGAGCTTGAGAAGCTTGTCGTTACCCGTCGGAATAACGCGCGAATAGTCGGGGAAGGTGCCGTCGATCAGTTTGCTCGTCAGGACTACCCCGCCCTCGCCGCCGAGCGTGAAGCGGATCTTGCTCGCGCTGAGGTCGATCTCGACGTTGGCGTCGAGCGCTTCCTCGAGCAGCTTGCGGAGCTCGCCGACCGCCTTCCGCGGGACGATCACGTCGGGCATCCCCTCGGCGCCCTCGGGGCGCGGCAGGGTGAACCGGGCGAGCCGGTGGCCGTCGGTCGCCGCGGCCTTGAGCACAGGTTGATCGTCGTCCGAGACGTGCAGGAAGATGCCGTTGAGGTAGTAGCGCGTCTCCTCGGTCGAGATCGCGAAGCGGGTGCGATCGATCAGTTCGGCGAGCGTGCGCGCGGGCAGCTCGAAGCTGGTCGGCAGGTCACCCTCGACGATCACCGGGAAGTCGTCGCGCGGCAGCGTCGGCAGCGTGAAGCGGCTGCGGCCAGCCTTGACCGTCATCCGGTTGTCGGCGGTTTCGAGGCTGACCTGGCTGCCGTCGGGCAGCTTGCGGGCGATGTCGAACAGGAGGTGAGCCGAGACGGTGATCGCGCCAGGCTGTTCGACCGAAGCCGCGTCGAGGCTTTCCACCACCTGCAGGTCGAGGTCGGTCGCCATGATCTTGACGGTCCCGTCCGCGTGGGCCTCGATCAGCACGTTCGACAGGATCGGAATCGTGTTGCGGCGTTCGACCACCGACTGGACGTGGGACAGGCAACGCAGCAGCTTGGCGCGTTCGATGGTGGCTTTCATCAGAGCTCAGACCCCCTTGCGCGCTCTTCCCGTTGACAGGGATGGGCCGGAATCGCCCGCAAGCGCCGGAATACGTCGAATATCCTTAGCGGGGCCTCGGCGAGCGGCAAGAATGAATGGGCAGGCGCCGGGATTCGCTGGGGATAAATTCGGGCCGACCGCTGCCGGGGGCGGTTCATCCCGTCACCGCATGGGCGATGGCGTGAACCGCCATCCTGGCGAAGGCAGGGCCCGCCAGCGGTGAGCGCAAGGCGGAGGACGGGAAGGAGGGGACTGTCCCCGTTCTTGGGGCTGACGGGGATCAGGCGAACATCGCCATGCCGCCGTTGACGTGCAGCGTCTGGCCGGTGACATAGCTCGCTTCCTTCGAGGCCAGGTATACGACCGCGGCGCCGATGTCCTCGCCCTCGCCCATCCGGCCCATCGGGATGCGGGCGTTGAGCGCCTCCTTCTGCGCCTCGGGAAGCACGTCGGTCATGGCCGTGCGGATGAAGCCCGGCGCAACGCAGTTGGCGGTAATGCCGCGGCTGGCGACTTCCTGCGCGAAGCTCTTGGTCATGCCGACGAGCCCGGCTTTCGCCGCGGCGTAGTTCACCTGACCGGGGTTGCCGGTCGCGCCGACGACGCTGGTGATGGTGACGATACGCCCGAAACGCGCCTTCATCATCGGCTTGGCGGCCGCGCGCATCAGCCGGAAGGCGGCCTCGAGATTGATCCTGATGACCTGTTCCCACTCCTCGTCCTTCATCCGCATGGCGAGATTGTCGCGGGTAATGCCGGCGTTGTTCACGAGGATGTCGAGCTGGCCGAACGTATCGAGCGCGGCCGGCACCAGTTCCTCCACCTGGGTCGCGTTCGACAGGTCGCAGGTGATCTCGACATGGTCCCCGGAATCGCTTGGGCCGAACTCGTCATTGAGCTCGTCGCGGAACGCACGCAGCTTGGCGCTGTTCGAGCCCGACAGCGCCAGGCGCGCCCCCTGGCGCGCAAGACACCGCGCGATCGAGGAGCCGATCCCTCCGCTGGCTCCTGTCACGAGGGCAGTCATTCCGGTCAGGTCGAACATCTTACAACTCCGTTGATTGATTCACGCGGAGACGCGGAGACGCGGAGGATTGATGCGGCTGGCGATAGTCATTGACCACGCGCCTGATACCTTCCTTCATCGTCGCGCCTGAGAAGTTGAGCAGCAGCCCTACGGGCTGTCTGGTCAGGCGCAAGTAGGTCAGCAATTGCTTGCCATGGACAGGAGCCAGTCGCTCCACGGATTTCACCTCGACCAGAAGAGCGTCTTCGACAACCAGATCGATGCGGAAAGCCGCGTCGTAGCGCACCCCTTCGAACATGATGTCGATCGGCCTCTGCCGATCGACCTTCAGCCCCTTGCGTGCCAGACTACCCGCCAACACCATTTCATAAACGCTTTCGAACAGTCCGGGCCCGAGATCGCGATGAATTCTGACAGCGCAATCGACAACCTCGCCGGACAGGTCATCGATCTCGACCATTCCCTCTCCGCGCCTCCGCGTCTCCGCGTGAACCCTACAACTCCTTAACCAGCGTCTCGATATCCGCCATTGTAATCGCATTCAGAACGGTGACATCGGTCACGGTACGCCCGATCATCGGGCCGAGGACCTTGCCGCCGAGTTCGACGAAGCGGTCGATGCCGGCCTCCTTCATGGCGATCACGCTCTCGCGCCAGCGGACGCGGCCGGTGATCTGCTGGACCAGCAAGTCGCGTTCCATGGCCACGTCGGTGACCGGCGCCGCGGTGACGTTGGCGTAGAGCGGCAGGCGGAACGGACCCGACGGCGTCCAGCCGAGCGCCTCGTCCATGGCCTCCGCGGCCGGCTTCATCAGCGAACAGTGAAAGGGCGCCGAGACCGGCAGAATCACCGCGCGCTTGATGCCGTGGTCCTTGGCCAGCGCGACAGCGCGCTCGATCGCCGCCTTGTGCCCCGAAAGCACGACCTGGCTCGGATCGTTGTCGTTGGCGACCTCGCATACCTCTCCTTCGGCCGCCGCCTCGGCGAGTTGCGCAGCCTTCTCGAGATCCGCCCCGAGCAGCGCGCACATGGCACCGACGCCTACCGGTACCGCCGCCTGCATCGCCTGCCCGCGGATCCGAAGCAGTCGAGCGGTGTCGGACAGCGAAAACACGCCCGCGGCGCAAAGCGCGGTATATTCGCCGAGCGAGTGTCCGGCGACGGCCTCGCCCTTCTCGGCGATCGACAGGCCGGCTTCCCTTTCGAGAACGCGAAGCACCGCGATTGCGTTGGCCATGATCGCGGGCTGCGCGTTGGCGGTCAGGACGAGCTCTTCCTCGGGGCCCTCGCGCATGATTCGCGACAGGTTCTGCCCGAGCGCCTCGTCGACTTCCTCGAACACCTCCCGCGCCACGGCGCTGGCATCGGCCAGCTCGGCCCCCATGCCGACCTTGTGGCTGCCCTGCCCGGGAAACACGAATGCGGTCATCATCGACTCCTTTTTTCGCCGCGCGGTTATGAGCGCTCCGGCAATCGGGCAAGGCCGAAAGGCACGATCCTGTTGGCGGCGTCGTGGCCGATGTCGGCCGAACCAAGGAAGGGGATGCCCGAGCGGGCGCACCAGTCGCGGGCGATGTCCCGCGCGGTGGCGCCGAACGGCCGATCGTTCTCGGGCACCGCGCTCACTCGCCCGAGCCGCAGCCCGGCGATCCGGCGCAGGTGCTGGGTAACGTGGAAGAACAGCCGGTCGACCGCGTAGAGGTGCTCGGCCACTTCCTCGACCATCACGACGTGCCCCGACAGGTCCGGGATCAGCTCGGTGCCGCACAGCATCGCCAGCGTCATCAGGTTGAAGGCGACCGCGGGCTGGGCATCGAGCGAGGGTTCGAGGCCCGCCGCATCGCCAGCGAGCCAACCGAGCGCGCGCCGAACCGCCTCCTCGCCGTTGTCGCGGCGCACGTCCACCGGCATCGGCCCATGCACCGGCAGCCCGACACCCTGGCGGTACAGGCCGGCAAGCAGGTAACCGTTGTCGGAGTAGCCGAGGAAGGTCTTGTCGCAGGCGCATCGGTCGAGGCGCACGAGCGCGTCGGCGGCGATCCGGTTGGCGCCGTAGCCGCCCTTGGCGAACCACACCGCGTCGAACGCCGGGTCGTTCGCGCATTCGAGCAATGCAGCGAGGCGAGCGGCGTCTGGACCGGCGAAGTGGCCGTCCTCGACGAAGCACTGCTCGTGGAAGTGCAGCTCGATCTGCGGGAACTCCGCCGCGATCGTCAGCACGCGCTCAGCGACGTCGCGGGTGATCGGCGTCCCGGGGGCGCAGATGGCGATGCGGCTCATCCGGCCCGCTTAGCCCCCCTGTCATCCCGGCGAAAGCCGGGATGACGCGCATCTGTTGCCCGAGCGTGAGTCAAGCGGCAGCGACTCCGCCGAGCCTTGCGAGGCGACGGGTGCAACTGGGTTCGCGCAGAGATCGCGAAGACCGCGGAGAGACCCGCTCTTCTCTGCGTTCTCGGCGAGCTCTGCGCGAATTCAAGGTCTCATCGGCATTATCCGTCATCCCGGCATTGGCCGAGATGACGAGGTTGTCTTGTTGCCGGCGGACGCATAGGCGAGCGGCATGACCGATGCTGCCGCCGATCTGCTCGCCCATCCGTGGTTCTTCTGCGGCATTGGCGGATCGGGGATGCTGCCGCTGGCGACGATCCTCAAGGGCATGGGAGCCGAGGTTGCCGGGTCCGACCGCAGCCGCGACCAGGGGCGCACGCCGGAGAAGTTCGCCTGGCTCGAGGCGCAGGGCTTCGCCCTGTTCCCGCAGGACGGCAGCGGGATTACCTCGGCGGACCAGATCCTCGTCGCCTCGGCGGCGATCGAGGATACGGTCCCCGAGGTCGTCCGAGCGCGCGAGCTCGGCTGCCCGCGGATGACCCGCGCCGAGCTGCTCGCCGCGCTGTTCAACGCGGCGCCGCAGGGGATCGCGGTCGGTGGCACGAGCGGCAAGTCGACCGTCACCGGGATGCTCGGGTGGATCATGCACCAGGCGGGCCGCGACCCGACGATCATGAACGGCGCGGTGATGAAGAACTTCGTCTCGCCGGATGTGCCGTTCGCCAGCGCGCGGGTCGGCAAGGGACCGGTATTCGTCTCGGAAGTCGACGAGAGCGACGGCTCGATCGCGCTTTACCGGCCGGCAGTGGCGGTGCTGCTCAACGTCAGCCTCGACCACAAGGGGCTCGACGAGTTGCGAGTACTATTCGGCGACTTCCTCGCTGCCGCGCCGCGGGTGGCGGTCAACCTCGACGATCCCGAGAGCGCCGTACTCGCCGCTCGGGCGCGCGAGGTAGTCGGCTTCGGCATCGAGGCGACAGACGCGCGCATTTCCGTAGACGCGTGGAGCGGCAGCGCGCTCGGCATTGTCGCCACGGTGATCGATCGCGAGAACAGCTCCTCGCACGAGCTGGCGCTCGCCATGCCCGGTCGGCACAATCTTGCCAACGCGCTCGCCGCAATCGCCGGAGCGGCCGCCGCCGGGGTTTCGGTGGCCGAGGCGGTCGCCGCGCTCGGCAGCTTCACCGGCATGTCCCGGCGCTTCGACGTGATCGGCACCAGCCCCTCGGGCGTGACGGTGATCGACGACTTCGGCCACAATCCCGAGAAATGCCGCGCGACGCTGCGGACACTCAAGGCGCACCCGGGCCGCGTGATCGCGTTCTTCCAGCCGCACGGCTATGGCCCGCTGCGGCAGATGGGGCACGAGCTGGCGCTGACATTCGCGCACGAGCTCGGGCCGGAGGATGTGACGATCCTGTGCGACCCGGTCTATTTCGGCGGCACCGTCGACCGCTCCGAAGGCAGCGAGCGGATCGTGCGGCTGATCGGGGAGGCCGGCGGCCGTGCCGAATACATCCCGGACCGCGAGGACTGCGGCCGGCGTATCGTCGAACTCGCCCGCCCGGGCGACCGCGTGGTGGTGATGGGCGCGCGGGACGACACGCTGACGGAATTCGCGAGGGACCTGCTTTCGCGGCTCGGCTGAGCGCCCTTCACATCGATGGGGTGAGAAAGACAGGGACAGACCCTCTTTTTCCGAAAAGAGGGTCTGTCCCTGTCTTTCAGTCGTCGAGCGCCGAGAAGGGGTCGTCGGGGTCGCCGAGGTCCATGATCGGGCGGCCCTGGGCGTCGGCGCCGTCGCGGTTGTTCTCCTGGCAGACGTACTCGCGCATCTCCCAGTCGGGCTGGAGCGTGTAGGACTGCACCATCACGTAGGGTTCGGTGAACAGCGCGGGGTCGATGATGGTGATCTCGTCGACCAGCCGGTCGGGCGCGACGCGGGTGATCCGTTCGCGAAAGCGCGTGGTCTCGGTCGCGTGGAGGCCGGGGAGCACGCTGACGATCGGGCTGATCCCGACCGTGTCGACCACCAGCGTGTCGCCCTCCCAGTGCCCGACCGAGTGGCCGTTGAAGAACGGGTCGGGATCTTCCGGCAGCGGCCGCCCGTCGACGTAGATCCGCCGGATCTCGCTGTAGGTTTCGATCAGGATGTTCACCCGGCCCGGCGAGTAGACGAACTCGATCGGGTACGGGAGCCGCATGATCCCGGGCATGCCGTTGGGGATGCAGTTGGCCGCCTGGGTCTGCAGGTTCTCACCCCTGGCCTTGCCGGCCTCGAATTCGTCGACGAGCGCCTGCGCTTCGGGAGTCAGTTTCGGCGGTGTGGGTGTCGTGCGCGATGCGGCCGACACGCCCGGCGACCACACCCCGCTCCAGTCGGGCCATCGGGTCACCTCCTCGTAGGCGGTCGCGCGCGGCGTCGGCTCCTGCGCCATCGCCGGCGCGGCCGTGCCGCTGAGCAGGACGACCGCCGCAATCCCGAACACTTTCAAATGCATAGCCACTCCCAGTCGGCTTTGGTTCGCGACGAAGCTGGTCCATTCAGGGACCCGTGCAACGGCCCCAGCGCTTACCTCGCGCGGTCCGAACACTTACCTGACGCGGTAGAAGCGAATCCTGACCGCCGGTCCGCTATCGGGCGGGGCCGGTTCGAGCGTGCCGATGAACGCGGTCTTCGACAGCCACTCGTACTTCCCGCGGGGCGCCTCGAATACCGGGTGAGTCCGCACCGGTGCGAAAGCCCCGCCCTCGCCCGGGCAGATCACCCCCTTGTTGACGACGTTGATGACCACGCCGTCGTCGGTCTCGAGGAAGTAGTCGGCCTCGACATCGGTGCAGCCGTCGGCCCGGCGCAGCTGCCAGTCCCAGCCGCCCGGCCGCACGGTGCCCCTGATCTCGGGGCCCTCGAAGGTTCCCCCGGTAATCGGGATGATCAGCCGCCCTCCCCGCGCGGTATCGCCGGGCGCCGTGGCCTCCCCGAGAGTGACGATCTCCTCGAAAACGAACTCGAGGCTCGGCGGCGGCGGCTCCTGCGCGGCGAGCGGGACGGCGGCGAGCGCCGGGATCAGCGCCAGGCTGCGAAAGGTCGGCACGGGCATCGGTAGTCTCTCCCTCCTCCTCGAACGGCCAGACTAGCGGTATCCACCGGGCTGGCAACGGTGTCGAACCGCTGGCATCCACGCGGCGTCTCCGGCCGCGACTGCGCTCTCGTGGCGGGTTGCATTCCGGCGCGAAAGCTGTATGTGCGCCGCTTCCCGCGGTCCCGAGCTCGTCGAACGGCCCGCCGGAAATCCCGAAGAAAGCCGGAGGGGCCCCGCCAGTCGGGCGGATCAGCCAGCGATCGGCAGGAAGTGAAAGGAACGCGCGCATGCCGCTTTACGAGCATGTCTTTCTGGCGCGCCAGGATTTGAGCCAGGCTCAGGTCGATGCGCTCGCCGCCGCCGCCACGGAAATCGTGGAACAGAATGGCGGCAAGGTCAGCAAGACCGAGACCTGGGGCCTGAAGAGCCTCGCCTACAAGATCGACCGCAACCGCAAGGCGCACTTCGTGCTGCTGAACATCGAGTGCCCGGGCAGCGTGGTGGCCGAGCTCGAACGGCAGAACCGCATCAACGAGGACGTGATCCGCTGGCTCACGGTCGCCGTCGACAAGCACGAGGAAGGTCCGTCGGCGCAGATGCGCAAGAACGAGCGTGACCGCAAGCGGCGCAGCGAGCGCGAGGAGCGATTCTGATGGCCCGTCCGTTTTTCCGCCGCCGCAAGTCCTGCCCGTTCTCGACCAAGGACGCTCCGGTCATCGACTACAAGGACGTGCGCCTGCTGCAGGGCTTCATGTCCGAGCGCGGCAAGATCGTCCCGAGCCGCATCACCGCCGTTTCGGCCAAGAAGCAGCGTGAGCTGGCCAAGGCGATCAAGCGCGCCCGCCACCTGGGCCTGCTGCCCTACATCGTGAAGTAAGGGAGCGCTCGTCATGGAAATCATCCTGCTCGAACGCATCGAGAAGCTCGGCACGATCGGCGACGTCGTCACCGTCAAGGACGGCTACGCCCGGAACTTCCTGCTGCCGAACAAGAAGGCGCTCCGTGCCAACGAGGCCAACCGCAAGATCTTCGAGGCCAACCGCGAGCGGCTCGAGGCCGAGAACGCGGCACGCCGCGCCGAGGCCGAGAAGGCCGGCGAGAAGGTCGACGGCACCGAGCTGGTGCTGATCCGCGCCTCGTCGAACTCGGGCCAGCTCTACGGCTCGGTCAACGTGCGCGACATCGCCGAGGCGCTGAAGGCTCAGGGCCACGACATCAACAAGTCGCAGATCGTGCTCGAGCGGCCGATCAAGACCATCGGCGTGTTCGACGTCCGCGTCGCGCTTCACCCCGAGGTCCACGTGACCGTCAAGGCCAACGTCGCCCGTTCGGACGACGAGGCCGAGCTGCAGCGCCAGGGCGTCGACGTGATCGGCCAGATGGCCGAGGAAGAGCGCGCCGAGAGCGAAGGCTTCACCGAGGCGTTCGATCCGAACGCCGAGCCCGGCGAACTGCCGCCGGCCGAGGAAGCTCCCGCCGAGGGCGAGGAAGCCTCGGAAGGCTGAGCTCGGGGTCATACGAATACCGGGAGGGCGCGGTCCGCGAGGATCGCGCCCTCTTTCGTTTCGGGACTCGAAAATCGGCCCGAAGGGTTCACATTGCGCTCTCGGCAGGCCAAGGGCAGGGTATGGCCGAAGCGACGTCCCCCTCGCCCGCCAATCCTCCGCCCGACCTGCTCGAAGACGCAGCGCTGTTCCTCGACTTCGACGGCACGCTGGTCGAGTTGGCCCCCACGCCCGAGGCGGTTCGCGTCGACGAACGCCTGACGAGCCTGCTGTCGAGGCTGTCGCACCGGCTTGACGGCCGGCTGGCGATCGTCAGCGGCCGGTCGGTCGAAATGCTCCGCGGGTTTCTCCCGCCGGCGCTGGCCCTGGTGGGAAGCCACGGGATGGAGTTCGGCTCGCCCGACGGAACCGTTGACCTCCCGATGCGGCCCGCGGCCCTTGCCGCGGTAGTCGAGCGAATGGCCAGGCTGGCGGAGCGACATCCGGGCGTGATCGTGGAAGACAAGCCGCTCGGCGCCGCCCTCCACTATCGGCAACTCCCGGAAGCGGAGGCCGCCTGCCTCGAGCTCGCCGCCGCGCTCGCCGAGGAGCACGGCCTGCACCTCCAGCCGGGCAAGCTGATGGTCGAGGTGCGCGCCCCGGGTGGAGACAAGGGGACGGCGATCGAGCGCCTGATGCGGGAACCCGACATGAAGGGTGCGCGTCCGGTATTCATGGGTGACGACCTGACCGACGAACCCGGCTTCAGGGCCGCGGCCGGGCTCGGGGGCAGCGGGATTCTCGTCGGTCCGGAGCGCGAGACCGCGGCATCCTTTCGCCTGGACGGCGTGCCGGCAGCGCTCGCCTGGCTCGAAAGCTTCGTGGCCAGCAGCGCATGAGCGGGCTCGACCTCTTCCCGATCGGCAACTGCCAGGTCAGCGGGCTGGTCGACACGGCCGGCAAGATCGTCTGGGGCTGCGTGCCGCGGGTCGACGGCGATCCAGTATTTTCCGCCCTGCTCGGCGGAGAGGCGCCAGAGGCGGGATTCTGGTCGGTCGAGATCGAGGATCGTGCGTCCACCGAGCAAGCCTACCTGCGCAACACCCCGATCCTTTCGACGAAGCACGTCGACGACAGCGGCAACGCGATCGAGGTAATCGACTTCTGTCCCTATTTCCGGCGCCACGGGCGGACCTACCGGCCCGTTGCCTACGTCCGGATCGTCAGGCCGATCGCAGGCAGCCCGCGAATCCGCGTGCGCCTTCGCCCGACCTGCGACTGGGGCGGCGAGTGCACCAAAGTGACCGGTGGATCCAATCACCTCCGGTTCGGGCTCGCGGCGATGACGATGCGGCTGACGACCACCGCACCGGTCGGGCTGATCGCCGAGGAACGGGTGTTCCGGCTCGAGCGCCCGCTACACTTCTTCCTGGGGCCCGACGAGAGCTTCGCGGGCGACCTCGCGGCATCGATCGAGACGATGCTGACCGAAACGACGCTGGAGTGGCGCGAATGGGTGCGCGGTCTCGCCATCCCGCTCGAATGGCAGGACGCGGTGATCCGCGCGGCGATCACGCTCAAGCTGTGCCAGCACGAGGAGACCGGCGCGATCGTCGCCGCGCTGACGACCTCGATCCCCGAGCACGCCAACTCGCAGCGCAACTGGGACTACCGCTACTGCTGGATCCGCGACGCCTACTACACCGTGCAGGCGCTGAACCGGCTGGGCGCGCTCGACGTGCTCGAAGGCTACCTCGCCTACCTGCGCAACGTGGTCGACCAGGCGCGGGGCGGCCATGTCCAGCCGCTCTACGGCGTGATGGGCGAAGCCAGGTTGCCGGAGACGACCGCCGGGAAGCTTCCCGGCTATCGCGGCATGGGGCCGGTGCGCGTGGGTAACGAGGCCTATTCGCAGGTCCAGCACGACGCCTACGGGCAGATCGTGCTGTCCAACGTGCAGGCGTTCTTCGACCATCGGCTGTTCCGGATGGCCGGGCTGGAGGATTTCGAGTCGCTCGAGCGCGTCGGCCAGCGCGCCTGGCTGCACCACGACCAGCCCGATGCGGGCTTGTGGGAACTGCGTACCCGGCAGAGCGTGCACACCTATTCCTCGGCGATGTGCTGGGCCGCCTGCGACCGGCTCGCGAACGCGGCGCAGGTGCTCGGTCTGCCCGACCGGGCCGCCTTCTGGCAGGACCGGGCCGACCGTATCCGCGCGACGATCGAGCGGACCGCCTGGCGTCCGGACAGCCGGCGGCTCTCCGCCACGTTCGGCGGCGACGACATCGACGCGAGCCTGCTGCAGCTGCTCGAGCTGCGCTTCCTCGCGCCCGACGATCCGCGGTTTCTCGGCACACTGGAAGCGGTCGAAGCCACGCTCCGGCGCGGTTCGCACATGCTGCGCTACGCGTCCGAAGACGATTTCGGCCTCCCGGAAACCGCATTCACGTTCTGCACGTTCTGGCTGATCGAAGCCCTGCATTTCACCGGACGCGGTGACGAAGCCAGGGCGTTGTTCGACGAAATGCTCGCCCGTCGCAGCGTGGCGGGCCTGCTGTCGGAAGACATCGACCCCGTCAGCGGGGAATTGTGGGGCAATTACCCCCAGACCTATTCGCTGGTCGGCCTGATCAACTGCGCCGTCCTGCTGAGCAAGCCGTGGAGCGCAATCCGATGAGTCGCCTGATCGTCATATCCAACCGGGTTTCCGCCGTCACGGAAGGCGAACCGGGGGCGCAGGGCGGACTGTCAGTGGCCCTGACGGCCGCCTTGCGCGAGATGGGCGGGATCTGGTTCGGGTGGTCGGGCGAGCTGACCGACGAGTTCACCGGCCAGATCACGTTCGCCCGGACCGACGGGGTCACGACAGCCACGGTCGATCTCGAGGAGCAGGACGTCGAGGAATACTACAACGGCTACGCCAACCGCACGCTGTGGCCGCTGTTCCACTACCGGATCGACCTCGCCGAGTTCGAGCGCGATTTCGCCGACGGATACCGCCGCGCCAACGAGCGGTTCGCCGACACCGTGCAGCCGTTGATCGAGCCCGACGACGCCGTGTGGGTGCAGGACTATCACATGATCCCGCTCGGCGCGGAGCTGCGCAAGCGCGGTATCGACAACCGCATGGGATTCTTCCTCCACACGCCGTGGCCGCCGCGCCGGCTGCTTTCCACGCTGCCCGAGGCGAAGGAACTCGTCGGGGCCATGGCGGCTTACGACGTAGTCGGTTTCCACACCGACGAATGGCTGCAGTCCTTCCGCGATTTCGCCGTGTTCGAGATGAATGCGCGGATCGAGGGCGACACGCTCCATATCGGCAGGCGCAGCGTGCGGATGATCGTCTGCCCGATCGGGATCGACGCGTCCGAATTCCGCACGCTGTCGCAGAGCGACACGGCCCGCGAGACGTACGAGCGGATGATCCGCAGCGCCAACGGGCGATCGATGATCGTCGGCGTTGACCGGCTCGACTATTCGAAGGGGCTCGAGGAGCGCTTCCTCGGCTACGAGCGGTTCCTCGTCGAGCATCCCGAGGAGCGCAACGAGGTGTTCCTGCTGCAGATCGCCCCGCCCTCGCGCGCGGCGGTCGACAGCTACCAGCGCATCCGCGCGACGCTCGAAAAGCTCGCCGGTCACATCAACGGTGCCCACGCCGATCTCGACTGGGTGCCGATCCGCTACGTCAACCAGGGCTATCCGCGCGACGTGCTGGCCGGCGTGTTCCGCGCGAGCCGGATCGGGCTGGTGACGCCGCTGCGCGACGGAATGAACCTCGTCGCCAAGGAATACGTGGCGGCGCAGGACCCGGAGGATCCGGGCGTGCTGATCCTGTCGCGTTTCACCGGCGCCGCCAATCAGATGACCGAAGCCCTGCTGGTCAACCCGCACAGCGCCGAGGAGATCTCGGACGCGATCCGCCAGGCCCTGCAGATGCCGAAAGCCGAGCGCATCCGCCGCTGGACCGCGTTGATGGACGGGGTCCAGAAGGAGGACGTGATCTGGTGGCGCCGCAAGTTCACCGACGCGCTGCTGCGCGAGACGGTCGACGCGTCCTGAAGCGGACGGCAGCGCTCAGCGGGCGGCGACCTGCCATTCGTCCTTGACGCGCGTGAGACGGGATTCGCACAACCAGCAACGGCAGGTCCAGTGGCCCTCGTGGCGACGAAGGCTGGGCAGACCCGGCCAGTGACCGAACAGGTCGCAGAAGAGTTTCATGCCCGGTCTCCTCGCTGCGAAGTACCGACCGAACGCGCTAACGCCCCGAGGTTGCACGCGGGTGGCGAGAACATTTGATTCCAGCCATGTTGCGCCGGACGGTTCAATCCGGCCCGCAGAATGGACAGGAGGGCGCGTGCACATTCTCCTGGTCGAGGACGACGAGCGCATTTCGGGCTTCATCGCGCGGGCGCTGCGCGAAGAGGGGCACGTCGTCGACGTGGCTGCAGACGGAAAGACCGGGCTGACCCGCGCAGCGTCCGAAAGCTACGACGTCATCGTGCTCGATCGCATGCTGCCGCTGCTCGACGGGCTCAAGGTGCTCCAGGCCCTGCGGGCGATGGACGATCACACCCCGGTGCTGATCCTCAGCGCGCTCGGCGATTCGGACGAACGCGTCCGCGGGCTCCGGGCAGGAGGAGACGACTACCTCGCCAAACCGTTTGCGCTCGACGAGCTGGTCGCGCGCGTCGAGGTGCTCGGACGCCGGCGGAGTCAGCTGGCGCTGCCCGCGCGCCTGGCCTTTGGCGATGTCGTCATCGATCCGGTCGCGCGCGTGGTCTCTCGCGGCGGCAAGCGGATCGAGCTGACCAACCGCGAGTTTCGCATCCTCGAATACCTCGCGCGCAACGCCGGCCGCGTGGTCACGCGCTCGATGCTGCTCGAACACGTGTGGGACTACAATTTTGATCCGCAGACCAACATCATCGACCAGCACGTCAGCCGCCTGCGCCAGAAGCTCGACCGGCTCGGGAGCGAACCGCTGATCGAGACCGTTCGCGGGGCCGGGTATTCGATTCGTCAGCCGGCCTCGTGACCCTGCTTCGCAGCCTCTCGTTCCGCCTCGTGGTGCTCTACCTCGCGGTCTTCGCCGCATCCGCCGCGACGATCGGCGGGTTCCTCTACTGGGTCGAGATCGCTCGGCCGCTCGCCGAGGTTCGCAGCGGAATCAGGGCCGAGGCCGAGGCCCTCGACGAGGTCTATCGGCGCGAAGGACCGGGCGGTCTTGCCGCGGCGCTGGAGCGACGCGCCGCGCGCAACGCCCCACGCGCGCCCTATCACGCCCTGCTCGACGCGAGCGGCGAAGCGGTGACGGCGAACCTGCCGAGCTGGCCCGGCACTTTCGTGCCCGGGTGGAAGCGGATCGAGGCCGACGTCGCGCGCGAAGGCGACGAGGACGAGTACGAAGCGCTGGTCCTCGACCGGCGCCTTCCGGGCGGGGAGCGCCTGCTCCTCGGCCGCGACGTCGATGACATCGACGAGCTGCAGGAGCGGGTCGGCGATACGATGCTGTGGATCGTCCCTGCGCTGCTGATCCTCGGCACGCTCGGCGGGGCGCTGATGAGCCGCGTGATCGGGAAACGGCTCGAAGCGATTTCGGACGCCGCGCTAGCGGTGATCGACGGCGACCTGTCCAGCCGGATCGAGATGCGCGGCGCGAGCGACGACTTCGACCGGCTCGCCGCCACGCTCAACCTGATGCTCGAGCGGCTCGAGCGCTCGCTCGAAGCGGTTCGTCGGGTGTCGGACAGTGTCGCGCACGAACTGCGGACGCCGGTCGCGCGCCTGCAGACGACCCTCGCCGAGTTCCGCGACCGGCCGGAACGCGAGGGGATTTCCGAGGCGCTTGCCGAGGCCAGACGGCTCCAGGCCGCAATCGATGCCGTGCTGCGCATCTCGCGGATCGAGGCCGGCCGGCACGAGATCGTGCGACGACCGGTCCCGCTATCCGAGCTGCTGGGCGACGTGGCCGAGTACTACCAGCCCGAGGCCGAGGCGCGGGACCAGGTACTCGAGACCGATATCGCCCCCGCGCTCACCGTCGAAGGCGATCGCGACCTGCTGTTCCAGGGCTTCGCCAATCTGCTCGACAATGCGGTCAAGTTCACGCCGTCCGGGGGTAGGATCGCTCTGTCGGCGGCGGCGGAGGGCGCCTTGGTGCGGATCGAGGTGCGGGACAGCGGCCCGGGAATCGCACCCGAATATCTCGGCCGCATGACCGAACGGTTCTTTCGCGCGCCCGGCGCAGAAGGCGTCGGGGGACTCGGGCTCGGACTGTCACTGGTGGCCGCGATCGCGGGGGCACACGGCTCGCGGCTCGCTTTCGCCAGCGACGCCGGCCTGCGGGTGACCTGGCGGCTGCCCCGCGCGAACGCCTGAGCGCTATTCGAACACCTCCAGCCCGTCGCCGCCGTCGCCGCTGGGCAGCCGTCGCAGGACCTTGCCACTGGCGAAATCGATCTCCGCAACCGTTTGGGTTGCGGTCTCGGCAGCGTAGAGCCGCTCCCCGTCGTCGCTGAACACGAGTGTCACCTGCTGGCGGCCCTGGTCGCCCGAAACCGGCACCGAACGGGCGACGGTACTGGTCCCGGCGTCGATCACCGTCAGTCCGCCCTCCCCGGAGTTCGAACTGACCACCCAGCCGCCTTCGGGGTGCGCGGCGACGCGGATCGGAACCGGGCCCGTCGCGATTTCCACCTCGACCTCGAGCGTGTCCGGATCGAGGCGATAGACCTTGGCGGCCCGATTCGCTCCGACCCACAGCGCCGAGCGATCGGGCGTGAGGGCGATGCCCTCGGTCTGGCCGCCGAGCACCTTGCGCCCGGCCTCGCGGCCGGCGGCGAGGTCGTAGCGCACGACCGTACCAGTCGGGATGATCGTGCCCCAGGCAAACGCGCCCGCCTCGTCCACGACGACCATGTGCGGGCCCGGTGGCTCGCCGCCGCCGATTTCCCGCACTCGCGGGCTGTCGCTGAGCGGCGCCTCGACGGCGAAGATCGATCCCCGCCCCTCCGCGCTGGCGAACAGCGTGCCGTTCGCGTGCCAGACGACCCCATGCGGCCGGGCGTCTTCGGCCAGCTCGATGCGCTTGACCGCCACGAGATCGGAGGTGCGGAGAATCTCGAGCTCCTGCCCGCTGTAGCAGGCAAGGGCGACATGCGTGCGGTCGGGCGAGACGGCCAGCTCGTGCGGGTTGGCGCAGGTGGCCACCTCATGGGTCTTCTCGCCGGTCGAGAGGTCGACCCGGACGAGCGTGTTCGCGCGCTTGTTGGCAACCAGCATCGTGCCGGCGACGGCATCGGCGGCCTGGACGGCGGGGGGAGCGGTGCAGGCGGTGGCGAGCAGGGCGGCGGCAGCGATCGGACGGACGATCATCACGGTCTCCCTCGTCGAACAGCGGCTCAGGCTTACCGCATGGACTTTGAGTTGTCGTCTTTTCCGAGTTAGGTGTGGCAATGGATTCCCGAACGATCATTGCCGAACTCGCCGCGATCTACGACGCGGCGATCGACCGCCTTCGCTCCGACATCACCGCCTACGCCCGCACGAGGGAAACACCGCCGCCCGAGCGGCGGCACGACGGTTCCTACTGTTACCCGGAACTGCGCGTACGCTTCCTCGGCGGAAGCTCGTCGGGCGACCGCTCGCGCGCCTTCGCCCGGCTGCACAGGCCAGGAACCTATGCGACAACAGTCACCCGTCCCGCCCTCTACGCCGACTACCTGACCGAACAGCTTGGCCTGCTGCAGTCCGATTACGACGTGGAAATCGACTGCGGGCCCTCGCGGCAGGAAATACCCTTCCCCTATGTGCTCGACGCCGAACGCGGCGCGGCCATGCTCGGCGTGACGCCCGCCGAGCTGGCCCGGCACTTCCCGACAACCGAACTGGCGCTGATCGGCGACGAACTGGCCGACGGATTCGATTTCGGCGCGCCGGGCAAGGCCAATCCCCTGTCGCTGTTCGACGGCCTGCGAACCGACTTCTCGCTCGCCCGGCTCGCGCACTACACCGGCACGGCGCCCGAGGATTTCCAGCGCTTCGTGCTGTTCACCAATTACCATCGCTACATCGACGAGTTCGTCGACTGGGGCGCGCGGCAGATCAGCCAGGGCAGCTACACCGCGCTGTCGGGCGCTGGCGGCCTCTATCTCGACCGCCCGACCGAGAACGCCCACGTGCAGCTCAGCGAGACCACCTGGCGGCGGCATCAGATGCCCGCCTATCACCTGATGGCCGAGGACCGGATGGGCATCACGCTGGTCAACATCGGCGTCGGGCCGTCGAACGCCAAGACGATCACCGACCACCTTGCCGTGCTGCGCCCCGAGGCCTGGCTGATGATCGGCCACTGCGGCGGCCTGCGCCCGACGCAGAAGATTGGCGACTTCGTGCTCGCGCACGCCTACCTGCGCGACGACCACGTGCTCGACGACGTGCTGCCACCGGAAATTCCGCTGCCGGCGATTGCCGAGGTCCAGCAGGCGCTCGCAGCGGCCGCCGAAGAGGTGGCCGGCGTGCAGGGCTCGGATCTCAAGCAGCGCATGCGCACCGGCACAGTGGTCACCACAGACGACCGCAACTGGGAGTTGCGCCTCTCGCACACCGCGCGGCGCCTGTCGCAAAGCCGCGCCGTGGCGATCGAGATGGAGAGCGCGACGGTGGCTGCGCAGGGCTATCGCTTCCGGGTACCCTACGGCACCCTGCTGTGCGTGTCGGACAAGCCCCTGCACGGCGAAATCAAGCTGCCGGGGCAGGCCAACCACTTCTACGAGCAGGCTATTGCCGCGCACCTGCAGATCGGCATCCGCGCCTGCGAGCTGCTGCGCGCCGAAGGGCCGCGGCTGCACAGCCGGAAGCTGCGCGCATTCAACGAACCGCCGTTTCGGTGACACGGGAGGCGCGCCGAGCGGCGGTGTGCCGCCATGCATGATCCCGGCGGGGAACATTCGGGTCGGCGAGGCCGACGTCCTCGCGAGGGCGTACGCTAGAGCTGTACGGCGAGGAGAACCCCGGCCAAGGCCCAAACGGCTATGACGCCGATCTTGCCCCAACGGATCAGCTGCTGCTGGCGCCGGGCCATCCGTCGGCGCCCTTCGTCACTCATCGGTATTCTGGCCACTGCTGCCCCCGTCCAGTCATTTCTCCCCCCTGCTATTTCTTGTACAATTAG
>CALCBC010000061.1 GCA_937898525.1 uncultured Sphingomonadales bacterium
ACCCCCGCAACCATCGTCAGACGTTAGACCGCCCGGCCGCGAGGCTCAGGGCGGTTTTCTTTTGTCTGCCGCGGGCGCATCTTGAGGCCATGACCCATACCCGCACCGAAACCGACACCTTCGGGCCCATAGAGGTCCCAGCCGACAGGCTGTGGGGCGCGCAGACCCAGCGCAGCCTCGAGAACTTCCGTATCGGCGGGGAGCGCATGCCGACCGGCGTGATCCGCGCGCTCGGGATCGTCAAGCGCGCCGCCGCGCGGGTCAACGCGCGGCTCGGGCTGCTCGAGCCACGGCTGGCCGAGGCGATCGCCAGGGCCGCCGGGGAAGTTGCCGACGGGCAGCTCGACGAGCACTTCCCGCTGGTCGTGTGGCAGACCGGCTCGGGCACGCAGACCAACATGAATGCCAACGAGGTCATCGCCAACCGCGCGATCGCGCTCCTCGGCGGCGAGGTCGGCAGCAAGAGCCCGGTTCACCCGAACGACCACGTCAACCTGTCGCAATCGTCGAACGATACGATCCCGACCGCGATCCACGTCGCCGCGGCGCTGGCGATCACCGGCGAGCTGCTGCCGGCGCTCGGGCGGATGGCGAACGACCTCGAGAGCAAGGCCGAGGCGTGGGCCGGGATCGTCAAGATCGGCCGGACGCACACGCAGGACGCTACGCCGCTGACGCTGGGGCAGGAAGTGTCCGGCTGGGCGCGGCAGGTGCGCGCCGGGATCGGGCGGATCGAGCTGGCGCTGCCGGGGCTGTACGAACTGGCCCAGGGCGGCACCGCGGTCGGTACCGGGCTCAACGCGCCGGCCGGGTTCGCCGGGGCGATCGCCGCCGAGATCGCCGAGGCTACCGGTCTGCCGTTCGTCTCCGCGCCCAACAAGTTCGAAGCGCTGGCCGGGCAGGACGCTCTGCTGTTCTCGCACGGGGCGCTGAACACGCTGGCTGCCTCGCTGTACAAGATCGCCAACGACATCCGCCTGCTCGGTTCCGGACCGCGCGCCGGGCTTGGCGAACTGGCGCTACCGGCAAACGAGCCAGGCTCGTCGATCATGCCTGGCAAGGTCAACCCGACCCAGTGCGAGGCGCTGACCCAGGTTTGCGCGCAGGTCATCGGCAATCACGCGACGGTGACCTTCGCGGCGAGCCAGGGGCAGTTCGAGCTCAACGTCTATCGCCCGGTGGTGGCGCACGCGGTGCTGCAATCGGTCCGGCTGCTGGCGGACGCCTGCGACAGCTTCACGCGCAACCTGCTCGCCGGGCTCGAGCCGCGGCTCGACAACCTCGCGGCGGGAGTCGAGCGCTCGCTGATGCTGGTGACGGCGCTGGCGCCGGCGATCGGCTACGACCGCGCCGCCGCAATCGCGAAGGATGCGCACGCGCGCGGCATCACGCTGCGCGAGGCGGCGCTCGCCAGCGGGTTCGTCAGCGCAGAGGATTACGACCGGCTGGTGCGGCCCGAGGCGATGCTCGGCACGCGCGAGACCTAGTCGGCGAGGCCGGAAGCCTCGGCCGCTTCGAGTTCCGCGGCGCGGCGGGCTGCGCGCAGGTCGTCGGCCTTGACCCGCTCGGCGTCGATCAGCTTCTGGCGGTCCGCCATGCTGCGCCAGGCCCGCGCAGAGCGCAGCTCGCGCTCGCGGACGTTCTCGAGCACCGCCTTCTCGGCCTCGGCTTCGGCGGCGCGGGCGCGCTGGTCGTAGAATTCGAAAGTCTGGCTCATGGATGCGAACGTCCCGAAGGAGGATCCTCTCCCCCGAGCGGGGGAGAGGGAAAAGGAACAGCGTCAGGCCTCCTGGAGGTTGACGGCCGATTCACGGCCGTTGCGGCCGCGCTCGACTTCGTAGCTCAGGCGCTGGTCCTTGTTCAGCGTCTGCATCCCGGCGGCCTGGACCGCGGTAATGTGGACGAAGCTGTCAGCGCCGCCGTCCTCGGGCGAGATGAAGCCGTAGCCTTTGTCGGTGTTGAAGAATTTCACGGTGCCAATCGGCATGAGGGTGTTCCTTTCGAGAACGTGGTGCCCGGGCGGTATTGCCGTGGGCGGGTAGTGCGTCGGGTCGTCAATCGAAAGGAAGTCGCCGTCAGGGCCATGAATGCCGCCGTAGCGGCTGGCCGGCCCCGGCACCGAAGTCCGTCGCAAAATTCGACGTCAGCGCGGCGCGTGTAGCACGGAACGGGCCGAACGCCTAATCCGGCCTAGTTCGCCTTTTGCCGCACGAGCGCGTAAGGGGCGCGGGGTGGCAAGGGACGGACTGACGATGAGCGACGAAGACTACGTTTACGACGAGGACAGCGGCGAGTGGATGCCGGCCTCCGAACTGGCTGCGAAGCGCGCCGCCGCCTCGCAGGTGGAAGTGCGTGACGCGGTCGGCAACCTGCTGGCGGACGGCGACCAGGTCACGCTGATCAAGGACCTCGAGGTCAAGGGCGCCGGACAGACCCTGAAGCGCGGCACGCTGATCAAGTCGATCCGCCTGACAGGGGATCCGCAGGAGATCGACTGCAAGTACGAGGGCATCAGGGGCCTGGTGCTGCGGGCGGAGTTCGTGCGCAAGCGTTAGAGCGGCCGGGAACGGCGGATAGACTGCCGGATTGATCGCCGGCAGGAGGCGAATGCGGCACATCGAGACGACGGCGGCAGGCGGAGCGGGCGCCCTTTCGGGAAGGCGCTTGCCGTGAAACGCGGAAGGCTCGCGGTGTGGGCGGCTGCGCTTGCGCTTGCCGGCCTGCTTGCGTGGTGGCTGCTGGCTCCGCGCGTAGCCGAGGTCGAGACGATCACCGTCCAGCGCGGCGAAGCGACACGGGCGCTCGCCGTAAACGGCCGCATCCGGCCGCGCCAGTCGGTGGCCGTCCAGTCTCCGGTCTCCGGCACCCTGCTCGACCTGCCCTATGACGTCGGCGACCGGGTCGAGGCCGGCACGCCGATCGCGCGGGTCGACGACGGACCGCAACGCGCGGCGATCGCCGAAGCGACTGCCGCGATCGCGGCGCAGGAAGCCGTGCTGGCGCAGGCGCGGCGCGACTACGAACGCTTCGCCGCGCTCGGCGAGTTCGTCAGCAAGCGACAGCTCGAAGAGACGCGGCTGGCCGTGCAGGAAGGCGCGCGCGAACTCGAGCGGCGTCGCGCGAGCCGAGCCCAGGCGCAGGAGGTGCAGCAGCGCGCGGTGCTGCGCGCGCCGTTCGCGGGTGTGATCCTCGAGCGACCGGTCGACCGAGGGCAGACGGTCGGGCTCGAGACCGTGATCTACCGACTGGCCGACTTGACCGCGCCCGAAGTCAGCGCCGAAGTCGACGAGATCTACGCTGCCGAGCTGCGCGTCGGGATGATCGGGCTGGTCGAAGTGCCCGGCCGAACCCAGGCGCTGCGGGCCGAAGTGGTCCACGTCGAACCGCGCGTCGACGAGTCGACCGGCGCGCGCGAAGTGAGGTTGCGGTTCCTCGATCCGCTCGACGTGGCGCCGGCGGGCCAGACGGTATCGGTCAACCTCATCGTCGAGCGGAGAGCCGACGCGATCGCCATTCCGCGCGCGGCGATCCTGTCACCCGAGACCAACCCGCGCGTGCGGGCGATCGGCGACGACGGCCGCGTGGCCGAACGGCCGATCCGTTTCATCGACTGGCCGGCGGTCGAGGTGATCGTCACGAGCGGGCTCGAGCCCGGGATGCGGGTGCTCGCCGATCCCGCTGCGGCCGCGCCGGGCACGCGGGCGCGGCCGGCGAGGTAGGCGCTTGCGATACGCGGCCAAGATCGCGCTGCGCCACCTGCTGGCGACGCCCGGGCAGAGCCTGCTGCTGGTACTCGGAGTCGCCACCGGTGTCGGCGTGTTCGTGTTCATGAGCGCGCTGATCGGCGGGCTCGCCACGCTGCTGACGCTGCGCACGGTCGGCAACATCGCCCACATCACGCTGGAGATGCCCGACCGCGATCCCGCCCGGATCGTGCCCGGCGAACGGGTGCAGGTCGCGGTGCAGAAGGACCTCAGCCGGCGCGAGCAGATCCTGGTCTGGCAACCGGCGGTGGCGCAGGCCGAAGTGGCGGCTGGCGTAGTCGCGGTTTCCCCGCAGATTCGGGGCAGTGCCTTCGTCCAGCGCGGGCAGGCCGTCGCCCCCGTCGGGGTGATCGGGGTCCAGCCCGACAAGCTCTCGGCAATCGCCGACATCGGCAAGGCGATGGTCGCGGGCAGCGACGCGCTCACGCCCGATGGCGTCCTGGTCGGCGCCACGCTGGCCGAGGACCTCGGCCTGAGGATCGGGCAGGTGGTCCGGCTTCGTTCGGACCGCGGGCGCGAGCGCAGCTTCCGCGTCGGCGGGATCTTCGCGCTCGGGATTTCGACCGCCGATCGCCAGGCGGTCTACATGAATTTCAACACCGCGCGGGCGCTGTTCGATCTGCCGAGCGGCATCTCGCGCATCGAGATCAAGGTTGCCCCGCCCGACGCGGCGCCCGCGATCGCCGCGCGGCTGCGGCGCGCGACAGGGCTCGAAGCGACCGCGTGGACCGAGGACAATGCGCAGCTGTTCGACGCGCTCGATGCGCAAGGACGGACCGGCACGGTGATCAAGGCCTTCGCGCTGGTCACCATCGTGATCGGCATTGCCAGTGCGATGCTGCTGTCGATTGTCCGCCGGCGCGGAGAAATCGGGATCATGCGTGCCGTCGGGGCGAGCCCGCGTTTCGTGCTGACGGTGTTCGCGATCGAGGGGACGCTGATAGGGACGGCCGGCGCGGTTGCGGGGGCGCTCGTCGCCTGGCTCGCGCTGAGCGCGTTTCCGCCGCTGACCGAAGTCGAAGGAGGCGGCCTCCCGGTCGACCGCGCGCAGGGTGATTTCCTGCTGGCGATCGCGCTGACAGCGTGCGCCGCTGCTGTCGCCTCGTTGCTCGCGGCGCGGCAGGCGACACGGGTCGACCCGGTCGAGGCCATCGGCACATGAGCCGCGAGCCGCTGGTCTCGGTCCGCCGGCTGACCAAGGTGTTCGGCGAGGGCGAAGCAGCCGCCGAAGTGCTGCGCGGCATCGATCTCGACCTCGGGGCCGGCGAGCTCGCCGCGCTGCTCGGCCCCTCGGGTTCAGGCAAGAGCACGCTGCTGACGATCCTCGGCACGCTGCTCCGGCCGACCGGTGGCAGTCACACGATGCTTGGACGGGACCTCGGCGAGGCGAGCGACGCCGAACGCACGCGCTTCCGCAGCGAGCACATCGGCTTCGTCTTCCAGTTCCACCACCTGCTACCCGACCTGACCGCGCTCGAGAACGTGATGATGCCGGCGGCCGCCTGTGCCGGGCGCGAGACCGCCGACATGCGTCGCCGCGCCACCGAGCTGCTCGACGCGGTCGGCCTCGCCGACCGTCGCGATTACCGCCCCGCCGCGCTGTCCGGCGGCCAGCGCCAGCGGGTCGCGGTCGCCCGCGCGCTGATCAACGCGCCCGAACTGGTGCTGGCGGACGAACCGACCGGCAACCTCGACCGCGCCTCGGCCGACCAGGTGCTGGCGCTGATCGACAGGATCAACCGCGAGACGGGGACCTGCTTCCTGATCTCGACCCATGACGAGCACGTGGCCAGGCACTGCCGGCGACACGTGCGCCTGCTCGATGGTCGGTTGGAGGGAGAGTGAGTTCCGCCCGGAGGCCACTCGGTCTCCGGAACCGGCTGCCCGCTCGCGCGCTGACTCCCCGCACAACAGGAGGAGTCCGCCCGCAATGGCCGCACGCGCCTACTGGCAAGGCCAGATCCGTCTCGCGCTCGTGTCGATCCCGGTCGAGGTCTACGCCGCGACCAAGAGCGGGGCGACGATCCAGTTCCACCAGATCCACGAGCCGAGCGGCAAGCGGATCAACTACGAGAAGGTCGTCCAGGGGATCGGCCCGGTTGACCGCGACGAGATCGTCAAGGGCTACGAGGTGTCGAAGGGCAACTACGTTCTGCTCGAAGACGACGAGATCGAGGCGGCCAAGGTCGAAAGCCGCAAGACACTCGACCTCGTGCAGTTCGTCGACGCGGGCGAGATCGACGTGTTCTACTTCGAGAAGCCGTATTACGTCGTCCCGGCCGACGATCTCGCCGAGGAGGCCTTCGTCGTGCTGCGCGAGGCGCTCAAGGCGAGCAACAAGGTCGGCATCGGGCAGATCTCGGTACGCGGGCGCGAGACGCTGGTGTCGTTGAAGCCGTGCGGCAAGGGCATCGTCCTCGAGACGCTGCGCTACGAGGACGAGGTGCGCAAGGCGCAGAGCTACTTCAAGGACATCCCGGCTACCAAGCCCGACCGGGACCTGCTCGACCTCGCCACGACGCTGATCGAGCAGCGCAGCGCGCCGTTCGACCCGAGCGAGTTCCACGACCGCTACGTCGATGCGCTGAAGACCCTGATCGCCAAGAAGCAGAAGGCCAAGGGCAAGAAGATCCTCGAGGACGTCGAGGAGCCCGACCGGCCGAGCGGCGACAACGTGATCGACCTGATGGCAGCGCTGAAGAAGTCGGTCGGCAGCGAGGGCAAGGGCGGCGGCGCCAAGAAGTCGGCGGGCAAGAAGCCGGCCGCGCGCAAGGCGCCCGCGAAGAAAAAGGCGCCCGCCAGAAAGGCCGCCCCGGCGCGGAAACGCGCGTGAGCCGGCGAGGCGCGGCATCCTTCGACAAGCTCAGCATGCGCGGCGTTGGGGGCGGGATAGAGGATCCGCTCACCCTGAGCTTGTCGGAGGGTCATGCCGAGCCTGTCGGAGGATGCGCTCCCGGAGGCTGCCGATGGAGCTGAACGAGCCGGTCCTCGTCCACTGGGTCGACCTCGACCTGCTGACCCGGCTCGGCGTGGCCGCGGTGCTCGGCCTGGTGCTGGGGATGGACCGCGAGTTTCGCGGGCGGGCGGCGGGGCTGCGGACGCACGGGCTGATCTGCTTCTCGGCAGCGGCGATGACCGCCTCGATGATCTCGCTGTACCACCAGATCGGCGGACAGATGGAAGAGAACCAGCTCGACGTGCTGCGCATATTCGAGGCGACCGGCGCGTTCATCGGGATCATCGGGGCGGGGCTGATCGTGTTCAGCCGCGGCAAGGTGAAGAATCTCACGACTGCGGCACACCTGTGGCTGACCGCGGTGGTCGGGATCGCCTGCGGCGCCGCGCAGTGGCCGCTGGTCGTGATCGGCGCGGCCATCTCGATCCTGATGCTCACGGTGCTCGGCCTGGTCGAGCAGCGGTGGGCCCCTGACGACGATTTCACGCCATGACGCGCGCCAATCCCCTCGCCGAGTACAACCGCAAGCGCGACTTCAAGAAGACGAAGGAGCCAGCCGGCAAGCGCGCGAACTCGGAAGGCGGCAACCGCTTCATCGTGCAGAAGCACGAGGCGACCCGGCTCCACTGGGACTTCCGGCTGGAAGCCGACGGCGTGCTCAAGTCGTGGGCGGTGACCAAGGGACCCTCACCCGATCCCTCGATCAAGCGGCTGGCGGTGCGGACCGAGGACCACCCGATGGCCTACGCCGAGTTCGAGGGGACGATCCCCAAGGGCGAATACGGCGGCGGCACGGTGATGCTGTGGGACAAGGGCACCTGGGCCTCGGTCGAGGGCAAGTCGTGGAAGGACATCGACAAGGGGCACCTGCACTTCACGCTCGACGGCGAGCGGATGAAGGGCGAGTGGCTGCTGATCCGGCTGAAGCCGCGGCCCGGCGAGAAGCGCGAGAACTGGCTGCTGCGGAAGCTCGACGACGAATACGCCGAGGACGGCGATCCGCTGGTCGAGCGGTGCCTGACGAGCGTGCTGACCGGGCGGACGATGGCCGAGATCGCCGCCGACACGAAGGGCGAGTGGTCGCTCAAGGGCAAGAAGGGCAAGGCCTTCGCCGAGGTGATGGAACAGGCGGCGGAGCGCAACAAGTCGATCGGCAAGGCGCCTGCAAAGCGCAAACGATCCGCCGGCAAGCTGCCGAAGTTCCGCAGCCCGCAGCTCGCGACGCTGGTCGACGCGGTTCCGGCCGGGAATGGCTGGATGCACGAGATCAAGTTCGACGGCTACCGCGCGCTGATCGCGTGCGCGGGCGACCAGGTGCGCGTCTATACGCGCAGCGGGAAGGACTGGACCGACAAGTTCGAGCCGCTCGCCGCGCACCTGGCTGCGCTCGACTTGCCGCCATGCCTTATCGACGGCGAGATCGTCGCCTACGACGCCAGGGGCAATCCAGACTTCTCGAGCCTGCAGGCGGTGCTCAAGCGTGGGCACGGGGCCGAGAAGGCCGGCGACGGGCTCGCGTTCCACGCGTTCGACCTGCTCGACGTCGACGGCGAGAACCTCGCCAGGCGGACCAATATCGAGCGCAAGGAGCGGCTCGAGGCATTGCTGGCCGAAGCGAGGCCGCCGATACACGTAGCCGACCACGTGATCGGCGCCGGCGAAAAGCTCTACCGCGCGATGTGCGATGCCGGGCAGGAAGGGATCATCTCCAAGCGGATCGACGCGCCCTACCGTTCCGGCCGGACGCGCAACTGGGTCAAGGTCAAGTGCACGCTCCGACAGGAGTTCGTGATCATCGGCTGGAAGAAGTCCAGCGCACGCGGTCGGCCGTTCTCGAGCCTGCTGCTGGCGCAGCACGAGGGGGACAAGCTGGTCTACAAGGGCAACGTCGGCACCGGGTTCAACGCCGACACGCTGCGCGAGCTGGCGGCGAAGTTCGCCCGCATCGAGCGCAAGACCGCGCCGGCCGAGGTGGGGCGCGTCGAGAGCCGCGGAGTGACCTGGCTGGCGCCGAAGCTGGTCGCCGAAGTGGCCTTCTCGGAATTCACCGCCGATGGCAACGTGCGCCACGGCAGCTTCGTCGCGCTGCGCGGCGACAAGCGAGCGGAGGACGTCGTGCCCGAGACCCCGCAGGAAGCGCCAGAACCCGAGCCCGAGAGCGAGATCAAGATCTCGAACCGCGACCGGGTGATCTTCCCCGAGAGCGGGCAGACCAAGGGCGAGCTTGCCGATTACTACGCGGCGATCGCGCCGCTGATGCTGCCGTGGGCCGCCGGGCGGCCGGTCAGCCTCGTGCGCTGTCCGCAGGGTAGGGCGAAGAAGTGCTTCTTCCAGAAGCACGATTCCGGCTCGTTCGGGCCGCACGTGCACCACGTACCGATCGTCGAGAAGGACGGCGGGGCCGAGGATTATCTCTACGTCGAGGACGCGGCCGGGATTCTTGCCTGCGTGCAGATGGGTACGATCGAGTTCCACGGCTGGGGCAGCCGGGTCGAGGATGTCGAGGCGCCCGACCGGATGGTGTTCGATCTCGACCCCGACGAGGGGCTCGACTTCGCCGACGTGAGGAAGGCAGCGGCCGATATCCGCAAGCGGCTGTCGGATCTCGGCCTGACGAGCTTCCCCATGCTGACCGGAGGCAAGGGCGTGCACGTCGTCGTGCCGCTCTCGACCGGGCACTCGTGGGACGCTCACAAGGACTTCGCCAAGCGCTTCGCCGAGGCGATCGCGCTGGCAGAGCCCGAGCGTTACACGGCCAACATGAGCAAGGCCAAGCGCAAGGGGAAGATCTTCCTCGACTACCTGCGCAACCAGCGCGGCAGCACCGCGGTGCTGCCCTATTCGGCGCGGGCCCGCGAGGGGGCGCCGGTTGCAGTGCCGCTCTCGTGGGACCAGCTCAAGGCTGCGAAGAACGCACGGCTGTTCGGGATCGGCGACGCCAGGCGGCTGCTCGAGCGGGCGCAGGACAAGGCGCTCGCCGGCTGGGGCTTCGCCGAGCAGCCGCTGCCGCGGTTCTGACTGCCCCGTTTACGTTAATTCGATTTCAATCGTTGCCGGCTACCCCGGATCGAATGACTGCGGGGGCAGAGCCATGGACGCGTCAACACAGGGGGCCGTGCCGCAAGCCAGCCCCTCGGGTGATTCCCGCTGGCTGACAGCTACCGTCGCGATGTTGGCGACGGTGCTGTTCGTCGTGTCGGGTTCGCAGGTCATGCCCTATGTCCTTTCCGGCAATTCCGGCGGCCCCGCGCCCGAGCTGGTCTCCGGCTTCCTGCTCAATATCGCCCTGCTGCTGTTTGCCTGGCGGCGTTCTGTGCAGCTCAGGGAATCTCTCGCACGACAGCGCGGTGCCGACCTGACGATCCGGCACCTCGCCTATTTCGACGAGGTGACCGGGCTGTACAATCGTCGGCACCTCCACGTCTTCGCCGGAGAGCTGCTTGTCAGCGGGGAGAAGGACGTCGCGTTGCTGCTGATCGACCTCGACCAGTTCAAGGCCGTCAACGATCTCCACGGTCACGAGGTCGGCGATGCGGTGCTCATCTCGACCGCCGAAAAGATCCGCACCTGCTGCGCGCCGGAGGATTGCTGCGTGCGGCTGGGCGGCGACGAATTCGTCGTGCTGCTCCACGGCTTGCGCGCCCGTGGAAAGCAACCGCGGCTGCTGGCTGACAAGCTCGTCGACGCGCTGCAGATTCCGATCTGCGCGGGTGACACGGTCGTCTCGGTCGGCGCCTCGATCGGCATCGCCCGCCTGCAGGGCGTCTCGCGCGAGCTGCGCTGGTTGCTGCGTCGGGCGGACCTCGCGATGTACGAGGCCAAGGCCGCGGGCAAGAACCGCTGGGTCGAGTTCGACGAGGCGATGGAGATAGAGCTCGGCAAGCAGGCCGCGCTCGAGGCGGAGATCCGTCACGGAATCCAGGCCGGCGAGTTCGTGCCCTACTTCCAGCCGATCTACGAGCTCGCCAGCGGCGAGGTGAAAGGCTTCGAGGCGCTGGCGCGCTGGCAGCATCCGGCCAAGGGCCTGCTCGAGCCTGCAGAGTTCCTGAGCGTCGCCGAATCCAGCGGCCTGATCGGCGAAATCTCGCTCTCGATCATGCACCAGACGCTGCTGGCAGCGAAGGACTGGCCAGCGCATCTCAAGATCGCCGTCAACATGTCCGCGGTCCAGTTCAAGGACCCGCTGTTGGCGCAACGCCTGCTGCGCCTCCTGACGCAGATCAACTTTCCGGCCGGCCGGCTCGAGCTGGAAATACCGGAAGACTGCCTCATCAGCGGCTCGCAGCACGCGCTGGCGAACATCCAGAGCCTGCAGGCGCAGGGCATCAGCATCGTCATCGACGACTTCGGGACGCGCTATGCCTCGCTGACCCACCTCAAGTCGCTGCCGTTCGACCGGATCAAGATCGACCACAGCTTCGTCAAGCTGCTCGACTCCGACCAGCAGTGCGAAGCGCTGGTCGAGGCGATCGCCACGCTCGGCAAGGGCCTCAGCATCCCGATGGCTGCCGAGGGCATCGAGACCGCTGCGATCAAGGAGCGGCTCGGGGCGCTGGGCTGCGCCGACGCCCAGGGATGGCTCTATGCCACGGCGCTGTCGCCGGAGGACGTCAACCGGATGTTCGCCGCGCCGCCCGCCGCCGACGACGACCAACCTGTCTCCAGGGCCGGCTGACCAGCGCGAGAGTCGCTAGCGATCGGGCTTCCAGCCCGGCGGGAGATGGCTTGGCGGCAGTTCGACCATGACCGACTGGACCAGTTCGCGCGAACTGTGCCCGACGCTGACGGTGTAAGCGCCGGCCGGCCGCGTCCACCCGGGGCGCCCGGTGAACCACGTTGCCAGCAGGCGGGGATCGATCGGAATCTCGACGCGCCGCTTCTCGCCGGGCGCCAGCTCGACCTTGGCGAACCCGCCGAGCCGGCGCGGCGCTTCCCAGCCGGGTCCGCCGATGTAGACCTGGACGACGTCGGCGCCCGGACGGTCGCCGGTATTGGTCACCTCGACCATCGCCACGAGCCCTTCGCCATCGCGCGAAGCGGCGAGATGGTCGAATGCGAAGCGGGTGTAGGACAGGCCGTGGCCAAACGGGAACAGCGGCTCGTGGCCTTTCAGGTCGAACCACTTGTAGCCGACCGCAGCGCCCTCGTCGTAGACCACGTCGCCGCGACGCGGCTCGCCCGGATAGGGGAGCTGGTCAAGGGACTTCGGGAAGGTGACCGGCAGGTGCCCCGACGGATTGACCTCGCCGGTCAGCACGCGCGCGATCGCCTCGCCGCCGGCGCGGCCAGGGTACCACGCCTCGACGATCGCCAGGACCTGGTCGGCCCACGGCATCAGCACCGGTCCGCCGGTTTCCAGCACTACGACCGTGCGCGGGTTGGCCGCGGCGACAGCCTCGATCAGCGCATCCTGTTCGCCGTCGAGCTCCATCTTCACGTCGATGCTCTCGCTGGCCCACTGAGTGCCGAACACGATCGCCAGATCGGACTCTGCGGCCAGCCTCTCGGCGGCTGCGAGATCGGTGCCGTCGGCGAAGTCGATCCGCGCCTGCGGCAGGCGTTTGCGCAGTTCGTCGAGGGGGGAAGACGGGTAATAGACCACGGGCCCGGGCCAGGTCGTCGGCTCGAGCCCGGGCACCGCGTTGCCGCCGTCGGGATAGACCTGGCTCGATCCGCCGCCCGACGGCACGCCCTTGTCGGCGTGCCCGCCGATCACCGCGATCCGCGCCACGCCCGTGGCGAGCGGCAGGATCCCGAGCTCATTCTTGAGCAGGACGATGCCGGATTCCGCAGCCCTGCGGCTGATCGCGCGATGGGCAGCGAAGTCGATCGGCTGGCCCTCGCTGACCGGGTCGTCGACGAGGCCGTGTTCGAACATCGCGTGGAGCACTCGCCCGGCCATGAGGTCGATCCGTTCGGCGGCGATCTCGCCGGCAGCGAGCGCGGCTCTGAGCTTGTCGGCGTTGAACCAGTCGGCGCGCTGCAGGCCGAAGCCCGATTCCTGGTCAAGGCCGGCGTTGGCCGAAGGTGCCGTCGAGTGGACCGCGCCCCAGTCGGACATCACGTAACCCTTGAAGCCCCACTCCTCGCGCAGGACCTGGGTGAGCAGGAAAGGGTGTTCGCACGAATGGGGCCCGTTGACGCGGTTGTAAGCGCACATCACCGAGGCCGGGTTGCCCCGCTCGATCGCGACCTCGAACGCGAGCAGGTCGGCCATGCGCAGCGCACCTTCCTCGACCACCGAGTTTCCGGTGCCGCGGTCGGTCTCCTGCGCGTTGACCGCGTAGTGCTTGGCAGTCGAGACGATCCGGTTGGACTGGACGCCGGCGATCTGGGCGCCGACGATCGCTCCGGCGAGCCACGGGTCCTCGCCCGCGTATTCGAAGTTGCGCCCGTTGCGCGGCTCGCGGATCAGGTTGACGCTGCCGCCGAGCAGCACGTTGAACCCGTCGGCGCGCGCTTCCGAGCCGATCATCGCTCCGCCGGCATAGGCCTGATCGAGGTCCCACGTAGCGGCCAGCGCGAGGCCCGAGGGCAGGGCCGTTCGCGGGCGCTTGACCGGCGAGCCGCCCTGGGTCGCGACGCCGATGCCGGCGTCCGCCTGCCATTGCGGCGGGATGCCGAGGCGCGGAATGCCAGGGACGTAACCGGCCGACCCGTAGCGCGCGTCCTCCGGCGCCTTGAAGCCCGAGGCCGGGAAGTCGGTGCCGAAGTAGCCCTTGAGCAGCGTGAGCTTCTCGTCGAGCGTCATCTGCGCGAGCATCTGCGCGGCGCGCTCGGCCGGCGTGCCGGTGGTTTCGGCGGCGGTCACGACGGCGCCGTCCTGCGCTCGCCCGGGCAGCGCGGCATCGGCGAGGGCCAGCGATACCGCAAGAGTCCACGCGAGAGTGCGCCGCATCCCGATTCTCCCCCTTTTGTCCGACAATTGATTGACCACAAACCCTTCGCCGACGCTACCGCTTTGGGCTGACACAGGGCGGTCATTCGCGGTTAGCATGGGGCAAGGGCCGCGATTCGCCGGCCGCTCGGGAGAAATACGATGTTCGCCAACCGCCGCCGTTTCCTCGGTGCCACCGGGTCGGCTTTCGCCGCGCTCGCGGCCAGCGGCTGCATGCGCACGGGCGTCGCTTCGGCGAGCGGAGCTGCCGGCTACGGGCCGTTGCAGCCCGACCCGCAGGGTCTGGTCGACCTGCCGGCCGGGTTCACCTATCGCGTCCTGTCGAGCCTGGGGGACCCGATGACGGACGGCGGCACGGTGCCCGATCACGCCGACGGGATGGGCTGCTTCGACCTCGGCGCCGGCAGGTGGGCGCTGGTACGCAACCACGAGCTGATGCCGACCCAGGATTCGGGCGGCGCCAGCGGGCCCGCTTACGACACGGTCGCTCGCAGCCTCGTGCCGCTGCCCGGCGGGACGACCACGCTGGTGCTCGACGGCGCGACGCTGTCGGTCGAGAAGCAGTTCCGTTCGCTCTCGGGCACGATCCGCAACTGCGCTGGCGGGATTACCCCATGGGGCTCGTGGCTGACCTGCGAGGAGAACGTCAGCAAGCCCGACGGGCGGATCAACAAGGATCACGGCTACGTGTTCGAAGTCCCGGCCGCGGCCACCGGGCCGGTCGAGCCGGTGCCGCTCAAGGCGATGGGGCGGATGAATCACGAGGCCGCCTGCGTCGATCCGGCGAGCGGGATCGTCTACGAGACCGAGGACCGCGAGGACGGATTGCTCTATCGCTTCATCCCCAACGTGAAGGGGCAGCTCGCCGAAGGCGGGCGGCTGCAGGCGCTGGCGATCGACGGCCTGCCCGACAGCCGCAACTGGAACGGCACGGCCTTCGCGCCGCAGGCGTGGCAGGCGGTGCGCTGGATCGACCTCGACAATCCCGAGGCGCCTGAGGACGACCTGCGCAAGCGCGGCGCTGCGGCGGGTGCGACGCTGTTTGCGCGCGGCGAAGGCATCTGGATGGGTGAAAGCGAACTCTACTTCGCCTGCACCAGCGGCGGTGCAGCCAGGCTCGGCCAGATCTTTCGCCTGCGGCCGCAGGCGAGCGGTCCCGACCGGTTGCAGCTGTTTTACGAGAGCACCAATATCGAGCAGTACAACTTCGGCGACAACCTGGTAGTGGCGCCGAACGGTCACCTGGTGGTCTGCGAGGACCAGTACACCGAGAACGTCCATAACCACCTGCGCGGGATCACGCCCGACGGCGTCGCCTATCCGCTGGCGCTGTCGCGCGTCGGGACCGAGTGGGCCGGGGCGTGCTTCTCGCCCGACGGCAAGTGGCTGTTCGTGAACATGTATCGCCCGGCGAAGACGCTCGCCATCACGGGCCCCTGGATGCCCTAGGATCGTGTAGGACAACGCCATGTATTTCGAGGATTCCCGTGCGGCGGCGGTGTTCGCCGAGTACGACGCGCGCCACAAGGCCGAACTGGAGCTGGCGAGAGACCTGCCCATAGGGCAGTTCGGCGAGCGGCGCGACGAGTTCCTGCTGCCGGTCGGTGCCGAGGTGGGCAACTTCCTGCGGGCGCTGGCGATCGGCCGCGGGCCGCAGAGAATCCTCGAGCTCGGCACCAGTTACGGCTACTCGACGCTGTTCCTCGCCGACGCGGCAAAGGCCTGCGGGGCGAGCGTGGTGACGGTCGACGTCGACCCGGCCAAGCAGGCCTATGCGCGCGAGCGGCTCGAGAGGGCCGGGCTCGCGGAGGTCGTCGAGTTCCGCTGCGGCGACGCGCGCGAGGTCGTGGCGGCCGACGATGGCGAATTCGGCCTTGTGCTGCTCGACGTGTGGAAGACGCTCTACCTGCCATGCTTCGAGGCGGTCTATCCGAAGCTCGCCGAGGAGGGCGTGATCGTCTCGGACAACATGATCTACCCGGAAAGCGCACGCGAGGCGGTCAGGGACTATCGCGAGGCCGTGCGCGCCAAGCCGGACCTGCAAACGGTGCTGCTGCCGCTCGGGAGCGGGATCGAGCTGACCGTCAGGTGGAGCGCGGGCAACCCGAAGCTGTGACCATGCGGGCCTCCGTGCTGTTCGTCTGCCTCGGCAACATCTGCCGCTCTCCTCTTGCCGAGGCGGCGTTCCGGTACGAGGCGGAGAAGGTCAGGCTTTCGGTCCACATCGATTCCGCGGGCACCGGTGCGTGGCATGTCGGAAAGCCGCCCGATCCGCGCGCGAGGGCGCTGGCGCGGGCGAAGGGGGTGCCGATCGACCATCTGAGGGCGCGGCAGATCACGGCGGAGGACTACCGCCGCTTCACGCACATCTTCGCGCTCGACGAGGACAATCTCGCCACGCTCCTCGCGCGGGCGCCGGCGGACGCCACGGCCGAGGTCGCGCTGCTGCTCGACTGCGTGCCGGGGCGCGAGGGACAGCCTGTGGCCGATCCCTACTACGGCGACGAATCCGGTTTCGAGGCGACCTGGCGCGACGTGTCCGAAGCGGCCCGCGCGCTCGCACGCCGGCTCCTCGAACCGTGAACTGGGCCGACAAGGTCGGGCGCATTCTCGGGAGCCGGGTGACCGGCGGACGCAGGCTTGGCGGCGATCTCGGCGGCGCGGCGTTGGTCGAGCTCGCCGACGGGCGCCGCGTCGTCGCCAAGCAGGGGCAAGGAGCGGAGGCCGAAGGCGCGATGCTCGAGGCGCTACGCCGTGCCGGGGCGCCGGCGCCCGAGGTGCTTCATCGGGCCGACGGATTGCTGATCATGACCTGGGTCGAGGCCGGCGGTCGCGCCGACGAAGCGGCGTGGGCCGATCTCGCCCAGGTGCTCGAACGCCTCCACCGGCCCGTCCCGGAGGCTTATGGCTGGCAAGCCGATCACCGGTTCGGGCCAGTCGCGATCGCCAACACGCGTGGCGACGACTGGGTCGAGTTCTGGGCGCGGCACCGGATCCTGTGTCATGCGCCCCATGTCGGCGCGGCGCTCGGGCCGCGGCTCGAGGCGCTTGCCGCGCGCCTCGGCGAGCTGATCCCGCGGGACCCGCCCGCAGGCCTGCTCCACGGCGACCTGTGGGGCGGCAACATCCTGTTCGCGAACGGCCGGATGGCCGCGCTGGTCGACCCGGCGTGCTACTACGGGCACCGCGAGGTCGACGTGGCGATGCTGACGCTGTTCGACCATCCGCCCGACGCATTCTTCGCCGCGCTCTCGCTCGAGCCGGGGTGGCGGGAGCGGTTGCCGGTCTACCGGTTGTGGCCGCTGCTCGTGCACCTGCGCCTGTTCGGCAACAGCTACCGCAGCGCGGTGCTGCGAGCGCTCGAGGCCTGCGGCGTCTAGCCGAGCCTTGCGACGGCTTCGAGCACCGGTTCCGCGAACTCGGGGCGGCAGATGAGCAGGTCGGGCAGCCAGGTGTCGCGGTTGTTGTAGGTCAGCGCGCTGCCGTCGATGCGCGAGCAATGCAGGCCGTGTGCCCGCGCGACCGCGACCGGGGCGCAGTTGTCCCACTCGTACTGTCCGCCCGAATGCAGGTAGATCTCGGCCTGGCCCAGTACCACCGCCATTGCCTTGGCGCCGGCCGAACCCATCGGTACGAGCTCGCAGCCGAGCGCCTCGGCCACCGCGACCGCCTCGGCCGCCGGGCGCGTGCGGCTGACCAGCATGCGCGGCGGGCCCGGATACGGGCGCAGCGGAACGGGACGGTCGGAGCGCAGAACCACGCCGCCGTCGAGCCCGGGCAACGCCACCGCGCCGACCTCTGCCACTCCGTCGATCGCCAGCCCGACGTGCACTGCCCAGTCGGACCGATGCTCGCCGAACTCGCGGGTCCCGTCGAGCGGGTCGATGATCCACACGCGCGACTTGCCGAGACGCTCGTCGGTGTCCTTGCTTTCCTCGGACAGCAGGCCGTCGTCGGGCCGCTCGGCCAGCAGGTGCCTGACGAGGTAGCGGTTCGCGACCTCGTCGCCCGCCTGTCCCATCGCCTTGCCTTCGAGCCCACCGCTGGCCCGCAGATCGAGCAGCCTTCGGCCCGCCCCTTCCGCCAGCGTCGCAGCCAGCTCGGCGTCGCTCGACCGGGGAGTGGGCGTCACAGGTCGGGCACCCATTCCCCGAGCAGGCGCTGGACGATCTGCTCGGCGGCGTCCTCCGGGCTGGTCGTGGTGGTGTCGATGCGGATCTCGGGGTTCTCGGGCGCCTCGTAGGGGCTGTCGATGCCGGTGAAGTTCTTCAGCTGGCCGGAACGGGCCTTCTTGTAGAGGCCCTTGACGTCGCGCTGTTCGGCAACCTCGAGCGGGGTGTCGATGAAGATCTCGATGAACTCGCCCTCGGGGATCATTCCGCGGACCAGTTCGCGCTCGGCGCGGAACGGGCTGATGAACGCGGTCAGCACGATCAGGCCGGCGTCGGTCATCAGCTTGGCGACCTCCCCGACGCGGCGGATGTTCTCGATCCGGTCGGCCTCGGTGAACCCGAGGTCCTTGTTGAGGCCGTGGCGCACGTTGTCGCCGTCGAGCAGGAACGTGTGTCGCCCGGCGGCATGCAGCTTCTTCTCGACGAGGTTGGCGATCGTCGACTTGCCCGAGCCGGACAGGCCGGTGAACCACAGCACCGCGGGCTTCTGGCCCTTCAAGGCGGCGTGCGCCTCGCGGCTGACCTCGAGCGCCTGCCAGTGGACGTTCTGCGCGCGGCGCAGGCAGAAACGGATCAGCCCGGCGCCGACCGTGGCGTTGGTCAGCTTGTCGATCAGGATGAACCCGCCGAGTTCGCGGCTCTCGTGGTAGGGCTCGAACACGATCGGCCGGTCGGTGGTGACCTCGCACACGCCGATGCCGTTGAGGCCGAGCGTCTTGGCCGCGAGGTGTTCGAACGAATTGACGTCGACTTCGTACTTCGGCTGCGCGACCGTCGCGGTGACGGTCTGCGTAGCCAGCTTCAACCAGTAGCCGCGGCCGGGGATCAGCTTCTCGTCGCTCATCCACACGATCGTCGCCTCGAACTGGTCGGCCGCCTGCGGCGGCGCGTCGGCGGCGGCGATGACGTCGCCGCGGCTGCAGTCGATCTCGTCGGCGAGCGTCAGCGTGACCGACTGGCCGGCGACCGCCTCGTCGAGCTCCCCGTCGAACGTCACGATCGACTTGATCGTGCTGGTCTTGCCCGAGGGCACCACGCGCACGGCGTCGCCCGGCCTGACGGTGCCCGAGGCGATCTGGCCGGCGAAGCCGCGGAAATCGAGGTTGGGGCGGTTGACCCACTGCACCGGCATCCGTAGCGACCGGGCCTGTGCGGCGGCGCCTTCGATCTCGACCGTCTCGAGGTGCTCGATCAGGCTCGGACCGTCGTACCACGGCGTGTTCACCGAGGGGGCTTGGGTGATGTTGTCGCCCTTGAAGCCGCTGATCGGGATCGGCGTGAAGTCGGCGATGCCGATCGTGCCGGCGAAGGCGCGGTAATCGGCGACGATCCGGTCGAACACCTCCTGCGAGTAGTCGACCAGGTCCATCTTGTTCACCGCCAGCACGAGGTGGCGGATGCCGATGAGGTGCGCGAGGTACGAGTGGCGGCGCGTCTGCACGAGCACGCCCTTCCTCGCGTCGACCAGGATCACCGCGAGGTCGGCGGTCGAGGCGCCGGTGACCATGTTGCGCGTGTACTGCTCGTGGCCGGGCGTGTCGGCGACGATGAACTTGCGTTTCTCGGTGGCGAAGAAGCGGTAGGCGACGTCGATCGTGATGCCCTGCTCGCGCTCGGCGGCGAGGCCGTCGACGAGCAGCGCGAAGTCGATCGCCTGCCCCTGCGTGCCGACCCTCTTCGAGTCAGCCTCGAGCGCGGCGAGCTGGTCCTCGAAGATCATCTTGCTGTCGTAGAGCAGCCGCCCGATCAGCGTCGACTTGCCGTCATCCACGCTGCCGCAGGTGATGAACCGCAACAGCCCCTTGTTCTGGTGCAGGTCGAGGTAGGCCTCGATGTCCTCGGCAATGAGCGCGTCGACCCTGTAGAGGGGTTCGGAGGACGCGTCGTTCACTTCGCACCTCCTGTCGCCATACCGTCATGCTGAACTTGTTTCAGCAGCCATCGCGCAGCACCCCCGGACCTCGCAGGTGAGCGCCGCATCGCCGCCGGACCGCACATGAACCGATGGCTCCGTGCGGACGGAGAAATGGGCCCTGAAACGAGTTCAGGGTGACGATGAAGGGAGGGACGCAAGGGGCGCATCAGAAGTACCCCTCCTGCTTCTTCTTCTCCATCCCCGCGCCGCCCGCGTCCTTGTCGATCGCGCGGCCCTGGCGCTCGCTGGTCGTGGTCAGCAGCATCTCCTGCACCACCTCGGGAAGCGTCGCCGCCCGGCTCTCTATCGCGCCGGTGAGCGGATAGCAGCCGAGCGTGCGGAAGCGGATCGAACGCACGACCGGAGTTTCGCCGGGAAGCAGCGGGAAGCGCTCGTCGTCGACCATCAGCAGCAGGCCGTCGCGCTCGACCGTCGGGCGCTCGGCCGCCATGTAGAGCGGGACGATCTCGATCCCCTCCTTCATGATGTACTGCCAGATGTCGAGCTCGGTCCAGTTCGACAGCGGGAACACGCGGATGCTCTCGCCCTTGGCCTTCTTCGCGTTGTAGAGGTTCCACAACTCGGGCCGCTGGTTCTTGGGATCCCAGGCATGGCTCGCGGTGCGAAACGAGAAGATGCGCTCCTTGGCGCGGCTCTTCTCCTCGTCGCGCCGCGCTCCGCCGAACGCGGCGTCGAATTTCCACTTGTCGAGCGCCTGCTTGAGCCCTTCCGTCTTCCACAAGTCAGTGTGCAGCGCCCCGTGGTCGAACGGGTTGATCCCGCGCTCGAGCGCCTCGGGGTTGTGATAGACCAGAAGCTCCATCCCCGCGGCCTTCGCCGCCTTGTCGCGCAGCGCGTACATGTCGCGGAACTTCCACGTCGTGTCGACGTGAAGCAGCGGGAACGGTGGCGGGGCAGGATGGAACGCCTTCTTGGCCAGGTGCAGCATCACGGCGCTGTCCTTGCCCACCGAATAGAGCATCACCGGGTTGTCCGCCTCAGCGACAACCTCGCGCATGATGTGAATGCTCTCCGCCTCGAGACGGTCGAGATGGGTCAGGCGTTGCATGGCCGGCAATTGCCGATTGGGGCCGTTAATCGCAACCCGCGCGCCGGGGAGAAATTCTTGCAGCCCGCCAAGACCTACCCCCCGTCATCCCGGCGAAAGCCGCGCTGACGGGTTCTGGCTGCGAGGTTTCAGTGATCCGGGAACGGCGTCCATTCCTCGCCCTCGGGCAGCGGGGCAAAGATCGCGTCGAGCATCTCATCAGTCACCGCCTCGGGAGCGGCCGGGTCCCAGCGTGGCGCGTTGTCCTTGTCGACCAGTACCGCGCGCACGCCCTCGGCGAAGTCCGGGCGCATGATCATCCGCGCCGCGAGGCGGTATTCGAGCGCCATTTCCTCGGCGAAGTCGCGCCTGCCCGCACTCTCGGCCAACTGGCGCAGCGCGACTTTCGCCGTGGTCGGGCACTTCGCGGTCACCGCTTTCAGTTCCTTCGCCGCCCATTCGGAAGGATCGGCCGCGAGCGCGGCAAGCACGTCCTCGAGCCGGTCGGCGGCGAACAGCCGCGCAATCCGCTCCGCGTTCCCGGCAAGCCGCGCGGGCGGAGCCTCGACCGACTGCTCGGCGAGGATCGCCTCGATCCGTCCCGGCTCGGCAGCGATCTCGGCCTTCGTCCGCCCGAGCGCTTCAACGGGCAGATAGTGCGTCGCCAGCCCCGCCCACAGGCATTCCGCCCCGTCGAGCCGCGCGCCGGTCAAGGCGAGGAACTGGCCGATCCGGCCGGGCAGCCGCGGCAGGTACCAGCCGGCGCCGACGTCCGGAAACAGTCCGATCGCTCCTTCGGGCATCGCGAACACCGTGTTCCCGGTAGCGACGCGCCAGCGGCAGGGCAGTGCAAGGCCCACGCCGCCGCCCATCGTCACCCCGTCCATGAAGGCGACGACCGGCTTGCGGTAGGTGAACAGCAGGTGGTTCATCCGGTACTCGGCGTGGAAGAACGCGCGGCCCGCCACGCCGCCGTCCTCCAGTGCCGAGCGCCGCACCATCGCGACGTCGCCGCCGGCGCAGAATCCGCGGCCCTCGGCATGGTCGATCAGCACCGCCTCGATACCTGGATCGTCGCGCCACTCGAGCAGCGCGGCCGAGATCGCCTCGCACATCGCCGTCGTCAGCGCGTGCAGCGCCTTCGGGCGGTTGAGCGAGATGTGGCCCACCGCCCCCTCGCGGCGGATCAGGACGTCGCTTGTCATGGTCCTCCCCTGCAGGG
>CALCBC010000062.1 GCA_937898525.1 uncultured Sphingomonadales bacterium
CAGCCCGGCGGTGCGGCACAGCAGGCCGATGCCCTTGAGCGCGGCGAGGGGCCAGCCGAGGTCGAGCAGGATCGCGGGGATCGGGCCGTTGACGTTGATCGGTAGCGTGCGGCCGATCGCGCCGGGGAGCGCGTCGCGGATCGCGTAGAGCATCGCCACGTGCGGGCCGCCCACACCGCGCTCGCGGGCGAGCTGGAGCAGCAGGTTGGCGCGCGGGTCGCCTTCGGAGTGCTGCGGGTGGCCGAAGCCGGGGATCGGCTTCTTGTCGGCGCGCAGGCGGGCGATGCCGCGCCTGGCGGCGTCCTCGGCGGTGCCGCCGTCGCCCTGCCAGTCGGCGACGCACTCGGCGTAGAACTTCCCTGCGACCTCGGCGCTGCCGAGCACCACGCTGCCGCAGCCGAGCAGCCCGGCCGCGACCGCGCCCTGCAGCGCCTCGGGGGCGGCGGCATAGGTCATCCGCGCGGCGACCACGCTCGGCACGAGGCCGTGCTCGGCGAGTGCGCAGAGGATCGCGTTGGCGAAGAACGCCTGGTCCTCGTTGGGCTCCTTGCCGGTGACGAGGAACCAGAAGTAGCTGGTGAAATCCATCTTGCCGATGATCTCGCCGACGAGATCCTTGCCGCGCACGGTGATGCTGTCGGCGTCCGAGGTGCAGATGGCGGAATAGGGCGCGTCCTGCTTGCCGATGCGCATGTGGGGCCTCCTTCTCGGTGGTGCTTTGGACCGTGTCAGGCAGGGTTGTCCAAATTTTTTCACGCGAAGACGCGAAGGCGCGAAGAGGCCCTGCGGCTAAGCCGCCCTCAACCTGAAACTTCACCGCGCGCTGACACGCCTGACGTTCAGGGCGGCTTCGCCGCGGCACGAATCCTTCGTGTCTTCGCGTCTTCACGTGAAACCCTGCGACGCTTCAATCTTCTCCAGCATCTCGACTTCGCGCCGGTCGAACGGCAAGGGGAGCGAAAGACGGGATCGAGGGAGACCAATGGCCAAACCGCTCAAAGGCGTTCGCGTCCTCGACATGGGCACTTTCATCACCGGCCCCGCCGCCGGGGTGCTGCTGGCGGATCTCGGCGCCGAGGTGATCAAGGTCGAGATGCCGGGCACCGGCGACCCGTTCCGCGCCTTCAAGGGCGACCTCTATTCGCCGCATTACCAGACCTACAACCGCAACAAGAAGTCGATCGAGCTCAACACCAAGGAGCCCGAAGACCTGGCCGCGTTCGACGCGCTGGTGAACGATGCCGACGTGTTCATCCAGAACTTCCGCCCCGGCGTCGCCGAGCGGCTCGGCGTCGGCCCCGAGCGGTTGCGCGCGCTCAACCCGCGGCTGATCTATTGCGGCATTTCCGGCTTCGGCAACGACGGCCCGTGGAAGGACCGGCCAGCGTTCGACACCGTCAGCCAGGCGGTGACCGGGTTCCTGCGGCTGCTGGTCAACCCGGCCAACCCGCGCGTGGTCGGCCCGGCGATCGGCGACGCGGTGACCGGGTTCTACGCCGCGTTCGGCGTGCTCGCCGCGCTCTACGAGCGCGAGAAGACCGGCAAGGGCCGGCTGGTCGAGACCTCGATGTTCGAGGCGATGAGCCACTTCAACATGGACGACTTCACGCACTACCTGTCCGAGGGCGAGATCATGGGCCCGTGGTCGCGCCCGCACGTCAGCCAGAGCTACGTGTTCCAGTGCGCCGACGGCGGGTGGATTGCCCTCCACATGTCGAGCCCCCCGAAGTTCTGGGAGAACCTCGCCGAGGCGGTCGGCCAGCCCGACATGCTGCAACGGCCCGAGTTCGAGAGCCGTCCGGCGCGGATCGCCAATTACGAGAAGGTGGTCGAGTTCCTCGCCCCGATCTTCGCCACGCAGCCGCGCGCCTACTGGGAGGAGCGGCTCGCCGCGCTCGAGGTGCCGCACTCGCCGGTCTATACCTCGAAGGAAGTGGTCGAAGGCGAGCTCGCCGCGCACCACAGGCTGGTGATCGAGGGCGAGGGTGCCCGGGGCCGGTTCCGCACGATCCGCTTCCCGGTGCGCTTCGACGGCGAGGTCGAGGATGCGGTTGTGCCGCCGCCGGAACTGGGAGACGCCAACGAGGCGGTGCTGGGCCGGAAGTAGCGCTACCTGCGCTCTTCCGTCATCCTGAACTCGTTTCAGGACCCATCGCACGGCACGCCTGTAGCACGCAGGTCGAGCGCAGCCTTGCGGCCATGCTGCGCATAAGCCGAGGGCTCCGCTCATGGGGGAGATATGGGTCCTGAAACGAGTTCAGGATGACGATTAAGGGCGAGACGCGGATGGTTCGCTACCGCGCAACGGGCTTGGGCGAATGAATTGCGCGTCCGCAAAGCTTTGTTAGACTGGTCAACGATCTTGCGGCCGGACGGGAGAGTCGGCCGCGTCGGGAGAAGCATGATGTCGAAACTGCCGAGCCGTCTGCACCATACCGCCTACGTGACCAAGGACCTCGAGGCCACGCGCCACTTCTACGAGGACATCCTCGGCATTCCGCTTGCCGCGACCTGGTGCGAGACCGATTTCTTGTTCGGCAAGGACCGCACCTACTGCCACTGCTTCTTCGAGCTCGGCGACAAGTCGTGTCTCGCGTTCTTCCAGTTCGCCGATCCCGAGGACCAGGCGCTGTTCGATCCACCGCTGCCGCCTTCGCCGTTCCGGCACATCGCGCTCAACGTCGACCAGGAAACCCAGGCCGAGCTCGAACGGCGCATCCAGGAGGCCGGGATCCAGCCGCCGAAGACCTACACGCTCGAGCACGGCTATTGCCGCTCGGTCTACGTCGAGGATCCGAACGGGATGGTCGTCGAGTTCACCTGCGACGACCCGCGCGCCGCCGCCGGCGAAGAGGAACGCCGCCGCAACGCCCACGCCGAGCTCAGGCGCTGGCTGGCGGGCGACCACACCACGAACAACCAGTTCCGCCACGCCGAAGCGGCCTGAGTTTCGTCTGCCCCGCAACAGCGGGAAACCCGTGGAGGTTGACCGCGCAGAGGCCGCAGAGATCGCGGAGATAGAGCGTGTCTTCACTGCGATTTCTGCGGCCTCTGCGCGAAATCGATACCGGCGATCGCATGCCCGCTTCGCGGGGATGAAATGACGATACGAGAGGATACCCGAATGCTGCTCCCCACCTCGCTGGTCGGTTCCTACGCCCAGCCCGAATGGCTGATCGACCGCGCGAAGCTGGCCGGGCGGTTCCCGCCGCGCACGCGGGCTAAAGAGCTGTGGCGGATTCCCGAGGACATGATCGAGGAGGCGTGGGACGACGCGACGATCATGGCGATCGCCGAGCAGGAGCGCGCCGGACTCGACATCATCACCGACGGCGAGATGCGCCGCGAATCCTATTCGAATCGCTTCGCGACCGCGCTCGACGGGGTCGACATGGACAATCACGGTACCGCGCTCGACCGCAGCGGCGAGCCGGTACCCGTGCCGCGCGTGGTCGGCCCGATCAGCCGCCGCCACCCGGTGCAGGTGCGCGACGTGCAGTTCCTGCGCGAGCACGCTTCGCCCGACAAGCAGATCAAGATCACCGTGCCCGGCCCGTTCACGATGAGCCAGCAGGCGCAGGACGACTACTACAACGACCCCGAGGCGCTCGCGGTCGCCTATGCCGCTGCGGTCAACGAGGAGATTCGGGACCTGTTCGCCGCCGGCGCCGACGTGGTCCAGCTCGACGAGCCCTACATGCAGGCGCGGCCCGACAAGGCGCGCGACTACGGACTCAAGGCGCTTGAGCGCGCGCTCGAGGGGATCGAGGGAACCACCGCGCTGCACATCTGCTTCGGCTACGCGCACCTGATCCACGAGCGCCCCGAGGGCTACTCGTTCCTGCCCGAGCTCGGCAGCAGCGAGGTCAAGCAGATCTCGATCGAGACCGCGCAGTCGAACCTCGACACCTCGGTGCTCGAGACGCTACCCGGCAAGACGATCATCCTCGGCGTGCTCGACCTGTCGACGCACGAGGTGGAGACGCCCGAGACTGTCGCCGCGCGCATCCGCCGCGCGCTGCCGCACGTCCCGGCCGAGAAGATCATCGTCGCCCCCGACTGCGGGCTCAAGTACCTCCCACGCGAGGTTGCGTTCGGCAAGATGAAGGCGATGGCGGACGGTGCCGCGATCGTGCGCGCTGAGCTCGCATGAGCGGCTTCCGTACCACCCACACGGGGAGCCTGCCGCGCCCCGACGACCTGCTCGCGCTGATGTTCGCCCGCGAGGGCGGCGAGGCGGTCGACGAGGGCGCACTCGACGAGACGATCGAGCGTGCGACGGCTTACGTGATCGAGCGCCAGAAACGGGCCGGGATCAGCGTCATCGGCGATGGCGAGATGTCGAAGCCCAGCTACGCGACCTACATCAAGCACCGGCTGTCGGGCTTCGGCGGCGAGGCCGGGCAGTACGAGTTTGCCGACCTCGAGCAGTTCCCCGGCGCCAAGGCGCGGGTATTCGGCGACGCCGGCCGTGCACGCCGCAAGGCGCCGGCGTGCACTGCGCCGATCGAGGTCATCGACATGGACGCCCCGCGCGAGGACGCCGAGCGCCTCAAGCGCCTGGCGGGCGGGCACGAGACCTTCATGAGCGCGGCTTCGCCCGGGGTGACCGCGCTGTTCTTTCCCAACCAGTACTACGCCAGCGACGAAGAGTATGTCTTCGCACTCGCCGAGGGGCTGCGCCACGAGTACGAGACGATCGCCGAGGCCGGCATCACCCTGCAGGTCGACTGCCCCGACCTCGCGATGGGTCGGCACGTGCAGTTCACGCACCTCTCGACCGAGGAGTTTCGCAAGCGCATCGGCATGAACGTCGCCGCGCTCAACCACGCGCTCCGCAACATCCCGCCCGAACGGCTGAGAATGCATTTGTGCTGGGGCAACTACCCGGGGCCGCACACCTGCGACGTCGACCTGGCCGACATCGCTGACATCGTCTGGAGCGCCAGGCCGCAGACCGTGCTGCTCGAAGGCGCCAACCCGCGTCACGCGCACGAGTTCGCCTATTTCGAGCAGCACCAGCTGCCCGAGGGCAAGATCCTCTGCCCGGGCATGATCGAGCCACAGAATCCCTATGTCGAGCACCCCGAACTGATCGCCCAGCGCATCGGCCGCTACGCCGACCTGCTCGGCAGGGAGCGCGTCATGGCCGGGGTCGATTGCGGCTTCTCGGTCCACGCCGGCAGCGGCAACCTCGATCCCGAGGTCGTCTGGGCCAAGCTTGCGGCGCTCGCCGAGGGGGCGGAGATCGCCTCCAGGCGCTACTGGTAAGAGCGCGCACCGCCCGCTAGTCCTCCCCCGGCTGCGGGTGTGGCGGAATGGTAGACGCCGGGGACTTAAAATCCCCTGGGCCTTGCCCGTGCCGGTTCGAGTCCGGCCACCCGCACCATTCCCGCCGCCCTGCGGGAAAATGCATAGGGCGCTTCAAGGAGATCGTTTGCCGCTGCGGGTCTAGGGCGGAGTCTGCTTCGGCGTGGTTACCGACCTCGCCATCATGCCGATTAGGCCCATGGAAACCAGATGAACGCACATCAGACACAGTGCCGCGAACCGGCCGATCAGTCTCCGGGTGCCGGTTCGCAGGGCGTTGGGAACACGATGCAAACGTTGCGCCACGACGAACAGCCGAACGAGCTGCGCGCGAGCGAAAGCGGTGAGGAGCTGCGCAGTGCGCCGCGTTTCACGCTGTTGATCCGCGCGGCCAAGCTGGTCGGCCCGAGCGGAGAGTTCCTGTGCGTGATCCGCGACGCCTCGGAGACCGGCGTCAGCGTGCGCCTGTTCCACCCGCTGCCGCCCGGCGACGACCTGATGCTCGAGATGCCGAGCGGGGACCGCCATCCGCTCGAACGCGTGTGGGAGGAGGATGGCAAGGCCGGCTTCCGCTTCCGCCAGCGAGTCCCCCTCGGACGCATCGTCGAGGATCGCAGCGCCTACGCCAAGCGCCCGGTGCGCGTCCGGCTCGAGGTTCCCTGCACCCTGATGCTCGGCAACGGCCGCGTGCGCGCGACGATCGGGAACCTCTCGCAGCACGGCGCGCTGGTCCGCACCAGCGAGCACCTGTCGCTGGTCCAGCGCGTGCGCATCGAAGCCGACGGGCTGCCCGAGATCGCGGCCCGGGTCCGCTGGCGGCGCGACGACCGCTACGGCCTCAGCTTCGAGGACACGCTGCAGTTCGGCCAGCTTGCCGCGCTCGCGTTCGACCTGCAGCGCGAGGCCGCATCGTAGCGAACCGCCGGTGTTAAGCGTTCCATAACCAATTTCCTTCACTCCCGGCAAAGACGAGGAGCGGGGGAAATTCGAGCGTGACGAACAGTTCTGGACGCGGCGAACTCACCGTCGACGTAGCGATCATCGGCGCCGGCCCGGCGGGGCTCACAGCCGGGTACCTGCTGACCAGGGCCGGCAAGACCGTCGCGATCATCGAGAAGGACCCGACCTACGTCGGCGGGATCAGCCGTACGGTCGAGCATGGGGGCTACCGCTTCGACATCGGTGGGCATCGGTTCTTCTCGAAGAGCCAGCAGGTCGTCGACCTGTGGAACGAGATTCTGCCCGACGACTTCATCCAGCGCCCGCGGATGAGCCGCATCTACTACGAGGGCAAGTTCTACTCCTACCCGCTGCGCGCATTCGAGGCGCTGCGCAATCTCGGCCTGCTGCGCTCGACTGCGTGCATGGCGAGCTACCTGTGGGCAAAGCTGTTCCCGATCCGCGACGTGAGGAGCTTCGAGGACTGGACCAGCAACCAGTTCGGCAAGAAGCTCTATTCGATCTTCTTCAAGACCTACACCGAGAAGGTGTGGGGCATGCCCTGCAACGAGATGAGTGCGGACTGGGCGGCGCAGCGGATCAAGGGCCTCAGCCTGTGGGGCGCAGTGACCGACGGGCTCAAGCGCTCGCTCGGGCTCAACAAGCGGCCCAACGACGGCCAGGCGGTCAAGACCCTGCTCGAGACCTTCCGCTACCCGCGCCTCGGGCCAGGGATGATGTGGGAAGCGGCGCGTGACCGGATCGTCGAGCGCGGCGGCCAGGTGGTCATGGGCCACGCGCTCAAGCAGCTGGCGAGCGACGGCGCGGGCGGCTGGCGGCTCACCGCGAGCGGCCCCGACGGCGACCTGGTGATCCGAGCCGGCCACGCGATCAGTTCGGCGCCGATGCGCGAACTCGCCGCGCGGCTGCATCCGCTGCCGGAGAGCACGATCGAGGCGAGCCAGCTCAAGTACCGTGACTTCCTCACCGTCGCGCTGATGATCCGCTCGGACGACCTGTTCCCCGACAACTGGATCTATATCCACGACAGCAAGGTGAAGGTCGGCCGGGTGCAGAACTTCCGCTCGTGGTCGCCCGAGATGGTGCCCGATCCCGAAGTCGCCTGCGTCGGACTCGAGTACTTCTGCTTCGAAGGCGACGGCCTGTGGTCGATGGCCGACGAAGACCTCGTCGAGCTGGCCAAGAAGGAAATGGCGATCCTCGGGCTGGTCTCGCCCGACAAGGTCATCGGCGGTGCCGTGGTCCGCCAGGAGAAGGCCTACCCGGTCTACGACGAGACCTACGCCGCGAACGTCCAGGCGATGCGCAGCGAGCTCGAGGCGCGGCATCCGACGCTGCACCTCGTCGGCCGCAACGGCATGCACCGCTACAACAACCAGGACCACGCGATGATGACCGCCATGCTGACGGTCGAGAACATCCTCGCCGGCGAGCGGATCTACGACACCTGGTGCGTCAACGAGGATGCCGAGTACCACGAGACCGGCGACGAGGGCGAACGCAAGTCGCTGGTCGAGCGGGGCGCCCCGGCCAAAGCCCCGGTGACCGCCGACCAGGCGGCGGCGCTGGCCTCGGTGCGCGAAGTGCCGCAGCGCGTCGCGGCGCGCGGGCGCAAGGCCGCGTGAGGCATCCGATGGCCGCCCTGCTCGCCCGCCTCGGCGACGTGCGGCTGGTGCGTTACCTGCTCGCCAGCGTGGGCGCGCTCGCGGTCGACGTCGGCTGCTTCCTCGCGCTGCTGGCGGCCGGGGTGTGGCCAGCCAGCGCCTCGGCGATCGGCTATGCGCTCGGGATCGTCGCGCACTGGCTGATGTCGAGCCGCGCGGTCTTCGCCGACTCGGTCGCCGAGCGCGGTTTCGCCCGCACGCGACAGAAGGCGCTGTTCGTGGTCTCGGCGCTGGTCGGGCTGGCGTTGACCTCGGGAATCGTCTGGACCGGCGACCTCGCCGGGTTCGATCCGCGCGCGGCGAAGGTCGTGGCGATCGCGGTCAGCTTTGCCGCCACCTGGCTGTTGCGCAGCCGGATCGTGTTCCGGCGCAGCTTCGCGGCATGACCGGGCCGGACGCCGGTGACACGGCGGCCCGGCTGCCGCTCGGGCGGGTCGCCATCGTCTGGGCGGGCCTTTGCGCACTGACGCTCGCGATCGGCGCCAAGGCCATCCTCGCCGGCCGGTTTCCCGACCCCGACGATGTCCTGCGCATGGTCCAGCTGCGCGACTGGCTCGGCGGCCAGAGCTGGTTCGACGTCACGCAGTACCGGATCGATCCGCCGGCTGGCGTGCCGATGCACTGGTCGCGGCTGGTCGACGTGCCGCTGGCGCTGGTGACACTGGCGCTGCAGCCACTGCTCGGCGCCGCCACCGCGCAGATGGCGGCGGCGGTCATCGTGCCGCTGGTGACACTCGGATGCCTGGTGGCCGTCGTCGGCTGGATCGCCTCGCGCCATTTCGACCGCGAGGTCGTCGGCATCGCCTGCCTCTCCTGCGCGCTGGTGCCGGCGACGATTGCGAAGTTCCAGCCGCTCCGGATCGACCACCACGGCTGGCAGGTGGTCACGGTCGCGCTGGCAGCGGCGACGCTGTTCGCTGCACGCCCGAAGCGCGGCGCCGCGGTTGCCGGACTCGCGCTTGCGACCGGGCTGTCGATCTCGCTCGAGGTGCTGCCGTTCGCGGCCGCTTTCGCCGGCGTGCTCGCGCTCCGCTGGCTGGCGGACGCGCAAAGGCGCGAGCTTGCGCCGTTCATGGTCGCGCTCGCCGGGGGGGGCGTGGCAAATTTCGCGGCGACGCGCGGGCTCGCAGATCTCCGTCCCTGGTGCGACGCGATCGCACCGGCCCATCTCGCGTTCTTTGCCGTGGTTGCGCTCGGCTGCGTGCTGACGGCGCGGGCCGCGCCTTCGCGGCGGGTCGCGCTGGTCGCGGCGCTTGCAGGAGCGGGCTTCATGGGTCTCGTCGCCTATGCGGCAATCGCGCCGCAATGCCTGAGCACGCCGTTCGGCCAGCTCGATCCGGTGGTCCGGCATTACTGGTACGAGAACGTCGCCGAGGGGCTGCCGGCCTGGCGTCAGCGGCCGGGCGAACTGGCCGGGACGCTCGCGCCGCTTGTCGCGGCTGCCGTGGCGCTCGTCATGCTCTGGCGGCAATCGGCCGGGGAAGCCCGCGAGCAATGGGGCGGTTACGCGCTGCTGTTCGCCGCGGCCTGCGCGACCGGACTGCTGGTCTGGCGTTCGACGGCCTTCGCCGGGGCGTTGGCAGCGGTGCCCCTCGGCTGGCTGATCGTGCGCGCGCTCGCGTGGCTGCGGGCGAGGTCCTCGCCCGGTGCAGGGCTCGCCGCGGCCGCCGCCGCGCTCGCTCTTGCCGGGACGGCCCCCGTGCTCGCACCCGCCGCCCGCGCCCAGCGAACCTCGGGCGAAGCGCCGCCGGCCGTGCGCCTGTCGAGCTGCGATCTGCGCGAGAGCGCCCCCGCGCTCAACCGTTTCGCGCCCGCGACGCTGTTCGCCCCGCTCGACATCGGGCCCTCGCTGATCGAGCGTTCGCACCATTCGACCGTCGCTACCGGCCATCACCGCGCGCGGGCGGCGATGCGCGACGTGATCACCGCGTTCATGGCCGACGAAGCCGAGGCTCGCGCGATCGTCGCCCGGCACGGCGCAACGCTGCTGGTGGTGTGCACCGATCTCGCCGAGCCGCACAACTACGCGGCGGATGCGCCGCACGGCCTGATGGCGCGGATCCTGCGCGGCGAGGCGCCCGACTGGCTCGAGCCGGTCGACATCGGCGCGCCGCCGACGCTCAAGGTCTGGCGGGTCCGCGGCTGAGCGCGGCTCAGGCCGGACGGAACCGCAGCGCCAGGCCGTTCATGCAGTAGCGCAGCCCCGTCGGACGCGGCCCGTCGCGGAACACGTGACCGAGATGGCCGCCGCAGTCGGCGCAGTGGACCTCGGTTCGCGGGTAGCCGAGCTTGTAGTCGGTCGAAGTGCCGACCGCGCCGGGCAGCGGGCGGTAGAAGCTCGGCCAGCCGGTGCCGCTCTCGAACTTGGTCTCGCTCGAGTAGAGCTCGTTGCCGCAGCCGGCGCAGAGGAAAGTGCCGGCGCGGTGCTCGTCGTTGAGCGGCGAGCTGAACGGGCGCTCGGTCGCTTCCTCGCGCAGCACCGAGTATTGTGCCGGAGTCAGCCGGCGGCGCCATTCGGCATCGCTGTAGGCGACCTTGAAGGTCTTGGCCTCGGCCCGGCCGCCACAGGCGGCGAGCACCGGCAGAGCGACTCCCGCGCCGAGCCAGGCGAGCGCGGAACGGCGGGATTGCGATCGATCGAGCATGGCTGCGATCCTCTCTCGAAAGCCGTTAGCCTCGGCTGAACAATCTACGCTCGCCGGGGACCCTGCGCAACCGCGGCGGCGGCACGTTGCCAGGGCCGCCGGCGCCGTGCCCCCTGTGGTCCGGACTTCATCACCCGCGTGCGGAACAGCGCGGCGCCGAGACGGATCGACAGCAGTACCCACCCGGCCTGCCAGGCGAGCGCGACCGCGTGCGGCCAGGCCGACTCGTCCTGTGCCGCGCGGGCGAGCATCGCGAATGGCGAACTGAACGGGAAGGCGATCGCGGTCCACTCCATCCACCCGCCGCGGTCGGCGACCGCAAGTGTCGCGAACAGGAACAGGAATACCTGCAGCATCGTCACCGGCATCGACAGCGTCTGCACCTCGCGAACGGTGTTGGCGAGCGAGCCTATGGCGAGGAACACCGATCCGAGCAGCAGGTAGGCCATCGCGAAGTAGGCCACGCCTAGCGCGAGGAACAGCGGCCAGCCCACTCCCGGGGCGGGCAGGTCGCCGAGCGAAAGCGCGCCGCCGAACAGTGACTCGATTCCGGGCATGCCCATGACCCCGCCGATCGCCGCGGTCCACACCGCGATGCCGACCAGCGAGACTGCCAGCATGGCGAACAGCTTACCGAGGAACAGCGCGTCCATCGGGATCGCCGCGGCGAGGATCTCGATGATCTTGTTGGCCTTCTCCTCCACCAGGTTCGACAGCACCATGCCGGCGAGCAGCATCGTCAGCAGGAACAGGATCACCTGCCCGGCCTGCGCAGTGCGCATGCGCGCGCGGGCCTCGCTGGCCCCGCTCGCAGCGACCGTCTCGGTGCGCACCCGCGGATAGGCGGCAGCGGCCGGATCGTCGGCTGCCGCGGCGATCACCGCGATCGGCCCGGCCCACCACTGCCGCTCGACGGTCGCGGTCAGCACGGGGTCTGCCGGGGTGCCGGTCAGCACGCCGCCGTAGTTGCCCTCGCGGCTCTCGAGCAGCGCCCGCGCGTCGAACCGCTCACCGGGCGCGAGCCGCTCGACTTCGACCAGCTCTGGCACTCCGAAGCCGAGGTGCCCGGCGAGCCGGGCTTGCGCCATCAGCATCCGGTCGAGGTCGCGACCCTCCATCGCTACCGCGACTTGCGGCGCGCCGGCCGCGCTCTCGACCCGCTGTCCGATCCCGCCGGCGATCACTCCCACCACGACCGGGAACAACGGGCCGAGCAGGAAGAAGATGAACGCGCGGCTGAACAGGATCGCCGTGAAATCGCGCCGGGCGACGACCCATGCGGCCTTCAGCAGCGGCAGGCGCCCGGCGCTCATCCTTGCCCCTCCCCTGTTTCGAGAGCCTTGGCCGCGGCCTCGCCGGCGATCGCGACGAAGGCGTCATGCAGGCCGGCGCGTTCGATCGATAGCGAGAGGATGCCCGCGTCGCCTTCGATCAGCGCGCGAAGCAGCGGCTCGATCCCGCTTTCGGGAAGCGGGAAGTACCAGAACGCGCCCTCGTGGCGCGCGGTGGTCGGCAGCGCGGCGCGCCAGGGACCGTCGGGATTGCGCGTTTCGAGCCGGACCTGCGCCGGAATGCGGTCGCGCGCGGCGTCGACCGAGCCAGCGTAGGGCACCTTGCCGCCGGCGATGATCGCCACGCTGTAGCACAGCCGCTCGGCGTGGGCGATCACGTGGGTCGAGAAGATCACCGTCGTGCCCTGCTCGGCGAGGCTGCGGATCAGCCGCTCGAGCTTGCCCTGGTTGATCGCGTCGAGTCCCGAGAACGGCTCGTCGAGGATCACCAGGCGCGGCTCGTGGACCAGCGTGCCGAGCAACTGGACCTGCTGCGCCATGCCCTTGGACAGCTGGCGGATCTGCCGGTCGGGCGGCAGGCCATTGGCCTCGAGCAATTCGCGTGCGCGCCGCCTTCCCACGGCGAGCGGAAGCCCGCGCAGCGCGCCCATGAAGGCAATCGCGTCGCAGGCCTTCATCGACGGGTAAAGCCCGCGCTCCTCGGGCAGGTAGCCGACCTGGCGGGCGATGTCCTGCGGACGGGCGTGGCCGAGCACGAAGCGCTGGCCCGCGTCGGGATCGATGATCCCGAGCAGCATCCGCAGCGTCGTCGTCTTGCCCGCGCCGTTGGGGCCGAGCACGCCGTAGATCGCGCCCTCGGGCACCGCGAGGTCGACCCCGTCGACCGCGAGCGTGCCGTCGAATCGCTTGACCAGACCGCGCGCCTCGATCGCGAGGCCCGGCGTCGGCCCGCTTCCGAGATTGTCGGCCACCGCCGCTTCGCCTAGCCCTCGCCCCATGGCGCCGGCTTAACCGGCGCAGGTTAACAGGAGCAACCGCAATCGTGGCCGGGGCGGCGCATCTCGACGACCTCAAGGTGCGGCTCGCGGAGCGAGCCCGGGCGCTCGGCTTCGCCGCTGTCGGGTTCGCCCCCGCGGCCGACGACCCACTGCGCGCCCGGCGGCTGCAGCAGTGGCTCGCCGAGGGCTGCCACGGCGAGATGGAGTGGATGGAGGCGCGCGCCGACCAGCGCCAGGCGCCGCAGGCGCTGTGGCCCGAGGCGAAGAGCGTGATCGCGCTCGGCATGAGCTACGCGCCCGCCGGGGATCCGCTGGCGCTTGCCGGCGATCCCGAGCGCGCGCGGATCTCGGTCTACGCGCAGGGGCAGGACTACCACGACACGGTCAAGAAGGCGCTGAAGGTGCTCGCCCGCTGGCTGGTCGAGCAGGCGCCCGGAACCGAGCTCAAGGTCTTCGTCGACACCGCGCCGGTGATGGAAAAGCCGCTCGGCGAGGCCGCGGGGATCGGCTGGCAGGGCAAGCACACCAACCTGGTCAGCCGCGAGCATGGCAGCTGGCTGTTCCTCGGCGCGATCTACACGACGCTGCCGTTCGCACCCGACCGGTCGCATGCCGACCGCTGCGGCTCGTGCCGCGCGTGCCAGGACGCCTGCCCGACCGACGCCTTCCCCGCGCCCTACCGGCTCGATGCACGGCGCTGCATCTCGTACCTGACGATCGAGCACAAGGGGCCGATCCCGGAGGAGTTCCGCGCCGCCATCGGCAACCGCATCTACGGCTGCGACGACTGCCTCGCGGTCTGCCCATGGAACAAGTTCGCGCGGACGGCCGCCCGCCACCGCGCGTTCCTCCCGCGCGCCGAGCTCGTCGCCCCGCGCCTCGCCGAACTGCTCGCGCTCGACGACGCGGGCTTCCGGCAGCTGTTCTCGGGCTCCCCGATCAAGCGCATCGGTCGCGACCGGTTCGTGCGGAATTGCCTGATCGCCGCGGGAAACAGCGGCAATGCCGCGCTCGCAGCACCGGTGCGGGCGCTGCTCGCGGATCCCGATGCGGTGGTGGCGGAAGCGGCGGAGTGGGCGCTGGAGCGACTTCGGGAGATTCCTTCCCCTATCCAGGGAAAGGAAGCGGCCCCTCCCCCGCCCCGTACCGGGGCTAGAGCATCTCCTTGAGCGGTGTATCGACGTCCATCAGCACCTCGGGCGCGATCGTCGCGCGGGCTTCGACCAGCTTGCGGCCCTGGGCGTAGTCCTTCGTCCGGTTGACGCAGTCGAGTGCGATCACCTGGCCGCCCTTGAGGTAGATGACCGAGAAGCTGCGCTCGGCCGGGTCGCCGCGCAGGACGGTGGTGTCGTGGCCGAGGTTGAGACCGACGGTCTGCAGCCTGAGGTCGTACTGGTTCGACCAGAACCACGGCACCGCCTCGTAAGGTTGCGGGTCGCCACAGATCGCGCGGGCGGCGGTCGTCGCCATGTCGTTGGCGTTCTGCACGCTCTCGAGCCGGATCACCGTGCCTCCGGCCCAGGGGTTGGCGTGCGCGGCGCAGTCGCCGATCGCGTAGATGTCGGGCAGGCTCGTGCGGCAGTACTCGTCGACCTCGACCCCGTTGGCGCCGGCGGCCCCGGCGGAGATCAGCGGGCCCGCCGCGGGGACGATGCCGATGCCGACGACGACGAGGTCGCAGGGGATTGTCTCGCCGCCGACGAGCCGCACGCCGATCACGCGGTCCTCGCCCTCGATCGCCTCGACCTCGGCGCCGAGACGCACGTCGACGCCGTGCGCGCGGTGCTCGGCCTCGTAGAACCGCGAGAGGTCCTCGCCGGCGACCCGGGCGAGCACGCGGTCGAGCATCTCGAGCAGCACGACGTCGCAGCTGAGCTTGTTGAGCACTGCCGCCGCCTCGAGCCCGATGTAGCCGCCGCCGACGACCACCGCGCGCCGGGCGCCGGCCGCGATCTCGGCCGCGAGCGCGTCGGCGTCGGCCTTGTCGCGCACGACGTGCACGCCGGCGAGCAGCGCGCCGGGGCACGACAGCCGGCGTGCGTCGCCGCCCGCGGCCCAGATCAGCGTGCCGTAGGACACGGTCTCGCCCCCCGAGATCGACAGCGTCTTCGCGGCCGGGTCGACCGCCTTGACGTTGGCCTCGAGCATCAGTTCGATTCCGCGCTCGGCCCAGAACGCCTGGGGACGGATCAGCAGCCGTTCGAACGGCTTCTCGCCGGCGAGGTACTCCTTCGACAGCGGCGGTCTTTCGTAGGGCGGCACCGAATCGCGCCCGACCATCAGGATCGAGCTCTCGAAACCGAGCTGGCGCAGGGCGATTGCCGCCTGGGCCCCGCCGTGCCCCGTGCCGACGATGACCACGTCCGCGCTCATGGGAAGCTCGCTGGCCATGGTCAGCGGTGCAGCAGGTTGCGCGCCTGGCTGGCGATCTGCGCCAGCATCGCGGGGGACAGCGGGCTCGCGCCCTGGGCGCGGCCGATCATCGCGCGGAACTGGTGGATCTCGACCTCGCGCGCCGAGGCCCAGCGCTCGACCAGCGCCTCGGGGTCCTGCCTCGCGCCTTTGCCGGCGGCGCGGCTGCGGAGGAAATCGAAGCGCATCTGCTGGAAGTCGCGCGCGAGCCCGGCGACGAGCAGCCGCTCCCACGGGTCGGACGGGTTCATCACCGTTGCGCGCTGCTGCGCCCAGTCGAGGCCGAGCCGCTCTCCGAGATCGCTGAATGCGCGGGTCAGGCCGATCGGCGCCATGCCCGTGTCGCGAGCGAGGCGGGCGAGGCCGATCGCCCCGTCGACTGCGAACAGGTTGGCGACCATTGCCGCGATCTTCGGCGGCGCCCCGGCTTCGAGCAGCTCCGAGACGATCGACTCGGCGTGACCGCGGGCTTCCTCGGCGAGCAGGTCGTCGACGTGGTCGACGAGCTCGGCGACGCCCGGCGAGACTTCATCGACCAGCCGGCTCGCACTCTCGACCACGCCGCCGGCGCGGAGCAGGTCGGCCATATGCGCGCGCAGCGCCGAGGCGGCACGCTCGAACAGCAGGATGCGTGCGGTCTCGGGCATCGGCGCCTCGTCGATCGCGTGCCAGATCGCATCGAGTCCGAACAGCCGGCAGCAGCCGACGAAAGCCGCGGCGATCCGGTCGAGCCCGGCACCTTCCTCCTCGGCCAGCTCGAACGGGTGGACCATGCCCATCCGGTTGACGATCTTGTTGGCGACGACCGTGGCGACGATCTCGCGCCGCAGCCGGTGGGCGAGGATCCGCTTGCGGAACGGCCCCTGCATCGCCGCCGGGAAGTCGCCGAGGAGCAGCGGCACGGCGTCGTCGTCGTCGCCGAGGTCGCTGGCCTCGATCGCGGCCTGCAGCACCAGCTTGCTGCTCGACAGCAGCACCGCCAGCTCGGGCCGGGTCAGGCCGTGGCCGTCGGCGGCGCGCCGGGCGAGCGTCTCGCTGTCGGCCAGCCCTTCGGTCTTGCGGTCGAGGTCCCCGCTCGCTTCGAGAGTCTCGATCAGCCGCAGTTGCGAGGCCATTGCCCGCGCGCCGCCCTTCTCGGCGATCGACAGCGCCAGCGCCTGCAGCCGGTTGTCCTCGAGCACGAGCTCGGCAACCTCGTCGGTCATCGCCTCGAGCAGCGCGACGCGGCGCGCCTCGCTGAGCTGGCCCGCGCGCTTGGCCGCCTCGAGCGCGATCTTGATGTTGACCTCGTTGTCCGAGCAGTCGACCCCGGCCGAGTTGTCGATGAAGTCGGCGTTGATGCGCCCGCCCTTGAGCGCGAACTCGATCCGTCCCGCCTGGGTCACGCCGAGGTTGGCACCCTCGCCGACCACCCTCGCGCGGACCTCGTCGCCGCTCACGCGCAGCCCATCGTTGGCCGGATCGCCGACCTGCGCGTGGGTCTCGTGACTGGCCTTGATGTAGGTACCGATCCCGCCGAACCACAGCAGGTCGACCGGCGCCTTGAGGATCGCGTTGATCAGGCTGTCGGGATCGAGTTCCTTCGCCTCGATGCCAAGCACGGCCTGTGCCTCGCGCGACAGCGGGATCGCCTTGAGCGTGCGCGGGAACACGCCGCCGCCCTTGCTTATGAGCTTCGGCGAATAGTCGGCCCAGCTCGAGCGGGGCAGGCGAAACAGCCGCCTGCGCTCCTTCCAGCTCGCCGCCGGGTCGGGGTCAGGATCGATGAAGATGTGCCGGTGGTCGAACGCGGCGACGAGCTTGATCGCCTTCGACAGCAGCATGCCGTTGCCGAACACGTCGCCCGACATGTCGCCGCACCCGGCGACGCGGACCGGCTCCTTCTGCACGTCGATCCCCAGTTCGAGGAAATGCCGCCGGACCGAGAGCCACGCGCCGCGCGCGGTGATACCCATCGCCTTGTGGTCGTAGCCCTTCGAGCCGCCGCTGGCGAAGGCGTCGCCGAGCCAGAAGTCGTACTCGGCGGCGATCGCGTTGGCGGTGTCGGAGAAGGTCGCGGTGCCCTTGTCGGCGGCGACCACGAAGTACGGGTCGGCGCCGTCGTGGATCACCACGCCCTCCGGATGGACGACCTTGTCGCCGACGATGTTGTCGGTGATCGAGAGCATCGTGCGGACGAACAGCTTGTAGCTCTCGCGCCCCTCGTTGGCCCAGGCGTCGCGGTCGACCGCCGGGTCGGGCAGGTGCTTGGGATAGAACCCGCCCTTGGCGCCGGTCGGAACGATGACCGCGTTCTTGACCCGCTGCGCCTTCATCAGGCCGAGCACTTCGGTGCGGAAGTCGTCGCGGCGGTCGGACCAGCGGATGCCACCGCGCGCGACCGGGCCGGCGCGCAGGTGAATCCCCTCGACACGGCGCGAATAGACGAAGATCTCGCGCCACGGCACGGGCTTGGGCAGCCCCGGCACGCGCGCCGAATCGAGCTTGAGAGCGAGCGCCTCGGCGCCGGCCGGGGCGAAGGCGTTGGTCCGCAGGACTGCGCCGATCGTCGCCCAGTAGAGCCGCAGCAGCCGGTCGTGGTTGATCGCGGCGACTTTCGCCAGCCCGGCACGGATAGCCTCCTCCGCCGCGGCGGCGGCGGCCGACCGGTCGCCACTGAACGCCGGGTCGTGGCGCACTCGGAACAGCTCGATCAGTCCTCGGGTCACCGCGGGCGCGCCGGCGAGCGCATCGACCACCGTGTAGATCGTGAAGGCGATGCTGGTCTGCCTCAGGTAGCGGTACAGCGCCCGCATCCAGTCGGCTTCCTGCGCCGAGAGGCCGGTGCCGACGATCAGGCGGTTGAACACGTCGTCCTCGGCGCGGGCGTTGATCACCGCGCCGATTGCCTGCTCGATCGCCTCGGCCCGCGCGAGGACCGCGTCCGGGTCGGCCTGCGCGAGCGCCAGCCGGAAGTCGTGGATCGTGCCCGGATCGGTCCCGCCGAGCCGGGTCGGGTTCTCGGCGAGCACGCGGAAGCCGAAGTTCTCGAGCGCGGGGACCGCGTCGGACAGCGGCATCGCCCCGCCGAGCTGGTAGATCTTGAGCCGCACCTGGTCGAGCGGGTCCCCGTCGAGCCGGTAGAGGCGCGCGTCGCGGCCGAGCGGGCAGTCGCGTTCGCCGCTCGCGAGCCGGCGCAGGCGCTCGATGTCCTGCGCCGCCTCGGCCGGGCCGTAGTCGGCGCGATAGGTCTGCGGGAACGCTTCGGCGTAGCGTGCCGCGAGCGCCGCCGCGCGGCTCGCTCCGCCGGCTTCCGCGAGCGCGGCCTCGACCGCGTCGGGCCAGCCGCGCAGCATCTCCTGGAAGCGCGCGTCGATCGCCGCGAAGTCGGGTTCGCGGTCCTGCCCGCGCGAGTCGAGCACGTATCGCAGCATGGCGAGATTGCTGCCCTCGATCTGCAGGCTCCAGTCGAGCGTGTCGGCGCCGGTCGCGCTTTCGAGCAGGTTCTGGATCTGCAGCCGGGCCGCGGTCGACATCATGTCGCGCGGCAGCCAGACGAAAGCGAACAGGTGGCGCCGGAGCGGCGCGGTGACGAAGGCGAGCCGCGGACGCGGGCGATCGACGACCGCCATCATCGCGGTGGTCACACGTTCGAGATCGCCCTGCGAGAAGCCGATCACGAGGTCGTGCGGCAGCACCGTCAGCGCGTGGACCAGCGCCTTGGCGTCATGCCCGCCGGCCTGGATGTCGAGCGACTTGCCGATCTCTTCGAGGTGGCGGCGGAGCAGCGGGACCCGGTCCGGCCGGGTTGCAAGCGCGGCACTCGTCCACATGCCGGCGTGAATCGACAGCGCGGCGGCCTTCTTCCCCTCGCGGTGCGGGACGATGAACAGGTCGAGCGGCACGCGGCGGTGAACCCGGGCGAGGCGGTTGGCCTTGACGATCAGCAGCGCTTCGCCGCGCCGCTTGTCGAACCAGTCGAAAGCGGCGGCGAGCGTCTCGTCGGCGACGAGCGCGGTCGCGCCCTTGCGGGCGATGCCGCGACGTTGCGACTGGCTGCCGTCGCGTGCGACGGTGACGTGCCCGAGCAGGGTCAGCGCCCCCTCGCCGAACCAGCGCAGCAGCTCCGCACCTTCGGCATCGTCGACCCGGTCGGCATCCTGGGCGATCAGCTCGCGCATCTCGGGCCAGTCGGTGACTGCCGCGCGCACGTCGGTCAGCGTCGTCGCGAGGTCGCGCTCGAGCGCACGGCGCTCGCGCGCGTCGATTCGCGGAGTTTCGAGGTACACCAGAGATTCGCGCCGGGCCCCGGCGCCGGGCTCTTCGGGCAGCGCGGTCAGCCGGCCGTCGCCGTCGCGCTTCGCCGCCAGCACCGGGTGGACCAGCAGGTCGATCGCCAGCCCGCGCGCGGCGACCGTGCCGGCGATCGAATCGACGAGGAACGGCATGTCGGTGTTGACCACCGCGACGCGCGTGCAGCGGCGGTCGCCGGTGGCCGAACGGACGAGTATCGAAGGCTCGTCCCCGCGGCGCTCGCGCGCGGCTTCGAACAGGAACGCGGCCGCCTCGTCGAGCGCTGCGGCGGTCAGCGTGGGCTCGCCGGGCAGCAGCGATTCGGCCATCCGCTCGCGCAGCACCCGGATCAGCTTGCGCTCTCCCGCCGAGAGTTTCGCCGATCCCTCGTCCTGCACTCGCGCGGTGGCCATGCCAGTCTCCCGTCGGTCCTCGCCGGTAACGGCCCGGCGGCGGCGCTCGTTCCAGCGGCCCTTAGCCCGAACCTCGGGCGCAGGCATCCGAAATCTGGTAACTCATGAAACCGCCTTCATGATGAGGTCCAGAGAGCGGCGCCGGGCCGCCGGATCGTAGGTCGCGCCGGAAATGATGATCTCGTCCGCCTGCGTCCGCTCGACGAAGCGCGCGATTCGCTCGCGCACGGTCTCGGGTGAGCCGACCGCGCGCGCCTGGCCGAGATGCTCGAGCATCGCCCGCGCGCTTTCGGGCAGGCTCTCGCGATAGCCGGGCACCGGCGGCGGCAGCTTGCCGGGGTCGCCGGTGCGCAGTCGCACGAAAGCCTGGTCCTGCGAGGAAGCGAGCAGCTCGGCCTCCTCGTCGGTCTCGGCGGCGATCACGGTCATCGCCGCCATCGCGTGCGGCTTGTCGAGCGCGGCCGAGGGGCGGAACTGTTCGCGGTAGGTCGCGAGCGCGGCGTCGAGGTGGTCGGGAGCGAAGTGGCTGGCGAAGGCGTAGGGCAGGCCGAGCCGCGCGGCGAGCTGGGCGCCGAACAGGCTCGAGCCGAGCATCCACAGCTCGACACGGGCGCCGAGGCCGGGCGTGGCGACGATCGGCAGCTCGGGGTCGCCGGTCAGCAGCGCGCGCAGCTCGACGACGTCCTGCGGGAAGTACTCGGCGACCTGGTGCAGGTTCTTGCGCAGCGCCTGCCCGAGGATCGGCGCGGCACCGGGCGCGCGGCCGAGGCCGAGGTCGATCCGCCCCGGGAAGAGGCCGTCGAGCGTGCCGAACTGCTCGGCGATCACGAACGGGTTGTGGTTCGGCAGCATGATCCCGCCCGCGCCGATGCGGATCGTCGAGGTCGCGTGGCCGACGTGCGCGAGCACGACCGAGACCGCGCCGCCGGCGACACCGGGGGTGGCGTGGTGCTCGGCGACCCAGAAGCGCTTGTAGCCGGCCTTCTCGGCGGTCGCGGCGAGCTCGCCGGCCTCGCGCAGGGCCTCGGCGACGCCGCCGCCCTCGCGCACCGGGACGAGGTCGAGGACCGAGAGCGGGATCACGGGACGGGGGCCTCTTCAGCTGCCAGCTCCGCGGCCTGGGCGAGGTACGAGCGCGCGCTCGCGGCCTCGTCGCTGTCGGGCGCGAGCTCGATGACCGAGCGCCAGCTGGCCTCGGCGGCCTCGACGCGGCCGGCGAGCATCGCGATCACCCCGGCCTCGAGCCCGATCTCGGGATAGTCGGGCGAGAGCGCGGCGGCGGTCTCGATGAAGCCCTGCGCCTCGTCGAGCTTGCCGAGCCGCCGCGCGAGCGTCGCCGAGAGCAGCCAGGCAAACGGGCTTTGCGCGTCGAGCGCGCGCGCTTCGGCGAGCACCGCTTCGGCTTCGGCCTCGCGACCTTCCATGACCAAGGCCCGCGCGCGATCGACCTCGATCATCGCCCTGAGGCCGGCGTCGCCCGACGCCGCGGCATCGGCGGCGGCGAGGTCGAGCGCGGACAGCGCATCGGCGGCGCGGCCGTCGGCGATCGCCGCGTTGCCGGCCATCGTCGCCAGCCGGGCGCGGCGGAACGAATCGGAGGCGGCGTTGCGCGCGGCGAGAAAGGCGCTTTCGGCCGCCTGCCAGCGCAGCAGCATCGAGTAGGCGAGCCCGAGGCACTGCTGCGGATAGCTGGCCTCCGCGCCGGTCGCCTCGCCGGCCCAGTTGCCGGCCTCGGCGATCGCGGTTGCCGGATCGGTCCGCGCCTGCTCGAGGCACACGGTCAGCCGGTCCTCGGAAAGCGGACGCGGCGGGTGCGGCGCGGTGGCGGCGTCCTGGGCGAGAAGCAGCAGCAGGGAGGCGGCGATCATGGCAATCCCGGTTCGGTGAGGGCGGCGACGGTGCGCAACAGCAGGGCGATGTCGCCCTCGCGCGACAGGCGGTGATCGCCGCCCTTGACCAGCGTGACCTGCACGTCGGGTGAACGCAGCGCGCGCGCCAGCCTGAGCGAGATCTCGGGCGGGACGACCTCGTCGTCCTGACCGTGGAGCAGGCGCACCGGGCAGTCGAGCGCGATCTCGCCGCCGAGCAGACGCCGGGACTGCGCGTCGGCCCAGAAGCCCGGGTGGATCGGGGTCGGCTCGGGGCCGTAGGGATTGTCCTCGTACACGGTCTCGCCCGCCGCCAGCCGGCGCTGCTCGTCGGCCGAGAAGCCCCAGTCGGTGAAGTCAGGCGCCGCGGCGATGCCTACCAGGCCTGCGACCCGCGGCCAGAGCGCGCGCGCTGCCAGCAGCATCAGCCAGCCACCCATCGACGAGCCGACCAGCACGACGGGGCCTGACAGGTGCCGCTCGGCCAGCGCGAGAACCTCCTCGCACCACCGGCCCAGCGTGCCCTCCGCGAACGCACCCGGGCTTTCGCCGCAGCCCGAATAGTCGAGCAGCAGGCATTCGCGTCCGCGCGCTTCGGCCCAGGCCATCAGCGCGGTCGCCTTGCCGCCGGCCATGTCGGACATGTAGCCGGGCAGGAACACGACCGCCGGGCCTGTGCCGAGGTGGTGGCGGAAGGCGATCTGCCGCCCGTCGGGCATCGAGTGGAAACGGACTTCGGGCATCGATCGGGAGATGGACGCGCCGGTCGGCGACGGCAAGCCCTGCAAGGGTCAGCGCCGGGCTGACGCCGCCGCCTGCCGCGCGATCAGCGTGAGTTCCTGCGCCAGCAGCAGGTCGGCAGCCTGGCCGTTGGCGAACAGCGCGCGGTGGAGTGCGGCGAGACGCTGCACGAGCCGCTCGAGACGCTCGCCCTTCCATATCCTGAGCTGGACTTCGAGGTCCTTGCGTTCGCGCCAGAACACGCGCTCGGCCTCGAGCAGCTCGGAGATCTTGCGACTGCGGCCGAGCTTGGCCGCGAGCTGGGCGATCTGCGCGGCGCGCCGCTCGAGCGCGAGCAGCACGGCCACCGGGTTGAGCGCGATCTCGCGCAGGCGTCTCAGCTCGGCCGGGAGCTTGCCGGTCTCGCCCGAGAGCACCGTGTTGACCAGCGGCATGAAGCCGTCTTCCTCGGTCCGTGCGCCGATCGCCTCGAGCGCCTCCTCGCTGACCGACTTGGGCGCGAGCGGCGAGGCGTCGAGATAGAGCGCGAGCTTGGTCACTTCGGACTGGGCGAGGCGCACGTCGAGCCCGGCCGAGCGGGCGATGCGCTCGGCGAGGTCGCCGGGAATGCTGCGCAGCCCGGCGGCATCGGCCATGCGGCGGACCTCGGCGGTGACGGTGCCGAGGTCGGGCGGATGGAACATCGCCACCAGCGCGTCGGCGCGCTTCTCGAGCAGCTTTGCCGTGCGCGCCTTGTCGGTCGCCGAAGTGGCGACGATCAGCACCGGGCAGGCGCCTTCGCCCTCGCCCGAATCGATCAGGTCGAGCAGGTTGGCGACCGCGTCGTGCGCCTCGTCGCCGCTGGCGCGGACGTAGATGTGTCGCGCGCCGCCGAACAGCGAGGACGAGCGAGCCTCGTCGCCGAGCCGTACCGGGTCCGCGCGCAGCTCGCTGCCCGACAGCTCGACCCGCTCGCCGGGTTCGGGCAGCATCGCCGCGAGCTTGTCGGCGGCGGCCGAGGCGCCGGCTTCGTCGGGGCCGCAGAAGAAGGCGATCCGCACCTGCCGCGCCATTCGCGGCGCGGCCGAAGCGAAATCGCGCTGGGTCGCCTTCACGCCTGTTCCCGGAGCGCCACCGTGACCCGGGTGACGATCCGGTCGGCAACCTCGCGCGAGAGGTTCTCGAGCGCGGTCTGCTCGGCAGCGATGGTGGCGAACTCGGAGGAGACGACGTCGATGCCGGCGTCGGAACCGGCGGTGGCGTCGAGCACGATGCGCCCGGTCGCGAGGTCGACCAGCTGGTAGCGCGCGCGCAGCGTGCGGCGCTCGCGGCCGATGGTCTCGCCGGTCAGCAGCCCGAGCCCTTCGAGCCGGTCGTCGAGCAGCACGTCGAGCCGGTAGCGCGGCGCCTCCTGGCTGCCGCCGTGCCCGAGCCGTTCCTGCAGCGCGTTGCGCACGAGCCAGCCGGCGCGACCTTCGATCGGTGTGACGTCGATTGCCGCGAGCCCTTGCGCCACCGCTCCGCTGCCGCCGCCCGCGTACATCGGCTGCAGGCCGCAACCGGCCAGCGATGCGAGCAGCGCGAGGGGCGCGAGCATTCTCATACGACGATGTTGACCAGCCTGTCCGGCACCACGATCACCTTGCGCACCTGCGCGCCGTCTATGAAACGCTGGACCTTCTCGCTGGCGAGCGCAAGCGCCTCGAGCTCCTCCTTCGGCAGGCCCTTGGGCGCGGTCAGCGTGTCGCGCAGCTTGCCCTGGACCTGCACCGCGACGGTGACCTCGTCCTCGACCAGCAGCGCCGGGTCGACCTCGGGCCAGGCGTCTTCGGCGACGAGGCCGGTGCCGATGGAAAACGCCTGGCGCGCTTCCTCGGCAAGGTGCGGCATCATCGGCGCGATCAGCTTGAGCAGCACTGCGATCGCGTTCGAACGGCTGGCCGAAGGCCGCGCCTTCTCGATCGCCGCGGTCAGCTCGTAGATCCGCGCGACAGCTTTGTTGAAGGCGAGCGATTCGATGTCCCCGGCAACCGCGGCAACGGTCTGGTGGACCTTGCGGTCGAGCGGCTTGTCCTCGACCGCCTCGGCCCCGCCCGCACCGTGCTGGGCGAACAGGCGCCACAGGCGCTGGACGAAGCGGCCGCAGCCCTCGATGCCGGCTTCGGACCACGGCAGGTCGCGCTCGGGCGGGCTGTCGGAGAGCATGAACCAGCGCACCGCGTCGGCGCCGTAGCGCTCGACGATCTCGTCCGGGTCGACGACGTTCTTCTTCGACTTGGACATCTTCACGACGCGGCCGATCGTCACCGGCGCGCCGTCGGCCTTGAGCACCGCGCCGTCGGCCGAGCGCTCGACCTCGCCCGGCGAAAAATAGACCGGCTGGCCGGTTTCCGGATGCGTCCGCTCGTAGGTCTCGTGAGTGACCATGCCCTGGGTGAACAGGCTGGCGAACGGCTCTTTCACCTCGAGCTTGCCGAGATGCGCGAGTGCGCGGGTCCAGAAGCGGGCGTAGAGCAGGTGCAGGATCGCGTGCTCGATGCCGCCGATGTACTGCTCGACCGGCAGCCATTCTGCGATCTCGGCCTTGTCGAACGGCTTGTCGGCCGGCTGGCTGGCGAAGCGCAGGAAATACCAGCTCGAGTTGACGAACGTGTCGAGCGTGTCGGTCTCGCGCTCGGCCGCGCCGCCGCACTTCGGGCAGGCGACGTGCTTCCACGTCGGGTGGCGCACCAGCGGGTTGCCGGGGGCGGCGAAGTCGACGTCCTCGGGCAGCGTGACCGGGAGCTGGTCCTTCGGCACCGGCACCACCCCACAGGCCGGGCAGTGGATGAACGGGATGGGCGTGCCCCAGTAGCGCTGGCGGGAAACGCCCCAGTCGCGCAGGCGCCAGACGATCTTGCCCTCGCCCCAGCCCTCGCTCTCGGCACGGGCAATCACCGCGGCCTTGGCTTCGGTGACGCTCATCCCGTCGATGAAGCCCGAGTTGACCAGCACGCCGTCGCCGGCATCGGCCTCGGTCAGCGGCGCGTCGGCCTCCGCCGCCGAGGGGGCGACGACACGCAGGATCGGCAGGCCGTACTTGGTCGCGAAGTCGAAGTCGCGCTGGTCGTGCCCGGGCACCGCCATGATCGCCCCGGTGCCGTAGTCCATCAGCACGAAGTTGGCGATGTAGACCGGCAGGCGGCGGTCGGGGTCGAACGGGTGGACCGCGCCGATGCCGGTGTCGAAGCCGAGCTTCTCGGCGGTCTCGAGCTCGGCCGCGGTGGTGCCGCCGCGCTTGCACTGCTCGATGAACCTGGCCGCGTCGCAGTTGTAGCTGGCGACGTCCTGCGCCAGCGGGTGGTCTGGCGCGACGGCGACGAAGCTCGCGCCGAAGATCGTGTCCGGCCGCGTGGTGTAGACTTCGAGCTCCTGCCCGTTGGTCAGCGCGAAGCGGAACTGCAGGCCGGTGCTCTTGCCGATCCAGTTCTCCTGCATCGTGCGGACCTTCTCGGGCCAGCCGTCGAGCGTCTCGAGCCCGTCGAGCAGGTCCTGCGCGAAGTGCGTGATCTTGAGGAACCACTGGTCGAGCTGCCGCTTCTCGACCACCGCCCCCGACCGCCAGCCGCGCCCGTCGATGACCTGCTCGTTGGCGAGCACGGTCTGGTCGACCGGGTCCCAGTTGACGGCGCTCTTGCGGCGATAGACGAGCCCGGCCTCGTAGAGGTCGATGAACAGCGCCTGCTCGTGGCCGTAGTAGGCCGGGTCGCAGGTGGCGAACTCGCGGCTCCAGTCGAGCGCAAAGCCGAGCCGCTTGAGCTGCGCCTTCATCGTGGCGATGTTGGCGTAGGTCCAGGCGGCCGGGTGCACGCCCTGCTCCATCGCCGCGTTCTCGGCCGGCATGCCGAACGCGTCCCAGCCCATCGGGTGCAGTACGGCGTGTCCGGTCATGCGCTTGTAGCGCGCGAGCACGTCGCCCATCGTGTAGTTGCGCACGTGGCCGATGTGGATGCGCCCCGAGGGGTAGGGGAACATCTCGAGCACGTAGCTCTTCGGGCGGTTTCCGTCGGCGGAAGCCTCGAAGCAGCGGGCCTCGTCCCAGGCGCGCTGCCAGCGTCCGTCGGCCTGCGACGGATCGAAACGCTGTTCGGTCATGGCCTGTGTCCTAGGGAAGGTCAGCCGATCGCCGAACGGCGCAGGTCGCGTGCCTTGGTGAGGATGATGTCCTCGAGCCGCTGGACCGTCGCCGCCTGGACCGGGGCCGCCACCCAGACGCCGTTCTGCAGGACCTCGCGGTTGGCGGCGACGCGCAGCGCATCGGCCCGCAGGTCGAGGTCGAGGATCGCCACGGAGACCTTGACCCGCTCGCCCGGGTTTTCGGGGTTGGAGTACCAGTCGGTCACGATCACCCCGCCCGCGCTGTCGGCCTGGGTCAGCGGCATGAAGGAGAGCGTCTCGAGCGCAGCCCGCCAGAGATAGGAATTGACGCCGATCGTGGTGACCTGCGCGGCGGCGATGTCGGCCTTGGGCCGCTCGTTGCTCGCGCAGGCGGCCAGGCCGAGCCCGAGCGCGCCGATCAGCAGCAGCTTGCCATGGCGGGCGGCGGGAAGGGTCTGCAATGCCATCTGTCGGTCCTGTTCCTGTTCGCGGGCGAAGCGTGATATCGGGCGCCCGGGAACCGCCTCTATAGCCGCAGTGGGGCGGGCGGCAAGCGCGGGCACAAGCGCGCGAGTTAGGGTGACGGACCGGTGAACGACGGCTTAACCTCGGCGGGCTGTGGAGTGAGGGCAACACTTCGGCGAAAAGCCACCCGCTGCGGGGTAGCCCGCGCTGGCCAAACAGCGCGGAGGTGTCATAATTTCAATCTCGGAAGGACTCGCGACCGATTCGTTACGGGCGTCAGGAACGGTTCAGCCCGTTTCGCGTCTTTCCGAGGGGGAGAAACCGGGCGATTCGCATGGGGCATTCGCGTGATTAGGACGATGGCAAGGCACAAGCGCATCCGTCTGGCGGCAGCCGTCGCTGCCGGCGCGGTCACGCTCGCCTCGCTGCCGACCGCCGGCCTCGCGCTGGGCGGCCTCCCGGAAGCAGAGGGCCGCGGGGCTTTTGCGGCGCTGACCCCGGCATCGGCCGATCCCGAACTTGCCGCGTTCCTCGCCCGAAAGGGCGGCACCAAGGCGCAGCTGATACGGTTCACGCCGGCCGGCGCAGCGGAGCGGACGGACCGCTCGGTCACCGTCGCCGTGCGCATCGACGAACAGGCGGCCCAGGCGATCTCGGTCCGCTCGTCGATCGAGGCGGTGCTCGACCAGGTCGCGGGCGAATCGCGGTTGCGGATCGCGCCGACGCGCTACAACCTCGGCCTTTCGCGCGGATACCAGAGCTTTGCCCGACCGACCGTGCCGACCATATCGCGCGACTTGTCCGACGAGGTTCCCGATCTCGCGCAGATTCGCACGGCTCCGGGCGCGAAGGAGGAGACGCCGAGCCGCTTTGCCGCGCGGATCGATTCCGAAGCACCGCGCGCGGGCACGGCGGCTCCGCGGATCACTCCCGATCAGACGGTCGACCTCGAGGGCAGCTATCGCCTGACGCGCAACCTCAACGTGACCGCGGGGGTTCGCTACTCGCAGGACCGGGACCGGCTGGTGCCGCTCGGCGATTCGGCCAAGCAGGACAACCAGGCGGTCTACATCGGCACGCGGTTCCAGTTCTGAGCGGGCCGTTGCCGCCGCACCGAAGAGCCCCGCTCCCGCGGGGTTTTTCTTTGCCTGGCGGGCGCACGCTATCCTAGAGACGGCAAGGCAGCGCCGTCATCCGGAGGGGAGCATTCATGGCACGTATCGCGATCGTCACCGGCGGGACGCGGGGGATCGGCAGGGCGATCTGCGAGGCGCTCAAGGCCGACGGCCTGACGGTCGTCGCCAATTACGCCGGCAACGAGGAAAGGGCCCGCGCCTTCACCGAGGAGACCGGCATTCCCGCCTACCGCTGGGACGTCGGCGACCACGACGCCTCGCTCGAGGGATGCGCCAGAGTCGAGGCGGAAGTCGGGCCGATCGACGTGCTGGTCAACAACGCCGGGATCACCCGTGACGGCACGCTGCTCAAGATGAGCTTCGAGGACTGGTACGACGTGATCCGGATCAACCTCGGCGGCTGCTTCAACATGGCCAAGGCATGCTTCCCGGGCATGAGGGAGCGCGGCTGGGGGCGCATCGTCAACATCGGCTCGATCAACGGCCAGGCCGGACAGTACGGACAGGTCAACTATGCCGCGGCCAAGAGCGGCATCCACGGCTTCACGAAGGCGCTGGCGCAGGAAGGCGCGCGCTTCGGGGTGACGGTCAACGCGATCGCGCCGGGCTACATCGACACCGACATGGTCGCCGCGGTGCCCGAGAACGTGCTCGAGAAGATCGTTGCGCGGATTCCGGTCGGCCGGCTCGGCCACGCCGAGGAGATCGCCCGGGGGGTCTCGTTCCTCGCCTCGGAGGACGCCGGGTTCGTCACCGGCTCGACGATCTCGATCAACGGCGGCCAGCACATGTACTGAGCGCGTGGCGGACCTCTATCATCCGCCCGTCAAGCGCTCGGTCGAGATTGCCGGGCACAAGACCTCGATCAGCCTCGAGCCGCTGTTCTGGGACCTGTTGCGGCAGGAGGCCGAACGCGAGCGTGTGCCGCTGAACGCGCTCGTCGCCCGCATCGACGCGGAGCGGATCGGCGCGGCCAATCCGCCGGGGCTGGCCAGCGCGATCCGCGTATGGCTCGCGTTGCGCCTGCGCGAAACATCGCAAAGAACAGACGAGTTCCACTGACGGGAAGGCAAGTAGAAATACGGATGCCTCGGGTCTTCTCTGGCTAGAACCTGGGGGATTTCACTGATGGATTGTCCGGATAGCCGTTGAAACAATTCCCCCACCTGTGTCGCCTTGCTGACGGTGCTTCGTGGGAGGAACTTCGATGGCGGCTTTGTTCGTTTCCCGGCTGCGGCGCCTCTTCCTTTGCGTGGCGCTGGGTGGGACCTTCGCGCTCGGCGGATGCGACCGGTTCGGCGGCGAAGCCGAAGCCGGCGCCTGTCCGCAGGGGTTCGGATGGGCCGAGGGTTTACCTCGCTACCTCGAACCGGGCGCGCAGCTGCCGACCTCGTTCAGCGCCGATTCCGACGACTGCCTGTTCCACCAGTGGTCGTGGGAGGCGTTCACCTGGGCGACGGCGCTGATCGACGGCCAGCCGCGTTTCATGTCGCTCAAGACGCTCGATCAGCTCGATCCCGACGGGAACCCGCCACCGCCGGGCGTGCTGCGGCTGACCCCGCGTTCGACCAAGGCGCACAACCTGCCGACCGAGGACTACGACGCGGCTTTCGTCGAAGCCGACGGCAGCGTGCTCGTCGCGCAGAACGGCTACCCGGTCTATGCCTCGGTACACATGAACGACAGCTACTTCGCCACGGCGCAGCAGAACCTGATCGTCAACGGGGGGTACCAGGGCAGCGCGGGGGCGGACACCGGCGAAGCGCCCGAGACCGATTGCGGCGCCTCGGCGTCCGACGCGGCGAAGCAGGATTACTTCCAGTGCGGCGCGGCGGTGTTCAAGGCGACCTGGCTGCGCCTGAAGGACGGCGAAGCCCCGCCGGCGGGCGCCTACGTAACGACCGCCGAAGTCCCGGTGCTGCGGAACCTGTGCACCAACGTCAGCTGCACGGTGGTTGCCACCGACCAGTACGTCGAGGCGCGGGTCGCGCTCGTCGGGCTGCATGTCGTCGGCTACGTCGAGAACCACCCCGAGTTCCTGTGGGCGACCTTCGAGCACCAGGACAATTCACCGGCGTTCGCCGACGGCACCTTCGAGTTCGGCAACTCGAGCGTTCCGAAAGGCTATACCTTCTACGCGGCCGGGACGCCGTTCACGCGTGACCGCATCCTCGTGCCCAACCAGCCGGCCAAGCCCGGAGATCCCCCACTGCTGACCTTCGACGACGCGACGCAGACCTTCTCGCCGGTAACCCAGGTGGTGCAGATGAACCGCACGGGCGGCGACACCCAGCCGAACGGTCCGTCGAACATCGACGCCGTCAACCAGGCCTCGCGCAACACGATGCGGCAGCAAGGCGTGTTCCAGGCCAACTACGTCCTCGTCGGCACGGTCTGGCTGGAGCCCAACAGCTACGTCGCGAGCAATCCGGACATCACCAACCCGGCCGTGCAGTGGAACGAGAAGGCGATCGGCAGCGTCGCACTCGCCAATGTCACCGCCGAGACCTTCCTGCAGGCCCCGGGCAAGGGCGATACGCTCAACTGCTTCCTGTGCCACAACCCCCAGTCGTTCTACTTCACCGACAAGAGCATGGCGCTGCGGCGCGTGGCGATCAGCCACGCGCTGGCGGTGGACACGCCGTTCGCGGTGCCCAACGTCGCGGCGGGAAAGATCCCGTCGGGCGGCGGAGAGTAGGCCGGCTTTCCCCGCCGCGGCCGGCCCGCGTCAGTAGGTCGCCGGCGGGTCGCTCGCGGGGAAGCTCTCGTCGCTGGCCTCGTCGGCTTTCGACCAGTCGCGCCCGGGCCGGTCGGCCATCGCCTCGGGACCGGCGTCGCGCACCTTGGCGAAATTCTCGCCCGTGGCCTGCCCCGGCGCGAACGCCGGTTCCGACTTGTCGCGCGAATGTTCGTAGTACTTCCAGCCGGCGTATCCGAGCGCGGCGAGCGCGGCGAGCTTGAGCATGGCCATCGAACTACCTTCCTTCTTTCCTGTTCACCCGCGCAACGCGTCTCGGCCGCGAAGGTTCTCGCCCGCTCGGTGCGGCCGGGCGCTTCGCAGTTGACCGCCGCGCCGCCGGCTCCCTATGCCCGCGGGCGATGAACCGCAGAAAACCGATCCGCAAGGCCGTGTTCCCCGTAGCCGGGCTCGGCACCCGCTTCCTTCCCGCGACCAAGGCCATTCCCAAGGAACTGCTGCCGATCGTCGACCGCCCGCTGATCCAGTACGCGGTCGACGAGGCGCGCGAGGCGGGGATCGAGCAGATGATCTTCGTGACCGGACGCGGCAAGACCGCGCTGGTCGAGAATTTCGACATTGCCTACGAACTCGAGGACACGCTGCGCGGCCGGGGCAAGGACCTGGCGGCGCTGGAGGCGACGCGGCTCAAGCCCGGCAACCTGATCACCGTGCGGCAGCAGGTCCCGCTCGGCCTCGGTCACGCGATCTGGTGCGCGCGCGGGATCGTCGGCGACGAGCCGTTCGCGATCCTGCTGCCCGACGAGCTGATGGTCGGCAGGCCCGGCTGCCTCGCGCAGATGGTCGAGGCCTACGAGCACGTCGGCGGGAACCTGATCTCGGTCCTCGAGGTGCCGCGCGAGGATGTGTCGAGCTACGGCGTCATCGATCCGGGCGAGGACTTGCCGATCCTCGGCGGAACGCTGACCGAAGTGCGCGGGCTGGTCGAGAAGCCGCCGGTCGACAAGGCCCCGTCGAACAAGATCATCTCCGGCCGCTACATCCTCCAGCCCGAGGTGATGCGCACGCTCGAGAGCCAGGAGAAGGGTGCGGGCGGCGAGATCCAGCTGACCGATGCGATGGCGCGGATGATCGGCGAGCAGCCGTTCCACGCGGTGACTTTCGCCGGGCGGCGCTTCGATTGCGGCAGCAAGACCGGGTTCGTCGAAGCGACGCTGGCACTCGCGCTCGAGCGCGAGGACATCGGTCCGGAAGTGCGGCGGATCGCCGAGCAGCTGCTCGCGCGCTAGGCCGAAACGAAAAGGGCGCCGGTCGCCCGGCGCCCCTTCGGAGAATTTCGCGAGAAGCGCGCCTACTCGGGGCCGCCGCGGCCGAGCGCGGTGTTGGCCGCCGCCACGGCGAGCTGGGTGTCGACCATGTAGGGGCGCGGATCGACGGCTTCGCCGGCGATGCGCACTTCATAGTGCAGGTGCGGACCGGTCGAGCGGCCGGTCGAGCCGACGTAGCCGATCAGCTGGCCCTTGGTGACCTGATCGCCGGCCGCTACGGCATAGCCCGACAGGTGCGCGTAGCGGGTCTGGATCTGCCCGCCGTGCTCGATCTGGATGTAGTTGCCGTAGCTGCTGAAGCGCTCGGCCTTGGAGACGATGCCGTCGGCCGTGGCGTAGACCGGGGTCCCGGACGGCTGGGCGAGGTCGACGCCCTTGTGATTGCGGCGTCCGCCGAGCACCGGGTGGGTGCGCATGCCGTAGTCGCTGGTGAGGTAGGCCGCGTCGAGCGGCATCCGCGAGGGGACCGACACCGTGGCGATCGGGGTTTCGGTGGCTACAGCGCCGGGGGTGTCGATCGACTTCCAGCTGGCGAAGAGCTCGGCGAACTCGCGATCGCCGGTGGCGGTGGAGTCCTGGGCACCGGCGGCGGCCGAGATCTGCGTCGCCGTGGCGGTCTCGTTGGCCATCGCCGGAGTGGTCAGAGCCAGGGCAGCGAAGGCGCCGAGACCGAGTTTAAGAAGCATGCGACCTATTTTCCCGTCCATCGCGGCCGCAGGGCGACCGTCTGTTACGTGGCGGACCGTGTCCTGGCTGGTCCAAAAGCGTTTATCTGAGATGGTCGGAACCCCCCGCCGTCTCGTTGGTTGGGGTGGTAAGTGGCAAAAGGTTAACTAGGCAACACTCGCGTAGAATTCGCGCGACAGACCGGCTGTAAGGCGCGCCGAGTCGTTGAACGGCGGTTTCAGCGTGCCCCGGAAATGCCGCTTCACGAGGGTTTTCCAGCAGGTTTCGGGTGGCTCGCCACGCGCGTTGCAGAGCGCGACGAAGTGCCTTGTGCCCGTCGCGACGTGGCGAATTTCGTCGTCAAGGATTCGTTGCAGGATGCGCGCGCCGCGCATGTCGCCGAGCGCCGCCAGCCTGTCGCGGGTGGCCGGAGTGACGTCGAGCCCGCGTGCCTCGAGCACCATCGGCACGACCGCCAGCCGCGCGGCGACGTCGTGACGCGTCTCGAGCGCGGCTTCCCACAGGCCATCGTGCGCCGGCAGCGCGCCGTAGCCCGAGCCGAGCTCGCGCAGGCGCCGCTCGATCAGCGCGAAGTGCATCGCCTCGTCGGCCGCGACCGAGAGGAAATCGTCGACGAACTCCCGCCCCATTTCGCCGCCGAAGCGCCCGGCCATGTCGAGCGCGAGATCGATCGCGGCGAACTCGATGTGCGCGAGCGCATGCCACAGCGCGATCCGGGCGCGCTCCGAGCCGCCGCGCCCGCGCTTGGGCATCCGGTTCGGCGGCAGCAGCTGCAGCTCGGCGGGCCAGGCGGGCCGGTCAGGCATCGCGGTGCCGAAGTCCCGGTCGAGCGCGCCGCGCCGCCAGGCGCGGACCAGCGCGCGTGTGGCCATGACCTTGGCGCGCGGCTCGCCGGTCAGGAGGACCGCGCGGATCGCCTCGGCGACCGCGGTCACTGGAGGGCCCGGGCGGCCTCGAGCACTTCGGCCGCGTGGCCCTTGACCTTCACCTTGCGCCAGACGCGGGCGATCCGCCCGTCGCGATCGACGAGGTAGGTCGTCCGGTGCATGCCCATGAACACGCGGCCGTAGAGCCTCTTCTCGCCCCACACGCCGAGCGCGTCGGACAGGCCCGGGTCGGAATCGGTCGCCAGCGGCACCGCGAGGCCGTGCTTCGCGGCGAACCTCGCGTGCTTCGCGGGCGGGTCCTTGCTCACGCCGAGCACCGCCGTGCCGGCAGCCTCGAACTCGGGCAGCAGTGCCGAGAAGTCCTTGTTCTCGACCGTGCAGCCGGGGGTGTCATCTTTCGGATAGAAGAACAGCACGAGCTTGCGGCCGCGGAAGTCCGACGGGCGGACGGTGCCGCCGCCGGGCGTCTCGAGCGGCACGTCGGGGATCGGGTCGCCGGTGTCGACGGGGTCGGTCATCACGAAATCTCCAGCGTTTCGCCGAACAGCTCGGCCCAGCATGCGGCGACGCCATGCCGCGCTTCGGCCAGCGCTTGCAAGAGCCCGGGGTAGTCGGCGCAGCCGCAGGCCTCGGCGAGGACCTGGCGAGCGACCTCCGGCGGATGGTCGAGATCGGGCGCGAGCAGCCGTGCGGCGACCAGCAGGCGGGCCATCAGCGCATGGTGCTCGCCGAAGGCGGCGGGAAGCAGCCCTGCAGAGGTCAGCGCGGCGATCGCCGCACCGAGCGAGGGGTCGAAGGCGATCCGCTCGCGCAGCTGGAGGAAGTGGACGATGAACTCGCAATCGACGAGCCCGCCGCGCACGAGCTTCGAATCGAGCGGACCGGCGGGCGTCTTGTGAGCGAAGATCTCGGCTCGCATCCTGAGCACGTCGGCGCGCAGCCTTTCCACCTGGCGCGGGGTCTCGAGCACGCCGCGGATGATCGCGGCGACCGCCTCGCGCGCCTCGGGCGGCCCGAACAGCGGGCGCGCGCGAGTCAGCGCCATGTGCTCCCAGGTCCAGGCTTCCTCGCGCTGGTAGCGTTCGAAGCTGTCGAAGCTGACCGCGAGCGGGCCCTGCGCGCCGAGCGGCCTGAGGCGCGTGTCGACCTCGTAGAGCGCGCCTTCGGCGGTCGGCACGCTGAGCGCGGCGGTGACCCGCTGGGCAAGGCGGTTGAAGTACAGCGAAGCGCTGAGCGGGCGGCGGCCGTCGGACTCGATGCCGATCTCGCCGGTGAACAGGTAGACGAGGTCGAGGTCGGAGGCCTGGGTCAGCTCGCCACCGCCGAGGCGGCCGAGCCCGAGCACGACGAGATTGCCCCCGGGGATGCGCCCGTGGACCCGCTCGAACTCCTCGCACGCGGCCTCGGCGGCGACCTCGAGCGCCGCTTCGGCGACGCGCGACAGGCCGGCGGCGATCGCCAGCGGGTCGTGCTGCGCCTCGACCAGCTGGACGCCGAGCGCGAAGCGCTCCTCGCCGACGACCTGGCGGATGCGGTCGAGCCGCTGCTCGTAGTCGTCGCCGGCCTCGCCCCGTCGCATGCGCGCCGCGAGCGATTCGACGGAACCGGGCAGGTCGAGCGCGCTTGAATCGATCAGCCGGTCGAGCAGCTCGGGGCGCCGCGCGAGCTCGTCGGCCAGCGGGCCCGCGAGCGTCAGCACCCGCAGGACCTGGGCCAGCAGCCCGCGCCGCTGTTCGAACAGGCGGAACAGGTTGACCGCGCTCGGCAGCCGCGAGAGCAGCGTCTCCCAGCGGGCCAGCGCGTGGTCGGGGTCGGGCGCGGCGGCGAGCGCCTCGATCAGGTCGGGCAGCACGGTGTCGAGTGCGGCGCGCGCCTCGACGCTGCGCAGCGTGCGCAGCGTCTCGCGCCACTGCGCCGCGCGGTCGGTCAGCCGCTCGCGCAGCGCCGGGTCGACCTCGGCCTGCACCGGGGCGGGCGTGCGCTCGCCTTCGCCAAGCAGGCGGTCGTAGCGTTCGGCAACCCGGCTGCACAGCTCGCGCAGCTCGGCGACGAGCGCCGCGCCGTCGGGCAGACCGTCGAGCCGGGCCACGCCGTCGAGCGCGGCGGGATCGTCGGGCAGCGCGTGCGTCTGGCGGTCGTGGACCATCTGCAGACGGTGCTCGATCGTGCGCAGGCGGTCGTAGGATTCGCCGAGCACCCGCGCGTCTTCGGCATCGACGATCCCTTCGGCGGCGAGCGCGTCGAGCGCCGCGCGCGTGCCGCGCTGGCGCAGCGCGGGCAGGCGGCCGCCGTAGATCAGCTGGTGGGTCTGGGCGAAGAACTCGACCTCGCGGATCCCGCCGCGGCCGCGCTTGATGTCGAAGCCCGGCCCCGGATCGCGCCGGCCGCGATAGGCACGGCGGATGCGCGAGGTCAGCCGGCGGATCTCCTCGATCGCGGTAAAATCGAGGCTGCGGCGCCAGACGAAGGGGCGCAGCGCGCCGAGGAACGCCTCGCCCGCCTCGCGGTCGCCGGCCGCGGCGCGCGAGCGGATGAACGCAGCGCGCTCCCACGCCAGCGCCGAGCTCTCGTAGTGGCTCATCGCCGCGTTGAACGACAGCGCGAGCGGGCTGACCTCCGAGGCCGGGCGCAGCCGCAGGTCGACGCGGAACACGTAGCCCTCACCCGTCTGCCGAGTCAGCATCTCGACCACCGCCTGGGCATAGCGCTGAGCGGCCTCGCCGGGCTCGTCGCGCTCGCGCCGCGGCAGTCGCTCGGGCGCGAACAGCAGCATGGGGTCGATGTCCGAGCTGTAGTTGAGCTCGCGCGCGCCGTGCTTGCCGAGCGCGATCGCGGCGAAGCCGCCCGGCTCGGCCTCGGGCACGCGGCGGCGGATCGCCTCGGCGATCGCCGCGTCGAGCGCGCGGTCGGCGAAGTCGGACAGCTCGGCCATGACGCGTGCGAGCGGGAAGGCGCCGGCGAGATCGCCGATCGCCAGCGCGGTCGCCAGCGCGAGCCGCTCGCGCCGCAGCGCGACGCCGAGTTCGTCAGCACCCTCCCCGGCCGTGCGGGCGAAGGCCAGCGCCGCCTCGCCGTCTCCCTGCGCGAGCAGCTCGGCGAGCTCGGGCTGGCGGTCGAGCGCGACCGCGAGAAACGGGGCATGCGCCCGCGCCCGCTCGATCGCTCGCTGCCAGTCGCCAGTCATCCGCCACCCAGTGCATGGCTCGGCGGGCGAGGGCAAGGTTGCGGCGCGCCGGAGCCGATGCCAAAGGCGGGCATTGCCATCCGAAAGGTGCCCCCGATGCTGCGACTCCCCAGCGCCTTCCTTGCCCTCCTCGCCGCGGCCGGATGCGCCGCGGTCGCCGGCGATCCCGAGATCGCTCCCGGGCAGCTGTCCGAGGCGACGCTGAAGGAGGTCACCCGCACGCTCTCGCTCGACGAGTTCGAGGGGCGCGCGCCGGGGACGCCGGGCGAGGAGAAGACGCTCGCCTACCTGGTCGAGCAGTTCGAGCGCGCCGGGTTGCAGCCGGGCAACAACGGCAGCTGGTTCCAGGACGTGCCGCTGGTCGAGATTGCCGCCAGCAACCACGAGCCGCTGACCATTGCCGGCAAGCGCTACGCGGTTGGCCTGGACTGGGTCGGCGTCAGCTATCGCGAAGTCGAGCGGATCGACCTCGACGACAGCGAGATCGTGTTCGTCGGCTACGGCGTCGTCGCGCCCGAGAAGGACTGGAACGACTATGCCGGGATCGACATGCGCGGGAAGACCGCGCTGATCCTGGTCAACGACCCGGACTACGAGGCCGAGACGCTCGAGGGCCCGTTCAACGGCCGGGCGATGACCTATTACGGGCGCTGGACCTACAAGTTCGAGGAAGCCGCGCGGCAGGGCGCGGCGGGCGCGCTGATCGTGCACGACAGCTTCCCGGCCTCGTACGGCTGGAACGTCGTGCAGAGTTCGTGGTCGGGTCCGCAGGCCTACGCGCAGCGAGCCGACGGCGGGGCGAGCCAGACGCTGGTCAACGGCTGGGTGCAGAAGCCGGTCGCGGAAGAGATCGTCCGCGCCGCCGGACACGACCTCGCGGAGCTGTCGGCAGCAGCGAAACGCCCCGGGTTCCGCCCGGTCCCGCTCGGCGTGACCGCCTCGACCGGGTTCGACAACGCGATCCGCCGGTTCGCATCGAAGAACGTGATCGGCATCCTGCCCGGCCGCGAGCGCCCCGACGAATACGTGCTGCATACCGCGCACTGGGACCACCTCGGGCGCTGCACGGCCAACGCCGAGGGCGACGACATCTGCAACGGGGCGATCGACAACGCGACCGGCACCGCGGCGCTGGTCGCGCTCGGCGAGGCGCACGCCAGGGCGGGCCCGGCGGCGCGGACGCTGGTGTTCCTCGCGGTGACGGCGGAGGAGTCGGGCCTGCTCGGCTCCGAGTACTACGGCGCGAACCCGGTGTTCCCGCTCGAGCGGACCGTCGGCGGGCTCAACATGGACGCGCTGTCGCTCGCCGGGCCGGCGCGTGACGTGACCGTGGTCGGCGGCGGCAAGAGCGAGCTCGATGCCTACCTCGAGCGGGCGCTCGCGGCGCTCGACCGCGCGCAGTCGCCCGACCCCTCGCCGCAGGCCGGCTACTACTACCGCTCGGACCACTTCAGCCTGGCCAAGCGCGGGGTGCCGATGTTCTACATCGACAGCGGGCAGGACCTGGTCGACGGCGGGCGCGAGGCTGGCGCGGCGTGGGACGCGGCCTATCGCGACAACGCCTACCACGGCCCCGACGACGAGTACGACCCGAACTGGGACTGGTCGGGCGCGCTGCAGGACGTGCAGCTGTTCTATCGCCTCGGGCGCATGCTCGCCGAGAGCGACGACTGGCCGAACTGGTATCCCGACGACGAATTCCGCCGCGTGCGCGACGAGAGCTGCGCGCCGGCGGGCGGGTGCTGAGCATGACGGTGCGTATGCCGGCCGAATGGGCCGAACAGGAGTGGATCTGGATCGGCTTCCCACACGATGCCTCGCTGTGGCTCGAGGACCTGGTGCCGGCGCAGGAGCAGATCGCGGCTTTCGCCAACGCGGTCGCCGAGACCGGGCAGCAGGTCCGGCTGGTGGTTCGCGACGCGACCAACGAGATGCGCGCGCGCGAGCTGGTGAGCGGATCGGTCGTCACCGAGCGGCACGCCTACGGTGACATCTGGCTGCGCGATTCGGGGCCGCTGGTGGTGTTCGACGCGAGCTGCCGGCGGATCGCCCGGAGGTTCCGCTTCAACGGCTGGGGTGGCAAGTACGAGATGGAGGGGGACCAGGAGGTAGGCGGGACGCTGGCCGAGGCGGCCGGGCTGCCGAGCGACATGATGGACTGGATCCTCGAGGGCGGGGCGATCGACACCGACGGGACCGGGCTCGCCGTCACCACCGAGCAGTGCCTGCTCAACCCGAACCGCAATCCCGAGCTGTCGAAGGAGGAGATCGAGGCGCGGCTGCGCGAGCACCTCGGGTTCGACCGCGTGCTGTGGCTCGGCGACGGGCTGCTCGGCGACCATACCGACGGGCACGTCGACAACCTCGCGCGGTTCGTCGCGCCCGGCGAGCTGGCGATCCCGGTGCCGAGCGGGCCCGACGATCCCAACGCCGCGGTCTACGCCGATGCGCGGGCGCGGGCGCTCGCCTTCGGGCTCAAGGTCCACGACGTGCCCTCGCCCGGGCGGATGGACGAGGCGGGCATCGTCGAGCCGGCGAGCTACATGAACTTCGCGGTGTGCAACGGAGTCGTGGTCGTGCCGACCTATGGCTCGTACCGCGACGAGGAGGCGGTGGCCGCCATCGGCGACCTGTTCCCGGGGCGCGTCGCCGTGGGCCTCCGCGCCGAGGCGGTGCTCACTGGCGGCGGCAGCTTCCACTGCGCGAGCCAGCACGCGCCGAAGGTGCCGGGTTAAGACTTTCTTTACCGCTCGGGCGGAGAGTTCGGCCCATGAGCAAGGCCATCGCCCTCACCCGCAGCGCCGTCCGGCACGGAGCCGACCGCGCGCGCGCGGCGATCGTGCTCGCCTGCGCCGCCGCGCTGATCCTCGCCGGGCAGGCCTTTCCCTTCTGACGACGCGCCGCCGAAGCGGGGCGCACGCCGTCGCCCGCTGGCGAGTGCGGGCCTGACGCCTGGAACGATTCGCGGGCGGACGGGGCCGGCCGGCGCGCCTGGGCATCACAGGATTGCCTCGCGTGAGCATCGTGCGAACGGCGGGAGGGGCTACGCTCGAACCTCCTGCTCGGCCCTGCGGTGCGAGGCGGTGGCGGTGCGGGCTCGCGTCCGTCTCGCCTTCCGTCGGGCCTGTCCCGAGAGCGCCGACCTCGCGGCCGGCCCTCGCATCCTTTCGGTGCGGACGCCGTACGGACGTACGTCCGCGCTGGCGCCGGCCGTATCACGCGGGAATGGAGAGCGAAGCGCTTACCGCCCCCGCACCCGTCGCGGCGCCGACTCGGAAGCCGGCGCGCGTCATATAACCAAATCGGTTATCAATGTCAAGATGAAATCGCCCAATATGCCTTGACCGGTGCGGCCGAGCCCTCTCCCCGTGGCCGCGAGGCGGAGCGGATCATCCGGCGTAACGCAGGTGGATGAGCGGATAGGGCCGTCCGTCCGGATCGGTCTCGGAGCGGCCGGTGCGGACGAAGCCGCGCGCCTCGTAGAAGGCGAGCGCGTTGTCGGCCTGCTCGCTTGCATCGACCACCACGTCAGGCGCGAGGGTCAGGGCGTGGTTCAGCAGGGCGGTGCCGTAGCCGCACCCGTGCACGGCCGGATCGACGAACAACGCGTCGATCATGTTGCCATCCATCACCAGGAAGCCGACCGGGCGGCCCTCCGGGTCGTCGACCAGCCACAGCTCGGCGGATGGCAGCCAGGCGGCGACGAACTCGTCGATCTCCGCCCGATCCTCCGGCGTCAGGAAGCGATGCGTCGCATCGACCGCGTCGCGCCAGATCTCGAGCGCGCGCGGCGCGTCCGCCGGGGTGCCGCGGCGGACCTTCATGGCGCGGCGGAGGCCGGCTCGCCGGCCGCGCGGGTGAGCAGGGCCGGCAGCCAGAGCGGCGTCTCCTCGCGGCATCCCCGCGCGAGCGACCACAGGCTGAAGTCCCGGTTGCCGGCTGCGTCCCGCATGCGTCCCACTTCGGATCCGTCGTTCGCAAAGGGCAGGATACACGCCGAGCGCGGGGATGCCAGCTGCGGCGGGCCACTGGCGTCGCGCTTGCGGGACGTGGTCCCGGTTTTCGCCGGGATCACGGGAAAGCGGGACAGTCCCCATTTTTCGGAGAAGAGGGACTGTCTCTATTCTCGGCGGGCTTCAGCGGAGGTCCGGCGGGGTGGCCTCGCTCTTGAGCAGCGCGATCGCCTCGTCGAGCGGGAGCACCTTCTGGTGCTCGGCGCCGAGGGTGCGCAGCGCGACGGTGCCTTCCTCGGCCTCGCGCTTGCCGACCACGAGCAGGTGCGGGACCTTGGCGACCGAGTGCTCGCGCACCTTGTAGTTGATCTTCTCGTTCCTGAGGTCGGTGTCGACGCGGATACCCGCCGCGCGCAGCTTGTCGGCGACCGTATTGGCGTAGCCGTCGGCGTCCGACACGATCGTCGCCACGACCGCCTGCACCGGCGCGAGCCAGGTCGGCAGGCGGCCCGCGTAGTGCTCGATCAGGATGCCGATGAACCGCTCGTAGGAGCCGAAGATCGCGCGGTGCAGCATGACCGGTCGGTGCCGCTCGCCGTCCTCGCCGACGTAGCTCGCGTCGAGCCGCTCGGGCAGCACGCGGTCCGACTGGATCGTGCCGACCTGCCAGGTGCGGCCGATCGCGTCGGTCAGGTGCCACTCGAGCTTGGGCGCGTAGAACGCGCCTTCGCCGGGCAGCTCTTCCCAGCCGTATTCCTCGGTCGCGAGGCCGGCGGCGACGACCGCGTCGCGCAGCTCGGCTTCGGCCTGGTCCCAGATCGCGTCGCTGCCGAAGCGGGTCTCCGGCCGCAGCGCGAGCTTGATCGCGTAAGTGAAACCGAAGTCCTTGTAGATCCGGTCGGCGAGCTGGCAGAACGCCTGCACCTCGTCGACGATCTGGTCCTCGCGGCAGAAGATGTGCGCGTCGTCCTGGGTGAACTGGCGCACGCGCATCAGCCCGTGCAGCGCGCCGTGCGGCTCGTTGCGGTGGCAGCAGCCGTTCTCGTAGAGGCGCAGGGGCAGGTCGCGGTAGCTCTTGATGCCCTGGCGGAAGATCAGCACGTGCGCCGGGCAGTTCATCGGCTTCAGGGCCATCCACTCGGCCGCGTCGGACACCAGCGGGCCTTCGTCCTCGGTGTTGGGCACCTCGTCGGGGATGACGAACATGTTCTCGCGGTACTTGCCCCAGTGGCCCGACTGCTCCCACTGGCGGGCGTCCATCACCTGCGGGGTCTTGACCTCGCGGTAGCCGGCCGCGTCGATCGCGCGGCGCATGTAGGCCTCGAGCTCGCGCCAGACGACGAAGCCGTTCGGGTGCCAGAACACCGAACCATGGGCTTCCTGCTGCAGGTGGAACAGGTTCATCTCCTGCCCGAGCCGGCGGTGGTCGCGCTTGGCGGCTTCCTCGAGCCGGTGGAGATGCTCGTCGAGCTGCTTCTTGTTGAGCCAGCCGGTGCCGTAGATGCGGGTAAGCTGCGCGTTCTTCTGGTCGCCGCGCCAGTAGGCGCCGGCGACGCGCATCAGCTTGAACGCGTTCGGATCGAGTCTGCCCGTCGAGGGCAGGTGCGGGCCGCGGCACATGTCGAGCCAGTCGTCGCCCGACCAGTAGACCGTCAGCTCTTCGCCTTCGGGCAGCTCGCGCGCCCATTCGGCCTTGAACGTCTCGCCTTCGGCCTCCCACTTGTCGATCAGCTGCTGGCGGGTCCAGACCTCGCGCCGCAGCGGTTTGTCGGCGCGAATGATCTCGCGCATCTTTTCCTCGATCGCCGGCAGGTCGTCCATCGAGAACGGCTCGCGGCCCGGCGGCGCCATGACGTCGTAGTAGAACCCGTCCTCGGTCGCCGGGCCGAACGTGATCTGCGTGCCCGGCCACAGCGCCTGGACCGCCTCGGCGAGTACGTGGGCGTAGTCGTGGCGGACCAGCTCGAGCGCGTCGGCCTCGTCGCGTGCGGTAACCAGCGCGAGGCTCGCGTCGCCGTCGAACGGGCGGTTGAGGTCGCGCAGCTCGCCGTCGACGCGCGCGGCGAGCGCGGCCTTGGCGAGCCCCGGCCCGATCGCCGCGGCGACGTCGGCCGGAGTCGATCCGGCCGGCACCTCGCGCACCGATCCGTCAGGCAGGCTGATCTTCAGCAACTCGGTCATCGTGGTCCATCTCTCGCGTTTGCGGCGCACTGGCACAAAGCCGCGCGCGCTGGAAGTGTCCGGCGCCGGTGGAGGGGTTCGCGATACGGGAGGTGACGCCGGGCCGCCCGTATCCGGGGCGGCAGCGGCAGCGTCAGGACGCGGCCGAACGCCCCCCGGTGGGGGTAGTGGTGGTCCGCGTCGCGGTGATGCTGCGGTTCGGCATTGCGGGCGGGGCTTTAGCGGGGAAGCGTGGAGGAGTCACTAACCGCCGAGGTTCGGCCTCTCCGGCGGCACGCGAGGATTACTTTCGCACAAAGACGCAAAGCCGCGAAGGAGTGGGTGAGCCCCGCGGCGAAGCCGCTTTCGATTTCGACGGGGCCGTCAACTCCACACTGGCGAATGTAGGGCGGCTTCGCCGCCCGCACGCCCTCTTCGTGTCTTTGCGTCTTTGTGCGCAAGAAATTCTCGCTCGCAGCGCCTGCTGCCGCAGCGAGAAGGGACCTCAGTTGTCCGGAACGCTGAACGTCCCGGTCACCCGGCCGCCCTGCTGGCCCGGGGCGCGGCCGCCGTCGACGCTCGAGACGCCGGTGTCGAGGTCGATCGTCAGGCGGCCGCCGTTGAGCGTGTCGCTGCCGCGGCGCAGGGAGACGCCGCCGGTCATGACGATTACCCGGCGGTTGAGGTCGTAGGTCGCCGCCGCGCCGCGCGCGGATTCGTTGCCGCGGGTGACGGTCACGCCGCCGGTCGCGTCGATCCGCTGGATGCGCAGCGTCCCGGCGTCGGTGTAGGACACCGTGGTGCGGGCGGCGGTCAGGCGCAGGTCCCCCTGGCTGATGACGACGTCGCCCGACAGTACGACCCGGTTCTGCCGGTCCTGCAGCTCGATCCGGTCGGCCGCGTAGTCGACCGGCTGGTTCGAGTTGAACCCGGCGAAGGCCTGGCCCCAGGCGGTCGAGCCCGAGACGAGCGCGACGAGGCCCGCCGCGGCGAAGGCGGCGGCGAACGAGCGGACGGCGACACGGGCGAGCGGGCGGCGCGGCATTGCGGCGTTCCTTAGGCGCGCTTCGGAGCGGAGGGAAGCCTTGCTCATGGCATCCTCAGCTGGCCCGGCACCATCCGCAGCCGGGCGTTGCCCTCGAGCGTGATCGTGCGTTCGGAGAGGTCGGCCGCCAGCGTCTGCGCGGAGAAGGTGCCGGCGGGGATCGCTCCCGAGACGCCCGCGTCGCCGCGCAGGCGGCGACCGGGCAGGTCGATCGACACCCCCCGCGCCGAGAGCCGGTAGCCGTCGGCGGTGACGAAGCGGACCTCGCCGTCGATCGCCAGCATCTGCTCGGTGATGTTGTAGCGGCCTGACGGGGCGCTCAGCACCGCCGGCCCCTCGTCGAACATCATGCGCGCGGTCAGGTCGTTGAGGCGGACGACCGGCACCGTGGCGCTCGGCTGGACCGCGTTCCCGGCGACGACCGAGAACGGGCGGCCGCGGACGTCCTCGCCGCGGTACATCGCCTTGTCGACCCGCAGGCGGTTCTCCGCGACGTCGACCTTGTTGCGGTCGAGGATGAAACTGACTTCGCCGCGCGGACTCAGCGGGGCGATCAGCATCGTCGCGAAGACTGCGCCGACCAGTGCCGGCAGCGCCACCGCGAGTATGCGGATTGCGCGGTCGAGCGGGCTGCCCGGAGCGGCGAAGGCCCGGCGGCGGTCGCGGATCTGGTCGGCCTGCTGGCTCATCGCGCCTTCACGACCCTCAGTCGTGCGTGAAGATGTCCTTGTCGGCCCATCCGTCGAGGTCGAGGCGGACGCGCGTCGGCAGGAACTCGAAGCAGGCGCGGGCGATCTCGAGCCGGCCCTCGCGGGCGAGGCGCTGCTCGAAGATTTCCGCCATCCGGTGGAGGAAGCGCACGTCCGACGCCGCGTACTCGCGCTGCGCCTCGCTGAGCTCGGGCGCGCCCCAGTCGCTCGACTGCTGCTGCTTGGAGATCTCCTCGCCGAGCAGCTCGCGGACGATGTCCTTGAGGCCGTGGCGGTCGGTATAGGTGCGCACGAGCTTGCTGGCGATCTTGGTGCAGAACACCGGGGTCGCCATGACCCCGAGGTAGTGCTGGATCGCCGCGAGGTCGAAGCGGGCGAAGTGGAACAGCTTGGTCCGCGCCGGATCGGCCAGCACGGCCTTGAGGTTCGGCGCATCGTAGGCGCTGCCGACGCCGAAGCGGACGAGGTGCTCGTCTCCGCGGCCGTCGCTGATCTGGACGACGCACAGGCGATCGCGCGTCGTGACGAGCCCCATGGTCTCGGTGTCGACGGCGACGGGGCCCGGGGCGAGCACGCCTGCGGGCAGGTCTTCTTCGTGGAAATGGACGGCCATCGGCCGCACTTAGGCGCTGCGCCCCCACCGGGCAATGGCCCACGGGCGATTGGGGATAGCGGGCGGCCGACGGTTGGCCGCCGCCGGTCTGCCGTCCTAACCGTTGCGCCGATGAGCGAGACCGTCCCCCCGAGCTGGCAACCCGTGCTCGCCCCGGTGCTGGCGACGCCCGAGAGCCGCCGCCTCGGCGGCTGGCTGCGGCGCGAGGAGGAGGTCAACGGCAAGACCATCTACCCGCCGCGCGGGCAGCGGCTGAGGGCGTTCGAGCTGACTCCGCTCGACGAGGTTCGCGTGGTGATCCTCGGGCAGGACCCGTACCACGGGCCGGGGCAGGCGCACGGGCTGTGCTTCTCGGTCCCCGACGGGGTCGCGGTGCCGCCGTCGCTGGTGAACATCTACAAGGAGCTCGCGAGCGACCTCGGGATCACGCCGCCGGCGAGCGGCAACCTCGAGCGCTGGGCGCGGCAGGGCGTGCTGCTGCTCAACAACTCGCTGACCGTCGAGGCCGGTCGCGCGGGCAGCCATGCGGGCAAGGGGTGGGACGCGATCACCGACGCCGCCGTGGCGGCGGTCGCCCGGCGCGCCGAGCCGAGCGTGTTCATCCTGTGGGGCAGCCATGCCCGCAACAAGGCCGCGCGCGTGCCCGAGCTCGGGCCGGGAACGCCGCATCTCGTGCTGACCTCGCCGCATCCGAGCCCGCTGTCGGCGCACTCGGGATTCTTCGGTTCCAGGCCGTTCAGCAAGGCCAACGCGTTCCTCGCCGCTCACGGGCGCGGGACGATCGACTGGTAGCCCTCAGGCCGCGCGCTCCAGCCCGCGCCATTGCCGGGCCATCGAGCGGCGCAGCTCGCTCATGGGGACCGCGCGCGAGAACAGGAACCCCTGCAGCTGGCTGCAACCGGCGCTGCGCAGGAAGCTTTCCTGGTCGGCCGTCTCGACGCCCTCGGCGGTCACCTGCAGCCCCATCGCCCGCCCTAGCGTGACCACCGCGGTGACGATCGCCCCGGCGTCCATCGTATGCCCGAGGCTCTGGATGAAGCTCTTGTCGATCTTGATCTTGTCGACTTCGAAGTCGCGCAGGTACCTGAGCGAGGAATAGCCGGTGCCGAAATCGTCGAGCGCGACGCGGAAGCCTTCCGCGCGCAGCCGCCGGAGCGCTCCGCGCACGGTCTCGTTCTGATCGAGTACGACACCTTCGGTCACCTCGAGCTCGAACTGGCATGGGCTGACCCCGGCCTCGCGCACGATCGCGCAGAGCCGGTCGGCAAGGCCCTCGTCGCAGAACTGGGTCGGCGACATGTTGACCGCGATGGTCAGCTCGGGCCACTCGCGCGCGACCGCGCAGGTTTCGTGCAGGACCCAGTCGCCGAGCGGGGTGATCAGGCCGGTTTCCTCGGCCACGGGCACGAAGATCTCGGGCGAGATCCAGCCGCGGCCCGGATGGTGCCAGCGGAGCAGCGCCTCGAAGCCGATGACCTTGCGTTCGCCGGAATCGATCACCGGCTGGTAGTGGACGCCGAGACCCTCGCCGCTGGCGAGCGCGCTGCGCAGCTCCGACTCGAGCACCGCGCGCAGCTGGACGCTCTCGTCCATCGACTCGGAGAAGAAGCGATAGCAGTCGCGGCCTTCGTCCTTCGCGCGGTAGAGCGCGATGTCGGCCTTGCGCATGAGTTCGGTGCGGTCGGTTCCGTATTCGGGCGCGACGGCGACGCCGATGCTGACGCCGACGTGAGCCTGGTTGCCGGTAATCTCGAACGGCAGGCGCATCTGCTCGAGGATGCGGTCGAGGGTCGGCTCGATGCCCCGGGCGAAGTCGTCCTCCTGCAGCAGGATCGCGAACTCGTCACCGCCGAGCCGCGCAACCGCGTCGGCGCGGCCAATCACGCGGACCAGCCGGCGGCCGACTTCCTGGATCAGCGCGTCGCCGGCCAGATGGCCGAAGCGGTCGTTGACGTACTTGAACCGGTCGAGATCGAGCAGCAGGATCGCCATCTGCGCGCCGTGGCGGGCGCGAGTCAGCGCGCTGTCGGCCGAGTCGTTGAACATCGCCCGGTTGGGCAGCCCGGTCAGTGCATCGTGGTAGGCGAGGTGGTGCGCCTGCGCCTCCTTGGCCTGCAGCTCGAGGTGGGCTTGCTCGAGTTCGGCGACGTGAGTCATGTCCTGCAGCATCAGGCGGCGCATCCTCAGTGCCATGACCAGCACGAGGAGCGCGATGACCCCGAACACGCCGGCCGCGGGGAGCAGCAGCGACTGGACGACCGCCTGGCCCGCGGGCATCGGCTTCCAGAACAGCGTGGCGATCGGCACCCCGTCGCTGTTCATCAGCGGGGAGGAGACTTCACCGGGCTCGATTTCGGACTCGAACGCGAGGCGCGCGTCGGTCAGGTAGTTGTGCCGCGAAACCTGCTGCAGGAACGGCGCGTCGACGTAGCGCAGGCTGACGAGCATCGGCGCGCGCCCGACGGAGGCTGACTGGCCCTCCGCGACGCGGGCCATCGGCATCGCGCTGACGAAGGCGATCCTGTCGCCGATACGCACGAGGTCGGTCGCATGGAGCACGCTCGGCGTGGTCCGCACGGTCGGATAGACCGTGAGCGGATCGTCGGAGAAGCCGGATATCGGCGGGAACTGCATCGGCGCAGGCGGCGAGCCGGGCAGGCGTTCGTTGAGGTTGCTGCGGCCGCCCGGGCGCCTGGTTTCGCCTCGCGCGAGAGACACGAAGCGCCCGACCACCGGGGCGATGCGGGCATAGGCCCCGGGGTCGGCGCGCTCGCGCCCGACCGAGGCGTAGACCGGCCTGTCCTCGCTATCGAGGATGTAGGTCTCGTGGACGTTGAACAGGTCGAACATGCGCGCGCCGACGTTCTCGTCGAGCCATTCGGTGTCGGGCTCGGCCGCCGCGGCTTCGCGGATGCACTGGTCGCACAGGCCGACCGATTCCTGCGCCAGCGACAGGTTGTCGAGCCCGCTGGCGGTCGTGCGCCAGATCTCGCCCTGCTGGCCGATCAGCGAAATCGTGTCGGTACCGCGCCCGGCGGCGACAAGCGCGCCGCCGCACAGCACGGCCGTGATCAGCAGGATCAGCGCGCCGGGGAGCAGCACGCGCACACGGAAGCGGCGGTTGAAATTCTTCTGGAAACTCGATGCCATGGCGACCACTCGGCTCTTCTTTGTCGCCAGGGCTTGCCCTTCAGGCGTTTACCATCGCCCATGTGCCGCCATAAGTAGTAGTGCTTGCCTGCAGATACCGCGCATGCAAGAAAAGGCGGGCCCGATTGGGCCCGCCTTCGCTGTCTCTTCACGGTTTTGCTGCGGCGCGTCTCAACCGCCGCCGCGCTGGACTCGCTGTTCCTCGGGGGCGATCGTGATGCGCACGGTTTCGCCCGAGTTGCCCGGGAAACCGACGAACATCGCGTCGATCAGGTTGGGCACCAGATAGGGCAGCCGGTTCGAGGTCGAGACGGCCTGCGCCTGGCCTTCGAACAACCGCTCGCCATCGGACGCCCGTTCGATCTTCAGCGAAATGCCGCTGGTATAGACCGTGTAGCTGCGCACCTCGGGACCCCGGCCAAAGGCGCCGTAGTCCCAGCCCCAGGCCCAGGGCCCGAACGGCCGGCGATAATAGCCGCGCCAGTACGGACGATAGCCGTACCACGGACCCCACCACGGGTCGTAGAACCCGGTCGAGCGGACCCGCTCGCGGCCGTTGTCGACGCCGTAGTCGAAGCGGACGATCAGGTTGGCGGCGGACGGGTCGTTGACCGGGGTGTAGCCGAGCGAAGCGAGGTGGTCGGCGACCAGCTGGGCGTACTGGCGGAACTCGATGCCTCCCTGCAGCTCGGGGTCCTCGGCGACGACCGTGAAGGTCTGTCCGGCCGGTGCCGGCAGCTGCGACTGGAAGCGCGAGACCTCCGCGCGGAACGGCGACGCGCAGGCCGCGAGGGCCGCCAGCGCCAGCGGCACCAGCACCATTCTGAGGCTGCGGCCGATTGTGCTCATCATGGAACCAGACTCCGAAGGTATGCAACCCGAACGCGCGAAACCCGCGCGTAAGGCCGCCATTCGATGAATCGTGCCATAACCCTGTCGAACTGAATAGCGCTTGAACGCAAGCGTCGGAAAAATCGTGATTTTTCAATGACACGGCGTCATCGTTTGAGGTGATAACTGACGAACGCGAGGCGTGTTCCGCCGGGCGACCAGCTCGGCACTTTGATCGTGCCCGGGCCACCGAACGGCCGCATTAGTCAAATCCCTCCCCGAGACGAGCTCGGGGAGGATTGATCAGCCTCTCAGCAGCCCCAGCGCGCGGTAGGTCGCCTCGAGCGTCGGCCCGGCCATCTCGCGGGCACGGGCCGCGCCGCGGGCGAGGATCGCGTCCAGCGCCTCGCGGTCGGCGAGCAGGCCGGTGAAACGCGCGGTGATCGGGCGCAGCGTCTCGACGAGCAGCTCGCCGAGCGCCGGCTTGAACACGCCGAAGCCCTGGCCGCCGTACTGCGCGAGCACTTCGGCCACGGTCTGGTCGGCCAGCGCGGCGTAGATCGTCACCAGGTTGAGCGCCTCGGGCCGGCCCTCGAGCCCGGCTTCCTCGCTCGGCAGCGGCTCGGGGTCGGTCTTGGCCTTCTTGATCTTCTTCATCACCTCGTCGGGATCGTCGGCGAGGTTGACCCGGCTCATTTCGGACGGGTCCGACTTGCTCATCTTGGCGGTGCCGTCGCGCAGGCTCATGATCCGCGCCGCCCCCGGCGGAATGATCGGCTCGGGCAGCGTGAACAGCGGCGCGTCCTCGGGGCAGAAGTCGTTGTTGAACTTCTGCGCGATGTCGCGCGCGAGCTCGAGGTGCTGCTTCTGGTCCTCGCCCACCGGCACGTGGGTCGCCTGGTAGAGCAGCACGTCGGCCGCCTGCAGCACCGGGTAGGTGAACAGCGCGACGCTCGCACCCTCGCGGTTCTTGCCCGACTTGTCCTTGAACTGCGTCATCCGGTTCAGCCAGCCCATCCGGGCGGTGCCGTTGAGCAGCCACTGCAGCTCGGCGTGGGCGGGGACCTGCGCCTGGTTGAACAGGATCGAGCGCTTGGGATCGATCCCGCAGGCGACCAGCGCCGCGGTCATCTCGAGCGTCGCCGCGCGCAGCTCGGCCGGATCGTGCGGCATCGAGATCGCGTGCAGGTCGGCGAGGAAGAACAGGCACTGGCTGCCGTCCTCCATCGCATCCTGCATGCGGACCCAGTTGCGGATCGCGCCGAGGTAGTTGCCGAGGTGGAGTGAGCCGGTGGGCTGGATGCCGGAAACGACGCGCATGGTGATGGCCTCAATTCAAGTCTGGAAACGGGAAGGTCGCCCGAAAGCCCGGGCGCGGCGCTCAGAAAATGGCGCAGCTCGGCCATCGCCAGGCCGCCCGGCCGCGCGCCATGAGGCGGGGCGTCTTACGCACGAGGGTGGCGGAGCGGTTCATCGCCGGCGCCGATAGCACAATCGGCCGCGCGCGAAAGCCCTAGTCGGAGAGGTTGACCGGCGCCGCCGGGCGCTTGCGCCGCAGTTCCCCGATGAGGTCGCGGTCGAGCGCCCCGACGAGCCAGGCGACGGCGAAGAACGCGCTGCCGCCCGCGGCGACCAGCGCGGCGACCGACCAGACGCGCTCGAACACGCTGCCGCCGAAGCGGTCGGCGAGCAGCGGCATCATCCACCACAGCAGGGCGCTCATCGCCGCGGTGGCGACGAGCTGCCGGGCGATTCGCCCGGCGAGCTTGCCGGTGAAGCGGAACCATCCGCGGAGCTGGAGGATCGCGTAGAGCGTCACCACGTTGAGCGTGGCGGTGAACGCGGTAGCGCCCGCGAGCCCGACGATCCCGAAGATCGGCACCACCACGATGTTGATCGCGATGTTGATCAGCAGCACCGCCGCCGCGACCCACACCGGGGTGCGCGTGTCCTCGCGGCTGAAGAAGGCCGGCTGGAACACCTTGACCAGCACGTAGGCCGGGAGGCCGGCCACCAGCGCGACGACGATGTCGGCCATGATCGCGCCGTCTGCGTCGGTCATCCGCCCGCCGACGAAGAACGCGGTGACGAACGCCGGGGCGCAGATCGCCAGCGCCGCGGCCGCGGGGAGCGTCAGCAGCGTGCCGATCTCGACCGCGTTCGCCTGCAGACGCTGCGCCTCGCGCTCGTCGCCCTGCTGGATGTGCCGCGCCAGCATCGGCAGGATCGCGGTGCCGAGCGCGATGCCGAAGATTCCGAGCGGCATCTGGTTGAGCCGGTCGGCCAGCTTGAGCAGCGTCAGCGAACCCTGCGGCAGGCTGGTGGCGAAGAACGTGTCGACCAGCTGGCTGATCTGGTAGACCCCGGCGCCGAAGGTCGCCGGCAGCATCAGCAGGCCGAGCTTCTTCACCTGGGGCGTGAAGCGCGGCACGGTGATCCTGAGCCGCACCCCGGCGCGGCGCTTGGCCCACCACATGTAGCCGAGCTGGGCGAGCCCCGCGACGACCAGCGAGATCGCCAGGGCCCAGGCCACGATCACGTCGTCGCCCCCGGGCCCGCGCAGGTAGTAGCCGGTGAGGATGCCGCCGATCAGCACCAGGTTGAGCAGCACGGGCACGAACGCGCCCGGTGCGAACCGCGAGCGCGCGTTGAGCAGCCCCGAGAGCATGGCCACGAGGCTGACCAGCATCAGGTACGGGAAGGTCACCTGGCTGAGCACGACCGAGAGCTCGAACTTGCCCGGCACCTCGCGGTATTCGCTCGCCAGCAGCCAGACGATCCCCGGCATCGCCACGATGCATACCGCGCTGAAGGCGAGCAGGACCCAGACGAACACCGACAGCACGTCGCCGGCGAAGCGGTCGGCGGCCGCCTCGCCGCCTTCGCCGTGCAGCTCGCGCGAGTACATCGGCACGAACGCGACCGAGAACGCACCCTCGGCGAACAGCCGGCGGAAGGTGTTGGGCAGAGTGAACGCGAGCTGCCAGGCGTCGGCCGCGAGCCCGGCCCCCAGCACGCGCGCCAGCAGCATGTCGCGCGCGAAGCCGAACACGCGGCTGAGGGCGGTCAGCGCGCCGATCGTGCCGACGTTCCTGACGAGGCTGCTCACCTCGCGCGCTTCAGGCTGGGCCCTGGATCAGGCCTCACCGGCCGGCGGCGCAGCGTCCTGTCCGGCCTGGCGCTGCTGCAGCTGCTGCAGGTAGATGCCGTTGAAGTCGATCGGGTCGAGCATCAGCGGCGGGAAGCCGGCGTCGCGCACCGCGTCGCTGATCACCCGCCGCGCGAACGGGAACAGCAGCCGCGGCGCCTCGGCATAGGTGAAGGCGTGCTTGTGCTCCTCGCTCATGTTGCGCATGCCGACGAGTCCGCAATAGGCGAGCTCGACGATGTAGACCGTGCCCTGGGCAGCCTTGGCGTTGACGCTGACCTTGAGCTCGATCTCGCTGACTTCCTCGTTGATCTTGCGCGCGCTGATGTTGAACTGCACGTCGAGCTGCGGCTGCTCGTTCCACTGGAAGCTTTCCGGCGCCCTGGGATTCTCGACCGAGAGATCCTTGACGTACTGCTGCAGCAGCCCGGCGATCGGCTGGTTGTCGGCCCCGTTGCCGCCCGGCGCGGGCTCGGCATCGAGGTTGGTAAGGACGTCGCCTTCTTCGGCCATTGTCGGATCTTTCGGATGAAATGCAGGGTTGCGGTTGCGCGCCCGCTAGCACCCGCATGGCGCCGCCGCAACGCCTGCGCCAAAAAGCGCCGTCCGCGAGGCCGGAAATGGCCGCACAGGCGTTGTTCATTTGTAATCGGTTCCTATTTGAGGCACGATTGCATTCGAGAGCCGGCCGCCGCCATCGCCCGGAGCCCGGCACACAACCGGAACACTGCGCACGTGATCGTCGAAATCGTCATTCTGGCCCTGATCGCCGCCTTCCTCGGGCTGAGGCTCTATTCGGTCCTCGGCCGCCGAGCCGAGCATGAGGAAGAGCCGGTGCCGACGCGCTTCGAGCGGGGCGAACCCGGCGCCGCGCCGCGACCGGCGATCGCCCCGGTCGTCGAGCTGCCGCGCCCCAATCGCGAGCTTCCCGGTGTCGCCCCGGCGATCGAGCAGGGCCTGCGCGAAATCAGCGCGGCCGACCGCCGTTTCGACCTGCTCACCTTCCTCGAAGGCGCCAAGGCCGCCTACGCGATGATCCTCGAGGCGTTCTGGCGCGGCGACAAGGACGAGCTGCGCCAGCTGTGCGACGACGACGTCTACGAGAGCTTCGCCGCGGCGATCGACGAGCGCGAGGCGGCAGGCGAAGTGCTCGACAACCGGCTGGTGCGGATCGAGGACACGCTGGTCCACTCGGCGACGCTCGAGGGGCGCATTGCCCGGATCGCCGTCCGCTTCACGGCCGACATCGCCACGGTCACCCGCGACAAGGACGGCAACGTGATTGCCGGCTCGCTCGACGACGCCGTCGAGAGCCGCGACATCTGGACCTTCTCGCGCGACGTGACGAGCTCCGCGCCCGACTGGGTGCTCGACGAGACCGACGAAGGCTGATCCCGCAGTGCGGGGGAGGTCTCGCATTGCCGGCGCCGGCGTGCTGGCGCTGGCACTGCTGGCCAGCTGCCGCGCGATCCCGCCCGGCGAGCCGCCGCAGCCGGCCCCCGGTCCCGTGCCGACTCCGCCGACGGCGGTGCTCGCCGGCGTGCGCGCCGGGCCGCCGGTCGAATCGCTGCGCCTCGACGCGGCGGACGCTGCCGGGGCGCTCGCCTCGTTCGTCGAGAGCTGCCCGCGGCTGCTGCGGCGGACCGATGCGAGCGGGCTGACTCGCGCCGAGGACTGGCAGCCGGCCTGCGCCGCCGCCGCGGACTGGCCGCGCGGCGAGGCGGCGCGGTTCTTCGCGGCCCATTTCGAGACCGCGGTCATCGGCGAGGGGACGACCCACGTGACCGGCTACTACGAGCCCGAGATCGCCGGTTCGCGCACGCGCCGGCCGGGCTACGAGGTGCCGGTCTACGCGCTGCCGAGCGACCTCGTGCGCGACTGGCCGGCGGACATGCCCGCGCAGGAACGCACCGGCAGGCCGCCGCTCGGGCGCTACGACGCGCAAGGCAGGTTCGTGCCCTATTACGACCGTACCGAGATCGAGAACGGCGCGCTCGCCGGGCGCGGGCTCGAAATCGCCTGGGTGGCCGACCCGATCGAGTTCTTCTTCCTGCAGATCCAGGGCTCTGGCCGGCTGGTCACGCCCGAGGGCGAGGTGATCCGCATCGGCTATGCCGGGCAGAACGGCCGCGAGTACGTCGGCATCGGCTCGGTCATGCGCGAGCGCGGGCTGCTCGGCGACGGGCCGGGCCAGTACCCCTCGTCGATGCAGGGGATCATGCGCTACCTGCGCGAGCATCCCGAGGAAGGGCGCGAACTGATGCGGCTCAACCGCTCGTGGGTGTTCTTCCGCGAGCTGACCGGCGACGGGCCGCTCGGTGCGCTCGAGGTGCCGGTGCGCGCCGGCAACTCGGTCGCCGCGGACCCGGCCTACACCCCGCTCGGTGCGCCGGTGTGGCTGCAGACCGACCGGCCCGAGGTCAACGGGCTGTGGATCGCGCAGGACACCGGCGGGGCGATCAAGGGGCCGAACCGGTTCGATTCGTTCTGGGGCGCCGGGGCTGAGGCGCGCGAGATCGCCGGCGGCATGAGCGCCCGCGGCCAGGCGCTGGTGCTGCTGCCCAGGGGAACGGTCGCGCGCCTCAACGGCCGCAACTGACATGCCGGCGAAGGCGCCGCGCGGGCTGACCGCCGAGGAAGCCGCGCTGTGGCGGCGCGTGACGGCGACGGTGACACCGCTCGATCCTCCCCGAGCTCCGCCCGGGGAGCGGGAGCAGCCGAAGGCTGGTGGTGGGCGACCGCCCGAACCCGGACCCGGGAAAGCCAGGCGGCCGGCAGCGAAAACCCCTCCACCACCGGTCCTGCGGTCCGGCGGTCCCCCTCCCCCCGCTTCGCGCGGAGAGGATCGGATGGGCCTCGACTCCTCCTGGGACCGCAAGCTTGACCGGGCGGCGCTCGCGCCCGACTTCACGCTCGACCTGCACGGTCACACGCTCGCGCAGGCGCATGCGCGGCTCGATGCGGGGCTCGCCCAGGCCAAGGCGATGGGCGCGCGGCTGGTGCTGCTGATCACCGGCAAGGCGCGACCGGCCGATGCCGCCGACCGCGGCAGCCGCCGCGGCGCGATACGGGCCAAGGTGATCGACTGGCTCGCCGCCGGCCCGCACGCAGCGGACATCGCCGCGGTACGCGCCGCGCACCGGCGGCACGGCGGCGACGGGGCGCTCTACCTCGTGCTCAGGCGACGCAGGCCATAGAACAGGGCCCCGGCATCGCTGCCGGGGCCCGTTCGTCTCGCGGCTGCGTTCAGGCCGCCTGGTGATACTTCGCGTAACGCAGGTCGAACCGGTCGGCGTCCATCACCTTGGTCCAGGCCCTGACGAAGTCCTTGACGAACTTCTCCTGCCCGCCCTTCTCGGCATAGACCTCGCACTGCGCGCGCAGCTCGGAGTTCGAGCCGAAGATCAGGTCGGCGCGCGTCGCCCGCCAGGTCTCGCCGCCGCTGGTGCGGTCGCTGGCGACGTATTCCTCGCCGTCCGGTCCTTCGACCGCCTGCCAGACGTTGGTCATCTCGAGCAGGTTGACGAAGAAGTCGTTGGTCAGCTGCCCGGAGCGCGTGGTGAAGTGGCCGTGGCCGCGCTCGCCGTGGTTGGCGCCGAGCACGCGCAGGCCGCCGACCAGCGCGACCATCTCGGGCACCGAGAGGCCGAGCAGGCTCGCACGGTCGAGCATCATCTCCTCGACCTTCACCGCGAGCTTCTTCTTGCCGACGTAGTTGCGGAACGCGTCGGCCTCCGGCTCCATCACCGCGAAGCTGTCGGCGTCGGTCTGCTCCTGGGTCGCGTCGCCGCGCCCGCCGGTGAACGGCACCGGCTCGTCGCCGCCGGCGGCCGCGATCGCCTTCTCGAGTGCCACGACGCCGCCGAGCACGATCGTGTCAGCCATGCTGAGGTTGCCGCGCAGGCCCTCGAGCGTGTCGAGCACCTTCGCCAGCATCTCGGGTTCGTTGACCTCCCAGTCCTTCTGCGGCGCGAGCCGCACGCGCGCGCCGTTGGCGCCGCCGCGGTGGTCGGACTTGCGGTAGGTCGAGGCCGAGGCCCAGGCGGTCTTGACCAGCTGGCTGACGGTGAGGCCGCTGTCGGCGATCCGCGCCTTGACCTCGGCGACTTCGGCGTCGCTCGGCATCCGGCCAGCCGGGACCGGATCCTGCCAGATCAGGTCTTCCGCCGGCACCTCGGGGCCGAGGTAGCGGACCTTGGGCCCCATGTCGCGGTGAGTCAGCTTGAACCACGCGCGCGCGAAGGCCTCCTTGAACGCCTCGTGGTCGTTGCGGAACCTCTCGCTGATCGCGCGGAACTCGGGGTCGACCTTGAGCGCCATGTCGGCGGTGGTCATCATCGTCGGCACGCGGATGTCCGGGTCCCACGCCGCCGGGGCCATGTCCTCGGGCTTCTGGCCGATCGGCTGCCACTGCTGGGCGCCGGCGGGACTGCGGACCAGTTCGTACTCGTAGTCGAGCAGCAGGCGGAAGTAGTTCTCGCTCCACTGCGTCGGCGTGTTGACCCACGAGCCCTCGAGACCGCTGGTCACCGTGTGCTCGCCGCAGCCGCTTTCGTTCTGGCTGACCCAGCCGAACCCCTGCGCGGTCAGGTCGCCGCCGGCGGGAGCCGGGCCGAGCTTCGACGGGTCGCCGTTGCCGTGCGCCTTGCCGAAGGTGTGGCCGCCCGCAGTCAGCGCGACGGTCTCCTCGTGGTTCATCGCCATCCGCTCGAAGGTCGCCTTGATGTCGCGGGCGGACTGCATCGGGTCGGGCACGCCGCCCGGACCCTCGGGGTTGACGTAGATCAGGCCCATCTGGATCGCCGCCAGCGGGCCTTCGAGCTCGTGCATGCCGTGCTCCGGGGCGATGCGCGTCTGCACGCCCTCGTTGACCCACTTGTCCTCCGAGCCCCAGTAGATGTCGCGCTCGGGCTCGAACACGTCGGCGCGGCCGCCGCCGAAGCCGAAGATCGGCCCGCCCATGTCCTCGATAGCGACGTTGCCGGCGAGGATCAGCAGGTCGGCCCAGCTGATGTTCCTGCCGTACTTCTGCTTGATCGGCCACAGCAGCCGGCGCGCCTTGTCGAGGTTGCCGTTGTCGGGCCAGGAATCGAGCGGGGCGAAGCGCTGCTGCCCGCTGTTGGCGCCGCCGCGGCCATCGGCCGTGCGGTAGGTGCCGGCCGCGTGCCAGGCCATGCGGATGAAGAACGGGCCATAGTGCCCGTAGTCGGCCGGCCACCACGGCTGGCTGTCGGTCATCAGCGCGCGCAGATCTTCCTTGAGCGCGTGATAGTCGAGCTCGAGGAAGGCCGCGGGGTAGTCGAAGTCCTCGCCGTGCGGGTTGGTCGGCCCGTTGGGGTTGAGGATCTCCGTGGCGAGCATCTCGGGCCACCAGTCCTTGTTGGTGCGGCCGAGCAGCGAACGGACTCCGCCGCCGTGAGGCACGGGGCAGCCTTCGATCGAGCCAGTTTTCGCGTCCATCGGATATCTCCTCTCCTTGGGCCGGGCTTTGCGCACGCGACTCCGTGCCAGCGTTTCTGGCCGGGAGAGAGTATCAGGCGCCCGGGGGACGCCTAAACGAGATAGTCCGATAAGGTTGAACGACTAAATCAATCAGCCGATTTCAAGCGACTCAATCGATCACAGCCGCTCACGCCGCCACGGCCACGTCCTCGGCGGGGGCATTGCGGATGATATAGTCGAACGCGCTCAGCGCCGCCTTCGATCCCTCGCCCATGGCGATGACGATCTGCTTGTAGGGCACGGTCGTGCAGTCGCCCGCGGCGAACACGCCGGGCAGGTTGGTCGCCGCCTTGTGGTCGATCTCGATCTCGCCGTGCTTGGACAGCGCGATGCCCGAATCCTTGAGCCACTCGGTGTTGGGAACGAGGCCGATCTGGACGAAGATGCCTTCGAGCTCGACCCGATGCTCCTGGCCCGAGACGCGGTTCTTGTAGACGAGGCCATTGACCCGCTCGCCATCGCCGGTGATCTCGGTGGTCTGGGCCGACAGGTGGATGTCGACGTTCTTCAGGCTGCGCAGCTTGTCCTGCAGCACCTGGTCGGCGCGCAGCTGCGCGTCGAACTCGATCAGCGTGACGTGCTCGACGATGTTGGCGAGGTCGATCGCCGCCTCGACGCCCGAGTTGCCGCCGCCGATCACCGCCACGCGCTTGCCCTTGAACAGCGGGCCGTCGCAGTGCGGGCAGTAGGCGACGCCGCGGTTGCGGTACTCGAACTCGCCCGGCACGCCCAGATTGCGCCAGCGCGCGCCGGTCGCCAGCACGACCGCGCGGGCGGACAGCGAAGCGCCGTTCCTGAGCACGACCTCGTGCCAGCCGCCCGGCTTCTTCGCCGGGACCAGCCGTTCGGCCTCGGCCAGCGTCATCAGGTCGATGCCGTTCTCGCGCACGTGCTCCTCGAGCTGGCGCGCGAGCCGCGGCCCCTCGGTGTAGGGCACCGAGATGAAGTTCTCGATCCCGAGCGTGTCGAGCACCTGCCCGCCGAAGCGCTCCGCGGCGATGCCGGTCCGGAAGCCCTTGCGCGCGGCGTAGATGCCGGCCGCCGCGCCGGCCGGGCCGCCGCCGATCACCAGCACGTCGAACGGCTCCTTCTCTCCAAGCCGCGCGGCGGCACGCGCCGCCGCGTTGCCGTCGAGCTTTGCGAGCAGCTCCTCGACGGTCATCTTGCCGCTGGCGAACATCTCGCCGTTGAGGAAGGTCGCCGGCACGGCCATCACGCCGCGCGCGTCGACTTCCTCCTGGAACGCGCCGCCCTCGATCAGGGTCGCGGTGATCCGCGGGTTGTTGAGCGCCATCAGCGTCAGCGCCTGCACCACGTCGGGGCAGTTGTGGCACGACAGCGAGAAGTACATCTCGAAGTTGTAGTCGCCCTCGAGGTTCTCGATCTGCCGCAGCACGTCCTCGGAGACCTTCGGCGGATGGCCGCCGGCCCACAGCAGCGCCAGCACCAGGCTGGTGAATTCGTGGCCCATCGGCAGACCGGCGAAGCGGACCCACTTGCCGGTGTCCGAGGCGCGGCGGATGACGAAGCTCGGGCGGCGCTCGTTGTCGCCGTCGAAGCGCGCGGTCACCTTGTCGCCGAGCGCCGCGATTTCCTCGAGCAGTTCGCGAGTCTGCGCCGAGCGCGCATCGTCGCCGAGCGAGGCGACGAGCTCGACCGGCTCGCGCAGCATCGCGAGGTACTGCTTCAGCTGTTCGGTCATCGTCGCGTCGAGCATTTCCGTTTCCTCAGGTCCTCACCGTTGCGGCGTGGGCGGGGTCTCTCGGGAGAGGGACAGTCCCCAAGGGGGGCCCGCATCCCGCGTAATCCTCCCCGAGCTCATCTCGGGGAGGATCGAAACAAAGCGGTGACCCGGGGCGGGGGTTTGGGGGGAGGATTGCCCCGGGCCACCTTGCGACCCGCTATTACTGCAGGTGCATTCCGTTGAGCCGTGGCGGGCTCAGATCTTGCCGACGAGGTCGAGCGAGGGGGCGAGTGTCTCGGCGCCTTCCTCCCACGCGGCCGGGCAGACTTCGCCCGGGTGGTTGCGCACGTACTGCGCGGCGCGGATCTTGCGCACCAGCTCGTTGGCGTTGCGGCCAACGCCCTCGCAGGTGATCTCCATGATCTGGATCACGCCGTCGGGGTCGATCACGAAAGTCGCTCGGTCGGCCAGGCCCGAGTCCTCGCGCAGCACCCCGAAGTTCTTCGACAGCGTGTGCAGCTGGTCGCCCAGGAAGGCGTACTTGAGCTTGCCGATCTTCTCCGAAGTGTCGTGCCAGGCCTTGTGGCTGAAGTGCGTATCGGTCGAGACCGCGTAGACCTCGACGCCGAGCTTCTGCAGCATCTCGTAGTGCTCGCCGAGATCCTCGAGCTCGGTCGGGCAGACGAAGGTGAAGTCCGCCGGGTAGAAGAAGAACACCGCCCATTTGCCGGCGATGTCCTTCTCGGTGACCTCGAAGAAGTCCTTGCCCGCCTGGAACGCGGTCGCCTTGAACGGCTGGATGGTGCTGCCGATGATACCCATGTCTGGTCTTGCCTCCGATGTTGGTTGGCTCCCGGGAGCCGTGAAATCCGGACCGGAAATAGGCATTGACGTCGCGCAAAAAAGCGATTTGTTGCGATGAAGATGATCGAAACAATCGATCGTCCTGAGGACACTTTCGCAAAGTGCAACAGGTGTTGCGTTTTCCGCACGTGAGTGCGCGCAGGCCCACCTCCGGCGCCGCGGTTCCTCTCGCCATCGGCTTCGCCGACAGGGAGGATTTCGAGCGTTGAGATCCTCCCTGTTCCGTGTCGAACCAGGCTTGCAGCCGCTGAAGCGCGGCGTCATCGTGCGACGCCTTGGGGGAGGGCCATGACCGCATCCGTCGCCGCCGCGACTTCGGCACCCGTTCGCAGCTTCAGGCCGTCATTCTTCTTCTGGATGACGCTGGCGATGTGCCTGTTCGTGTTCGCGGGCTTCGGGATTCACTCGTTCCTTCCGGCCCTCCGGGGCGATTTCCCGCCGGCGCCGCCGATCGTGCACCTGCATGGGGCGGTGTTCGTCGCCTGGATGCTCCTGCTGCTGCTCCAGTCGGCGCTGGTGTGTTCCGGCAACGTCAGGCTGCACCGCGCGCTCGGCACCTGGGGCATCGCGCAAGGCACCGCGACCATCCTGATCGGCCTGATGATGCAGCTGGTCGCCTCGGGCCGCGGCTACGCCGCCGGGAGGCCGGCCGGGACCGACGGGCTCTACCTCGGACTCCTCGCCTTCCTCGGTTTTGCCGTGATGTTCACGCTGGCGATCCGCAATCGGACGAGGCTGGACATCCACCGCCGGATGATCCTCTTCGCCATGCTGCCGGTCATCCCGCCCGGCGTGAACCGGTTCTGGGCCAATGCGCTGGGGCTCGACGACCCGGTGCCGACCTTCTGGCTCTACCTGACGCTGTGGTCGATGGCGGCGGCGATCCTCGTGCACCAGTGGCGGCGGACAGGAGGGATCGACCGCTACTCGGCGTTCGGGGCGGGGTGGATTCTCGTGCAGGGCGTGGTCCACGAAGCGGTCGTCGGCTCGGTAGAGTTCGAGCGGGTGGCCGCGGGTATCCTCGGCATGGT